>NZ_CP035951.1:4165346-4487962 GCF_013376875.1 Acidovorax sp. JMULE5
TCTTGCGGCAACTCAAGGTTCGGGTGCTGGGTGTGCACTGTTGTGACCAAAGACCGCGCGATGGATGGTTTGATCGAGACAGGCAATGCATGGCTTACTCCGTTGCGTGATTTTCGTAACGAGCTCTACGAGACAACCAATCCTTCTCGCAAGCATGAATTCCGAAGCGCGAGACGCCGCGATGGTTCCATCACGATCTCCATCAAGAAGGACGAGCAGGGCAATACAGTGCAAGAAAAGCATGTGCTTGGACCTTATAGGCTGGAGTACCGCAAGCATCTGCTGAGAGAACTTCTAAAGACACAGAAGGCGGTTACGGAGTCGAATCCTAAGGACGCTCAAGAACTCATCACCATTGCGGAGCTTGAGCAGATACGTAGAGAGTGGAGACTTGATCCGAACGAGCCGGATTGGGAGGACTCAGTGCCTGCGATCTATCGAGAGGTTTTCCCCAGTGACATCGCTTGGAAGATCGACGACGACTTTGTCTTCGACGCGAACGACGCTCTTGTTGTGGAGGAGCTCTGTTCGGAAAAGCGGCTCCCTAAGGAACTCCTGATGAAGCTGCTCGAACTTGAAGTCTCTTACCAAGGCCACGCAAGGAGATCTGGCCTGCAGAAGGAGTTGCAGGAATTGCTATCTCGGGACTGGGCAGACGACAAACAGGCCATTGCCTCACAGGCGGAGTGGACCAATCGGGTTAGCAGCTATGACGCTCAAGAGCGAGATCTGCAGAAACGGTACTCGGACATCGGAAAGGTGATTGGCGATGCTGATTGAACGGCTTCTTCTCACTGACTTCGGTAACTTCAGAGGTATTCATTCCTTCGACCTCGCTCCGCGGACGAAGTACGGTTCCAAGCGAACCATCGTCCTTTTTGGTGGTCTGAATGGCGCGGGCAAGACGACAATACTCAAAGCCGTGCGACTAGCCCTTTATGGGCGGCAGGGGTTTGATACGCCGCTGACGGAGAAAGAGTACGCGGCGATCCTTGCTCAGTTGATTCACTCGTCACAGACGCAGTTGGTTGCTGCTGAGCGTGCATCTGTCGAGATCATCTTCAGCTATGCTCGGCTAGGAGAGACCGTCCGTTATCGCGTGCAACGTGCATGGGGTGGCAAGGGCAGTGCCGCGCAGGAGTCATTGCTGCTCTTCAAGAATGAGGCTGAGGAACCTTGGCTGATGGGCGACCAGGCTCAGGGGTTCTTGTCGCAATTGATCCCGTCCGGAATTTCCCAGTTTTTCTTTTTCGATGGCGAGCAGATTGCTGATCTCGCGCGAGACGATGCGGACGAAGTGCTCAGTGATGCCATCCGGCGCTTGCTCGGCCTTGATATTGCGGACAGATTGGCGACGGACCTCTCTTCGTTTATCCGAACGAGGCGTGCGGCCGATACGCCGGATGATGTGCGTACCAAGCTGCGGTCGCTCCATGAAGCGTATGACCAGCTGATCTCCAAAATTGATAGCACACAGATTGAGCTGCAACAGGTGCTACAACCGCAGCTGGATCAGGCGATTGCCGCTAAGGAGCGGATGCGTTCGAAACTGTCTGATCGTGGCGGTGCTTGGGCCATCAATCGAACTCAAGTGGAGGCTAGACTTTTGAGCATCCAAGAGGACCGGGTTGAGCGCGAAGAACAAATTCGTGAACTCCTGTCAGGTCCCGGAGTCTTCATGTTTGCCGGGGATCTACAGCGTCAGTTGGTGGATACAGTGCAATCGGAGCGAAAGGCGCTGGAGGCTAAGGCTGTTTCTGGCTCTATCAAATCGACGGTGGATCAACTCAAGAAGCAGCTCTCGCAGGTGAAGGGCTCAAGTTCCTGGCGTTCTGTTGTGAACCGCACCATCGATGAATGGGTGAACGAAATTAGTGCTCCCCCGCATGCTCCATCCAAGATCATCCATGGGCTGACGGGAAGCGAAGCCGACAAACTGTTGAACACGTTGACGGCCACCGTTCCCATGGTGGAGCGCCAACTGGCCGAACTGCAGAAAAGCCTCAAGCAACTGGCAGAGCATGAGGCACAGGAGCAGGATAGATTGGCGCACGCACCCTCCGACGAATCTATACAGGAGGCATTTCGTACTCTTGAGGATTCGATGGAGGTAGTTAACCGTCTGGAGGCTAAGAAACAGGGTGTTCTTCAGGACATGCGCCGCAATCTTTGGCAGGCAATCGACATCACAAGGAAGAAGAGGAAACTCGAGAAGGACTCGCAGGTGGATGGGGTGACTGCCCGTGCAGACTACCTCGCCGAAAGTGTTCAGGAAGTCCTAGGCGAGTTCAAACGGCGCGCGGGCTCCCGCAAGTGCCAGGAACTCCGTCGTCATTTTGTGAGCGCTTTCCAAAGGCTTTCTCGCAAGGACGACATGATTGTCGACGCCTTGATCGATGAGTCGACGTTCCTTGTGAAACTGCTTGACCAACAAGGCAACGAAATTCCGAAAGCACGGCTCTCCGCCGGCGAAAAGCAAATTTTTGCGATCTCGATGCTCGAGGCACTCGGCAAGGCTTCGGGTCGAAGCTTGCCGATCATCATCGACACGCCCTTGGGGCGGCTGGACAGTAAACATCGCGAGAAGTTGGTCGAATCCTACTTCCCGAGGGCGAGCCATCAGGTCATTGTGCTTTCCACGGACACGGAGGTCGACCAGCGGTTCTACGACGGCCTGAGATCGAGCGTCTCGCACGCATTTCATTTGCGTTTTGATCCGCTCGAGAGGAGCACGTCGGCGGAAGAAGGTTACTTCTGGAAGGCAAAGGAGGTGGCGAATGTTGCCTAAGCGAATGCACATCTCGCAGGCGGCGACCGACAAGCTGAAGATCCTAAAGGGACGCACCAGCCTTACCCCCAATATCGTTTGCCGGATCGCTTTGGTTCGTTCGCTCCGTGACGGTCCCCGCGCCGGCAAACAGAAGGTTGATCAAAACGGCAGCGAGTTCATTGGAACCACGCTGTTCGGAGAATACGCGAACGTATTTGAGGCTTTGATCGTCCAGGTTCACGGTCCTATGGATATGAAAACCATGGGTCAAGTCATTGCGAGCCACATCGATGATGGATTGACTGGGCTCATGAAGGCCAGAACCGTTGCAGAACTGGTGGCCTACGCGACGTAGGCGCACTACAGGTGCGAACGAGAACCAAGGCCTTGTTCCAGCCGCAAGGGGTACCGCAGTGAAGCGGTGCTGCGAGCGCTCGAACTGCGCCTAGAAAAGCACCTTGATTTCTCTCGTATACCACTGCAAGAAATCGGCTGCCACCCACGGCGCTTCAGGGTATGAAGCTACGATAGAATTGAATCCGCCATTTGCGTAGTCGTTCATCCGATCGAAACCTTGCGCGGTCAGTGCTACTGATGCCTCCGGACTTAGATATAGCCCCAGCAGCTTCTTGATGGCTGCACGGTTGTTTAAGTCGATCCCTTGTACCTCTGCTTCGGCTACCACCAGTAGCCCTAGGATCAGGTTCTGAACAGGCTTGTAGTCCGCAACGAAGTAGTCGATAAACTCGACCCCCGCGGACAGAGTAGCCGGCTTCCGCTTGGCCAGGCCGAACATTAAGCACAGATAGTAGTAGTCGAACTTGGTGGGAAAGGGCGTGTCCTTGGCCTTGTGGACCTTTGAGAACCACTCATCAACCTCTTGCCGCATTTTGAAGGCCATTAGGAACTCCCTGCTTCGTCGTTTTCATTCTCGAGGGCGAACCGGACGAAATAGTCACGTCCGCCAACGACAACTGATTGCCCGTTATCCGTGTGGTCTGCCGGCAGATCCTTGAGGAGGGCGGAGTTACCTGGTGTATTTCGGAAGACAGTGATGTACTTGACGTCGCCACCGGCGCTGGCTTCGAGAGGCTCCAAGAATGCCTCTCGCTCCGTGGAGATCGTGAATGCTACGAACTGGGTGCAGAGGGCAGGGACCATGGTGGCGACTTGCCGACGCACGCCGTGGTCCAGGGGACCCGCCGGGCTATCTACAACGAGGGGGAAGTCGTGACTGCCCTTGCTCAACGCCTCTGCGAGAAACGTGTATCCGACAGCCAGGTTCTGCCCGGCGCTTCCCGACTCGCGATCCTTCAGGACCAGCGACCGATCGATGCGCTGGATTTCCAGGGGGTCGCCCTTCAACACATGGCGCAGGCGCTGGTTGCATTTCTGCAAGAGGCCTTCCTTGATTCGCTGCTTCGCAAGCCCACGAGCATCCGCGCAAACTTGTTTGAGCAGGTCCAGCCGCATCCGAAGTCCTAGAGTTCCGTTGATTCGTTGAATCTCTGTGTTCGCCATGGCAAGTTGCTTCTCAGCGACCGCCAACTTCGTGATCTTTGCGGCATCCGTTGGCGACGTAATGAGCTCGCTGGATTCGCCTGGCTCTAGGGGTGATCTCAGCAGATCGAGGTCGCGTTCCAGGTTCGCCTTTTCAACATTGAGAGGCTCGAGCTTGCGGCGGAACTCTTCCGGGTCGCCCCCGGCGGCGCTCACACTGGACTTCTGGAGGACCGCCATTTCTGCTTCGAGGTCAGCGATTTCAAGCCGAATCTGTTCGATACCGGCAAGCTTTTCGTCGACAACTCGCAGGCGCTCTTCGGAGTCAATAATGTCTACCTCTTCCTTGAAGGCGTTGAGCACGCCGGCCAGGTCTTCACCTAGGAAGTCTTCCGCGCTCGACAGAATGTGGAGGCGCTCTTTTTCGCCAATCGGCCTGCCGCAAATGCAGTCTTGCTTCGAAGCGAGCTCTTGGAAGAACTGCCTGGATGTACTGCCCGGCAACTTCGCGACATCGAGGTTTGCTTTCAAGTTCTTTAGGGTCACGCCAAAAGCCGGCGCCAGCGCCTCAGGACGTCTCATCCTGTCCATCAGCTCCCGCACGGCGCCGGAGAGGGCCTGCTCCTTTTCGCCCTTCGCGGATTTCTTCTGGTAGTAGTTCTCGCGGTTCTTGCCGTCCTGGTCGACAAGCTTTTGGATCTCGCCGTTCAGTCGCGCAACTTCTGAGTTGACTTTCCCAAGTCGTTCTTCGCGTTGCTCGATGTGCTTCCGTAGTGTCTGGACTCGGTCACTGAGTCGGGTGGCGATTGTTGTGTAGCGGGTGAGCCCACTCACATGCCTAGCTCCGCCTTTCGCTGTGTTGAGCTGCCAAAACTGCTCGCAGTCATTCGCGACGGAGTCGAGCAGATCGAGCTGGCACAGCGTTTCAATGGCCTCCTCCGCCTTCGTCGCATGCGGGTCGAGCAGCGTGTTGGCCAGCTCGCCATCAAACACAAACAGGTCGACGAAACGGGGCGTCAGGAATCTTCGTACCGCCGGCGGAGGGGTCCAGCCGCGGTTGAAGCCACCCACCTCGGGGGAGGTCGTGTTGAACGAAACCTCCCCCAGCTCGAAGTCGCAAGTCAACTCGAGCTTCAGCGGGCGCCCATCCACGGTGAGAGAAACCGCAAAGGTGCCACTGTCCGGCTTGGCGGTACTGCGAAGCGCAGCAATGTACTTCGACGTCCAGTTTCGGGCTTCACCCGTCAGCGTACCTTTCAAGAGAGCGAGGGTGGTGGTTTTGCCCGTCCCATTGGGCATCTGAACCAACGAGACTTTTGGCGTAGAGTTTCCATTTTGGAGGTCAACTTCCATGTCGGGGCAGCGAAACCCTTCGCAAGCCCAACCAAGCAGCTTGATCTCCATGCTATTGCCCCAGCACTTTTGCCATGCTGACCCCGGACTGCAGTATGCTGACACGCTGCATTCGGCGATCGTCCGTCACATCCTGTTCGCTCAGCTCCGCAAGGAGCGCCAAAAGTTGGCGTTCCAACTCCAGCGGTTGCTGGCGCTGAATAATTGCCTGGTGGACTGCTTCGCGCAGCTCGATGTCAATCGGCATTCGATCCCCTCCTAACTTGTGACAATGCGGTTAGCCAGTCGCGGCGCTCTTCATCCGCGGAAGGTCCGCGCCTCGTTCTCTCGTTTTCGGTTTCGAGAACGAAATCCACGACAGTGGCTCGCTTGCCGGGATTCGAGGGGTCACTCCGCAGGCAGCGCCCCACGCGTTGGATTGTTTCGAGGCGCGCCCTTGCGGACGAAAACAGGACCACGGCCATCAGACTCTTGATGTCGATGCCCTGGGAAATCTTGTGGCATGTCACCACACAGTCGATCTCCCCACGGCCGAACATCACTAGGTTCTCGCGGTCGTCCTCCGCATAGTACGTGCGGTATCGCACCCCCGTGGCGTGAAGGATGGGCAGAATGCGCTCGCCGTACTCGCGCTCCTCCACGAACAAGATGCATCCGAGAACCAAGTCTGGATAGGTAGCCAGATAGTCCGCAAAGATGCCCGGCTTCTGCTCCGCAGTCTTGTAGACCTTCGAGAGCTCAGTCCATAGCTCCTCGTTGGTCATCAGCTGTCCAGAATGTGCGCGGGCAGACTGACGTGCATAGACAGCCTTCAGCCTCTCCCGGTCATTTAGCGTTAGTTCGTAGGGCAGCGGAACATAGTCGAACTCGACCAGGATACCGCGCTGGATCGCATCTTCGAGTCCGAACGAGAAGACCGTTGGGCCGATCTCCGAATCGATGAACGCTGTCCCATCAGCATCGTATTCGCGCTCAGGGGTTGCGGACAGACCGAGAACATAACGGTACCGTTGGTGCTTCCCTCCGAGGCTTGCTCGACTAGACGGCGCCCCAAGACCATGAACTTCGTCATGGATCACGAGTGTTCGCGCGGCCTGCACCTCCTTCAGGATCGGAAGGAACTTACCCAGCTGACCTCGCGATACGACAAGGGTGGAGAATGTGCAGTTCAGCGCAAATGTCATGCCCTGATGGTCGCCAGCAAAGTGGCGGTACACCCGCAACGGTCTTTCCAGCGCAGCGCGCCAGTCGAGGATTTCCTCATACCACTGCTGCAGGAGGTCGGTTCCTTCCGTGCAAACGATCATTGAATCAATCTCTCCGCGCGCGAACAATTCCTTTGCGATGCGAAGCGCGGTTTTGGTCTTCCCAGTACCCGTTGCCATTTCAAGGACGCCCTTCCCGGCGTCAAGAAAGGCCCTGGCAGCTTCAGGCTGATGACGCCACCTAGGATCTTCAGGTCGCGCGCCACCAGATGGAGATGGCAGAGTGTCGAAGTCGAGTTCCGCCGCACGTTCCTTGATGAGGTGAAGTGATTCGCGAGACAGCGGGACGACTGTCAGGTACGGGTCCTGCTCGTTCCACTGCTCATTGAAGTCAGCTTCTACAGCGGCGAGACGACTTATGTCCTCTGGAACCCAACTTCTGAATACGTGGATTTTTTCGTAGTTGCGGATGTATCCCGATGCAGTCTCATTGGCCGACCCCTCGAAGGCGACTTTCGAGCCGTCAGGAAAACTGAACACACCGCTCTTCTGGTGATACATGCCTGGTTCATCCACATGCTGAGGAAGTGCAAATTGGATTTCAAGCTTGCCCGTTGCGAGCAACCAGAGCAGATAGTTGCCTCTCGTCTTTCCGCATGTGGGGTCACTAAGGAGCTCACGAACCAACGAGTCTCCGCATCGCGTCAGAATCTCAGCGCGAGCTGCTGTATCAGTGGCGCGTTCAAAGGTTGCCTTATCTGCGGAAGACAGTGTCGGTGAGATGAGCAGGTTGATGGAGACAGACTTCGTGCCGTTCGTCAGAAGTGCGTCGGCCCACGACACCAAAGCCGTTGAAGAAAAGAAGCCGGCTGCTCGCTTGTATTGTGAACACTGTGCCAAGCACGGTGCGAAGAACGAAGCACCTATCGACCCGTCTCGGGTCTTGTAGATGGCGTTGAGTAAACGGAGTTGTTCGTTCATCACGACCCAGTGGTCCGTAAAAGAGTGCGCTAAAGTAATGCTCGCTCTAATTGGCGAGACAGCGCGACGTCTGCGTCTAATGGGCGTACTTCTGCCTCTTGGCCGTCCTCAGCGCTGGGACCTATCAGATGTCGAGCCAATTCCCCTCGAAGTTCGCTCCCCTTCTCGACCAGCACCGCCGCAGCGAGGCGGCCTACACGGTTGTCGTCTTGGGGAGACTTGGCGCCTAATATCAGTTGACAGTTTTCGATGATGCGGATCCATTCGGCTGGCAACGGATCAAATGCCAGGTCGCGGGCAAAGCGCCCGATTGGTCGAGTAAACAGGCGCTCGAGCGCCTGCGACAAGTCCTTCACGTTTGTGAGGCGATCCAGTCGCAGTTCATTCCGAAATTTCGCATAAATGGCGACACACATGGCATCCGCAGCGCACAGCTCCCTCAAGCGTTTGTGAAGAGATGTTAACGCGCGTCTCAGGACATGTCGAGAAAAGCGCGTCGCTCACCTGAACGCGAATCTATTGCGCTCACTGCAGGATGGATTGGCCAGCCGCCCGCAGTGATGCCTTGCCCGAAGATGGATGCCAGCCCCTCCCAAAGCCCTGTAGGTACGCCTGCTGGCAAAGCACATTTAGCGAGATGGCGAGCCCGTCCGATGCTCGATGAGGGAGCTGGGACAGGGAGAAGCGGACCCTATTCTCGAAGGCGCCGCCACCGGTCAGCGCTTGATTGCGCGTACAGAGGCGTTGCAAAAATTGCTGTGCGGGGATCCGGTCCCGCTTGCTGCTATTGCAGAGGTCGCACGCAAGAACTAGGTTCCAAGCGGGATCGTCGAGCAGAAATGACCAAGGAATAACGTGATCAACATGTGCGGGTGTCGGGTCCAGTTTGCCGCAATAGAAGCAGGAGTTGTCATGCGCCCGCAAGTGCCCAGCCCACCGCCACACAGATGTTCGCCTTCGCCCGTCGAAGCAAATCTTGGCGTAAACGCGAGGGGTAAGATTGTATTGTTCGACTTGCGCTGACCAGCCTCCCAGGACGGAACGCATTAGCAAGGATTCGAAGGTTGCGATGAAGCCTCGCTGCGCCTCGGTCACTCTGAGGGCCTTCGTTCCATGCATTTCGAAGATTCGACCATCGAGTCCGGTATGAAATCGCGGGATGACTTCACGAAATCCTTCTTCGGCAACGAATTCAATAATCTTTTTAATCTCAGGAGTCTTCGCGTGCCATCGAAGCCCGTAGGAGTCAGGCAAAGCGCGCAGTTGCCTCGTTACATTGGGCTCCTGAATCTCTGCGGCGGCCTGCTTCAATCTGAACTGCCGCACCTGATACCAGTAGTAGCAAACGAGTCTTGTGGCGAGCGCCTCGCGCGTCAGCACGACGTCGTTATTTGAAGTCGATTCTTTGACCGTCTCGATTAGCGCCCTGGCTACTGCGTACTTGAGCGTGCTGGTCTTGCTTGATCGAAGTACGCCGGACCAAGTTGATATTAGATTGAAATGTTTGCCATTTCTCATCTTCTCGTTGCCGCTGTAGAACACTTCGGCTCCGTACCCAGGTGCAAAACTAAATCAACAAACAATGCAATTTTTACTTGGCAAGTTGGATCAACCAAAATCTGACGAAGCATGTTCAGGCCTTGGACGTCTATTGCGTTCAAGCTTTCAGCCTGTTTACCACGTCTTGTACTTCGCCATCCGGCGCATGCTCTAGGCCAACTAATACGCGGAAGACTTTCCGTATCCGAACTCGGCCAGCACCTGACGCATGAAAAAAATCGTCCGCAAAATTGATTCCGGCGGCGCCCTGTAAGAAGTTCTGCGCCGAAGATTTCATGTTGATCGGATCGAGCTTCCCCTCAGCGAGCCCTTCGCGCAGAACGTCAAAAAGCGCCAGTACGCCAACAGTCCTCCATATGAAGCTAGATGAAGACTGTGTGGTCCAGATTAGGCGGTCTACAGCAGAGAAGAACTCGTTTATTGCAGCAAGAAGACTCTTGTCTTGTTGTTTCCTATAAAGATCACGAAGAGGTGCTTTATCGGAAGGAAGTTCGCTCCTGGTTTTCGCCTTGCCGCTAGCCAAGGCGCTACGGTCAGCGATAGGCTTCTCAGAAATAAGCTTCGTCACCCCCTCAACAATGCAAGCAACAGAGACAGCCCACGGGTAACCATCTGGAATTGGAGCTGCATCTTCGTCCTCATCTAGCAGTGCAAGCTTGATATGGCCTCTGAAGGGGGAGTCTGATTGCCCCTCTAACACACGGGAAAAGTAGACGCCGAGCATGTCGGGCGGCCATTTGTTTGCGTCAGACTCGTTTAGATCGTATCCAAACAACTCGTATGCAAGGCTCTTGTCAACCTTTTTTTGATTGATGTTTATTGTTGCAAAAATTCTTGCCTGATAGGGGCGGGGTAAGTTGACGAAGACGGCGCATGGCAGTTCCATTTGCTGCCTGTCGGTCTTGGCAGCATATGTGAAGCCTTCGAGACGGTGCTGTCCGTCGATGATTGAGGCAAGACGCTGATTTGTTGGGATCGTCAAGCGCAAACATCCATCTGCGGCGCTAGACACGTGCCAACGCTCTAAAGGGTCTTCCACATAGTTGCCGTCTTCGTCAAAGTTTGCACTGAGAATAACGGTGTTGGGGAAGGTTGAACCTTCTTCATCAATGTACTGTCCAATCTGCTTCGCTCGAGGAATGGAGCGGGCTCGCTGATTGCCCAGCATCTTGGAGAACATTCCTTGCTCTCGTCGCATGCTTGCCGGAATGGAGTACGAAATTTCGCGAAGAGGTCCCGCCGGAATAGAGCATAAGTAAAACTCTCCTACCGGCTGGCGGACGATAACCGCGGGTATTGACAAGAACGGTTCGGAGTTATTCATTTCTGTCCTCCACAGCATTCACTGGACGATCGAGAGGACCCACCGGAGGTGCTCCGGCTTCAAATCCTGAGAGTACAAGCGCCATCAAAACTGACGCGAGAAAACAGAGCCACAACACAGGGTAGGCGCATGCCTTCCAAATCAAATCGACCTCGGGTGTCTGTGGAGAGGTAGTCTTAACCGAAAAGTAAGAGGCTAGAACGATTAGGAGGAGCGCCAAGCACATACAGAGCACTGCTATTGCTTGTTCGTACTTATTTTCTGCGCCCTTCCTTTTCCAAGTGAACATAGCGTCTAGAAAAACTGTCACCAGGAATCCAATAACGTAGATTCCGAGGGTCTCGGGGCTGGTGTGAGCCCGGTTGTACGCGGGGATCGCCCACGTCGCCAACCCCACCCCCACTAAAGTAATGACGACATAAAGAAGCGCGTCAGGAGAGCGAACCCCTTCGCGAAACTTCGTCTGCAGTTCAAAAACAAAAAGTTCGACTTCATCGTGCGTGAAGATCGGCTGCCTCTTCCCCATACGCCCATTCCCCCGGAGTGCCCCGCCTAGTTTCCCACATGTGAACACGTTGCACTAGTTATTTTCTATTGATTCTGGGCTCCGAATAGAGGGTTTGAGAGTCTATGACCTTGATGATCGCCAGGCCCCGGCAAGCGGCAGCAAGCGTCGCCCTGAGCCTGGGAAGATGTGATGTAAACCGCGGGGCGCCTGGGAGCCCCTCAAGCAGCGCTTGGCCGGTTTGCTCGCCGAGATCTTCGCCTGCGAAGTGCAGCGCCGCGCTGCGCCGGCCGGTTCGGCACCACCAGCTTGGTTACCGCCGACGAGAAACACCAGACCTTGTTGCTACAGTCGACACCGATGACAACCCAGAGTACTCGTGGAACATGACCGAGCAAATGCGGCGCGCGCTTCTGAACTTCCTCGCTCAAGCGGTCCGTGTCAGTGCGCTGTACATCAAATGCTGCTGGCCGTTGACAGCGACGGCTTTCAATCGGCGCTGCACGATGAACTGAGTGACGATCCTGAAACCAGCGGCTACTTCTCCGCGCATTGCACCGTCGACTTTGCTGTCGCTTCACCGTGCACAGTCATTCGTGCTCAACGAGAGCTCGTACTGGCGGTGGCCGGAGTACTTAGAGGTGGGGGCGGCTTAGAGCGTGTTCGCCTCGCTTTTGCACCAGGAAAGGTCGAGTAGCAGTTTGGAACTGAACCACTGATCATTTCCGTTGTTTTCCAGCACCGTACCCTGGGCCGTACCCCCAAAAAAATGTAACATCGTGGTAGGCTTATGGATAGAAGCTTCCCGCGATTCTTACGATTCCGCCCCAGCCACCAAATAAAAGCCCTTGATTTTTGCTAATCAAGGGCTTTTTCCATTCTGCATGCGGTGTCCACGGCGCTGGGTCGTGCCTCGGAGGGGCTTTGGACGGGTCTCCTGTCGCGCCACCAAGCTGCCCAGAGCATTCTTCTCGCCGCAGCACCGCATCCGATGTTTGCGTTCACCGAGGCTGTGGCCGGTGTGCGTTGAACACTTCCTCATCGCTTCGACACTTCACCCATGCCCCTCCTGAAGGACACCACCCTCGGTATCGACTTTGGCACTTCCAACTCCGCGATGGCCGTGCGCCAGGGGGCGGGGTTGGCGCGGATGATTGCGCTGGAAGGGAGTGCGCACACACTGCCCACCGCACTGTTCTTCAACGCAGAGGATCACCGCACGCACTTTGGTCGCGATGCCGTGGCCCAGTATCTGGCAGGCACCGAGGGGCGTCTGATGCGGTCGCTCAAGAGCCTGCTCGGTAGTGCGCTGCTGCAGGACAAGACGGCGGTGCACAACAAGATGGTGAGCTACCAGGACATCATCAGCCTCTTCTTGCGCATGCTGGTGCAAAAGGCGCGCGATGAGCTGGGCGGCATGCCTGCCCGTGTGGTGATGGGGCGGCCGGTGCATTTTGTGGATGGGGATGCCGACCGCGATCAGCAGGCGGAAGATGCGTTGCGCCAGGCTGCGCTGGATGCGGGGTTTGCCGAGGTGTCGTTCCAGCTGGAGCCGATTGCCGCAGCGCTGGACTACGAGCAGCGTATCGCGCACGAGTCGCTGGTGCTGGTGGTGGACATTGGGGGAGGTACCTCGGACTTCACAGTGGTGCGGTTGGGGCCGGAGCGCATGGCGCGTGCCGAGCGCGGCAGCGATGTGCTGGCCACCACCGGCGTGCACGTGGGTGGCACCGACTTTGACCGGCGGCTGAGCCTGGACCTGTTGATGCCCTTGCTCGGGTTTCGGCACACCGGGCCCACGGGGCGCGAGGTGCCCAGCCGGGTGTTTTTTGACCTGTCCACCTGGCACCTGATCCAGTGGCTGTACTCGCCGCGTGCACTGCGCGATGCGCAGAACCTGCGCACCGACTATTCCGATGCGCGGCTGCACGCGCGGCTCATGCGGGTGCTGCACGAGCGCCTGGGGCACCGCATGGCCAACACGGTGGAGCAGGCCAAGATCGCCGCGTCGCTGGCCGATGCCGACGCGCCCATGCCGCTGGACTGGATCGAGGCAGGACTGGGCGCCGCCGTCACGCCCGAGGGGCTGGCGCAGTTCCTGTTGCAGCCCCTCGAACAGGTGGTGGCCTGCGCGCAGGAATGTGTGCAGCTGGCGGGCCTGGGTGTGCAAGGGCTGGATGCGATCTATCTCACCGGGGGCTCGTCGGCCTTGCGGCCGCTGCGCCAGGCGCTCAAAGCGGCGTTTCCCGACACTCCCCAGGTGGAAGGCGATTTGTTTGGCGGGGTGGCGGCCGGGTTGGCGGTGTCAGGGCGATAGATCTGGAGGGGGGCGGCGGCACCAGGGCCGGTGGTGGATTCGCTGTGGCGGATGAAATGCTATTAAATATATAGCTATTGGCGCTTATCCATCAAGCGCTAGGTGCCAATTTGGCCTGAAATCCGAGGTGTTATCAGCTCCCGGCGTCGCCTGCTTCGTCCTCATCTTCCCCGCTCGCGCCGCTGCGCTTCCACGCCAGGGCCGTGTCGTAAAGCACATTGCGCGATGCACCCGTGATCTCGGCAGCCAGGCGCACGGCGGTTTTCAGCGGCAGCTCCTGCACCAGCAGGCGCAACACCCGCAGGCTGGCGCCATCGTCGCTGGCCACCGCCACCGGGTGCAGCAGCACCACAAACTCGCCGCGCGAGCGCTGGGGTGCGCCGTCCAGCCAGGCTGTCAGCTCCCGGGCGGGCCGCGTGGTCACTTCCTCGAACTGCTTGGTCAGCTCCCGTGCCAGCGTTACCGGACGATCACCCAGCACCGCCAGGGCCTGGGCCAGCTCGTTGATGCGGTGGGGGGCTTCAAGCAGCACCACGCAGCGCGGCTCCGGGGCCAGCTGCTGCGCAATCACCGTGGCGCGTTCCGCGTTCTTGACGGGCAGGAAGCCCGCAAACACGAAGCCGCCATGTTCAGTGCTGTGGGCCACGGCACCAGCCACGCTCAGCGCTGTGGTGATGCTGCTGGCGCCCGGCAGGGGCACGGCCCGCAGGCCGGCCGCCTGCACGGCGGCCACGAGCCGGGCGCCAGGATCACTCACGCCGGGCGTGCCAGCGTCACTCACATACACCACGCGCTGGCCCAGCTGCAGCCGCTGCACCACGTTCTGCGCGGCTTCGGCCTCGTTGTGCTGGTGCACGGCCAGCAGCTGGGCGGCACCTTTGTCGATGCCGTAGGCGCGCAGCATGGACTGCGTGTGGCGCGTGTCTTCGCAGGCCACGGTGTCGGCCATTTGCAGCACGTGCAGTGCGCGCAGGGTGATGTCGGCCAAGTTGCCGATGGGCGTGGCCACCACGTACAAGGCGCCCTCGGGATAATGCTGCGCAGCCGCCGCTTCGCGCGCGGCGCCCTGGGCTGAAGCGAAAGATGCGCTCAATGAAATTCCTTGGAAAGAGAAAACCGGCGGGGGGCTCTGGCCCGGCTGCCCCCGCCGCCACCACGCGCGAACGCGGCAATGTGGCGGAGGACCAGGCCTTGGCCCATCTGCAGGCGGCTGGCCTGCAACTGGTGGTGCGCAATTATCGGACGCCCGGACGCGGCGGTGGCGAGATTGATCTGGTCATGCGCGAGCGCGACGGCACGCTGGTGTTTGTCGAAGTGCGCAGCCGGGCGGGCAGTGCGTTTGGCGGCGCGGGGGCCAGCATCGGTGCCACCAAGCAGCAGCGCATCATTTTTGCGGCCCGGCATTACTTGCTGCGCCTGCCATCGCCGCCGCCCTGCCGTTTTGATGTGGTGCTGGTCGAGGCTTCTGTGCAGTGGCTCAAGGCGGCCTTTGATGCGCAGTGACCCCATCCGTTCCCTGTCCCCCATTCGGGCTCCAACGCAATGCCAGTGACTACGGTTTGCTACAAAAGCTGTAACACGCGGCGGGTATCATCGAGCCCTCATGCTTGAGCAACGCATCCAACAGCATTTCATCGACAGCGCCGACCTGAAGTACCAGGCGGCGCAGGTTTTGAGCCATCCCATCGCCGCCGCCGTGCAGGCCGTCCTGGCCTGTGTGACCAGCGGCGGCAAGGTGCTGGCCTGTGGCAACGGCCCCTCGGCCGCCGAGGCGCAGCAGTTCGCTGCGTTTTGCGTGGCGGGTTTCGAGCGCGAACGCCCCGAGCTGGCAGCGCTGGCCCTGACCTCCGACAGCACGCTGCTGACGGCCGCCACAGGAGGCAGTCACGACGCCGCCCAGCAGTTTGCCCGCCAGGTGCGTGCGCTGGGCCAGGCCGGTGACGTGCTGCTGGCCCTGTCGGTGTCCGGCAACGACGCCAATCTGCTGGCCGCTGCCGAAGCCGCCCACGAGCGCGACATGACCGTGGTGGTGCTGACCGGCCGCACCGGCGGCAAGCTTGCCGCCATGCTGCGCGAAACCGACGTGTTGATCAGCGTGCCCCACGACCGCGCAGCGCGCGTGCGCGAAGTCCATGCCCTGGTGCTGCATTGCCTGAGCGATGGTGTGGACGCCCAGTTACTTGGTGAACAGGAGAATCCGCTATGAAGCAAACAACCATGAACCGTACCCAGCGCACGGTGTGCACCGTGCTGGCCGCTGCCGCCCTCGCTGCAGGCCTGTCGGCCTGCGCGCCGCTGATCGTCGGGGGCGCTGTGGTGGGTGGTGTGATGGCTGTGGACCGCCGCACGGCGGGCACCCAGATCGAAGACGAAGGCATCGAACTGCGCGCGGCCAACCGTATCCGCGAGACGTTTGGCGACCGCGTGCACGTGAACGTGACGAGCTACAACCGCCAGGCCCTGCTGACGGGCGAAGTCCCCAATGCGCAGGAGCGCCAGGCCGTCGAGCAACTGGTTTCGCAGGTGGAGAACGTGCGCTCGGTGGTGAACGACCTGACCATCACCGCCTTCTCCAGCACCCTGAGCCAGCGTTCCAACGACACCTTCATCACCGGCAAGGTCCGCGCCAGCCTGGTGGACGCGCAGGACATCTCGGCCAATTCCTTCAAGGTGGTGACCGAGCGCAACGTTGTCTACCTGATGGGCCGCGTGTCGCAGCGCGAAGCCAACCGCGCCACCGAGATCGCCCGGGGCGTGAGCGGCGTGAGCAAGGTCGTGCGTGTGTTCGAGATCGTCTCGGAAGAAGAACTGCGCCGTATTGCGCCGCAACCTGCACCCGTCACCACGGATGACACCAAGCCCTCTGGGGGCTGAAGGCCGTTTAGCAGGCTTGGCGGCCAGCACAGCCAACCACCCGTGCAGCAAAAATCCCGGCCCGCATCCTGCGGCCCGGGATTTTTTCTTGGGGATTTTGCCCCGCGTGCTGCGGCGTGAAACCGGCGCTGCACAAGCCAGCGCGCCCGTGGAACCGGCTTTGCCGGGCCACCGGGTGCGTCCCCCCTCAGGGGGGAAGGCGCGAAGCGACTCAGGGGGGAGCCTATTTCAGCCGCTGGATGAGGGACGATGTATCCCAGCGGTTCCCCCCCATTTTCTGCACATCGGCATAAAACTGGTCCACCAGGGCCGTCACCGGCACGCGTGAACCGTTGCGCTTGGCCTCATCGAGCACCAGGCCCAGGTCCTTGCGCATCCAGTCCACGGCAAAGCCAAAGTCGAACTTGCCGTCCACCATGGTCTTGCCACGGTTGTCCATCTGCCAGCTTTGGGCGGCGCCTTTGCCGATCACGTCGAGGACCTGTTTCATGTCCAGCCCCGCGTTCTGGCCAAAGGCCACGGCCTCGGACAGGGCCTGCACCAGTCCGGCAATACAGATCTGGTTGACCATCTTGGCCAGCTGGCCCGAGCCACTGGCACCCAGCAGCGTGAAGGCACGCGAGAACGCCATGGCCACGGGTTGGGCTGCCTCGAAGGCTGCGGCATCGCCGCCGCACATCACGGTGAGCAGGCCGTTCTGCGCGCCGGCCTGGCCACCCGACACGGGGGCATCCACAAACTGCAGGCCCAACGCCTGGGCGGCGGCGTACAGCTCGCGCGCCACCTCGGCCGATGCCGTGGTGTGGTCGACAAAAATCGCACCCGGCTTCATGCCTGCAAAGGCGCCGTCCGCACCCAGCGTCACAGAGCGCAGGTCATCGTCGTTGCCCACGCAGCAGAACACCAAGTCCGCACCCTCAGCCGCTTCGCGCGGCGTTGCAGCATGTTTTGGCGCCTTGCCGCTTGCGTACTCTGCGCACCAAGCTATTGATTTGGTAGCAGTGCGGTTGTAAACCGTCACCTCATGCCCGGCCAGTGCAAGGTGTCCGGCCATCGGGTAGCCCATCACACCCAAGCCCAGAAAGGCGACCTTGCGGGAAGGAGTGGCGTCGTAGTTGCGGGGGTTGGTGCTTGGCATGGAGATAAAAGGAGATGGATCAAAAAGAAAAGCCCGCGATGGGCGCGCACTTGCCAGTGCCACCGTGGAGCGGGCTTTGCCCGGCCACCGGTGGCGTCCCCCTGGGGGGAAGGCGCCGCAGGCGACTCAGGGGGGCTTTTAAACTATGGCGAAATGCTCGGTACCCGAAGCCAGGTCTGGCGACTTGGCGCGCTGGCTGTTGAGCTTGATCTGCAGGCGCAGGTCATTGAGCGAGTCGGCGTTACGCAGCGCGTCTTCGTAGCTGATCACGTTGGCCTCGTACAGGTCGAACAGCGCCTGGTCAAAGGTCTGCATGCCCAGGTTGCGGCTCTTTTTCATGATCTCCTTGATCTCGGAGACATCGCCCTTGAAGATCAGGTCGGAGATCAGCGGCGTGTTCAGCATGATCTCCACCGCAGCCGCACGGCCCTTGCCGTCCTGCTTGGGGATCAGGCGCTGCGAGACCATGGCGCGCAGGTTCAGTGACAAATCCATCAGCAGCTGCGCGCGGCGCTCTTCAGGGAAGAAGTTGATGATGCGGTCCAGCGCCTGGTTGGCGCTGTTGGCGTGCAGCGTGGCGAGGCACAGGTGGCCGGTTTCGGCAAAGGCCACGGCATGTTCCATGGTCTCGCGGTCGCGGATTTCGCCCATCAGGATCACGTCGGGCGCCTGGCGCAGCGTGTTCTTGAGGGCCGCTTCCCAGCTGTCGGTATCCAGCCCCACTTCGCGCTGCGTGACCACGCAGTTCTTGTGCGGGTGCACGAATTCCACCGGGTCTTCCACGGTGATGATGTGGCCGAACGAGTTCTCGTTGCGCCAGTCCACCATGGCGGCCAGCGTGGTCGATTTGCCCGAGCCCGTGGCACCCACCAGGATGCACAGGCCGCGCTTGGTCATCGTCACTTCCTTGAGCACCTGCGGCACGCCCAGGCCGTCGATGGTGGGCAGCGTGAGCGGAATCGTCCGCATCACCATGCCCACATGCCCCTGCTGGATGAAGGCGTTGACGCGAAAGCGGCCGATACCGGAGGGCGAGATGGCGAAGTTGCACTCCTTGGTGCGTTCAAAGTCGGCCACCTGCTTGTCACTCATGATGGCGCGCGCCAGCGTGAGCGTGTGGTTGGGGGAGAGCGGCTGGGGCGACACCTTGGTCACCTTGCCATCCACCTTGATGGCGGGTGGAAAGTCTGCGGTGATGAACAAGTCGCTGCCGTTGCGGCCCACCATCAACTTGAGCAGGTCATTGATGAATTTACTGGCCTGATCGCGTTCCATCAGAAGTTCTCCCGGGGCTGTTCGTCGGCTGGACGATCATTGATCTTGTCTTGTCGAATCATTACTTGTGGTTGTCGCTCAGGCGCGCACTCACCACACGCAGGCGCAGCGACAGCTTGCGGGCCAGCAGTGCAATCAGGCTGGCTGCAAGCTGCGGGTCCTTGGTCATCATGTCGTCCATGGCTTCGGCGCTCAGCACGGCGATCTCGCAGTCAGTGAGCGTGGTGCAGGCCGAAAAGCGGATGCCGCTGTCGAGCAGCGACATCTCGCCCAGGATGTCACCGGGCCGCGTCTCGGCCAGGCGCAATTGCTCGCCCCAGGGCTGCACACGGTCCACGGCAATGGTGCCCGTGAGCAGCACCACCATGAAATTGCCGTACTCGTCCTGGCGGATCACATCGCGGTTGGACGGGATGGCCGCAAATTCGAAGAAGCGCTCCATGCGCTCCACGGCGTCCTTGTCCAGATGCGCCATGTACTTGTCCTTGGCCCACAGGCCTTGCAGCAGCTTGCCGCCTCGGCTGGTGGGCAGGCGTTTGGCGCCTACTTCCACGGCACGTGCCTCCCAGGGCACCAGCATCGAATCGTCTACGCCCTGGCCTGCAAAGGCCGTGGAGAACAGCACGGAATCCGTGTGGTCCTCCGCAGGCTTGCCGCCCCGGGTTTTCATTTTCAGAAGGCTCAGAATGCCTTTCATATCGGGCTCCGGTATGCGGCGCCTGCGGGGGCCGCAAAGTCGTTCATGGGTGTGTGCTGCGGGGGCTCAGCCAGGGAAGTTCTCGGGGATCTTGGCCTTGCTGCGGGCCTCGGCCGGGCTGATGATGTTGCGTCGCACGAGGTCGGTGAGGTTCTGGTCCAGCGTCTGCATGCCCACGCTGTTGCTGGTCTGGATGGTGGAGTACATCTGCGCCACCTTGGCCTCGCGGATCAGGTTGCGGATGGCGCTGGTGCCCAGCATGATCTCGTGCGCGGCCACGCGGCCCGAGCCATCCTTGGTTTTGCACAGCGTCTGCGAGATCACGGCCTGCAGCGATTCGGACAACATTGCACGGACCATTTCCTTTTCTTCGGCGGGGAACACGTCGATGATCCGGTCAATGGTCTTGGCGGCGCTCGATGTGTGCAGCGTGCCAAACACCAAGTGGCCCGTTTCCGCCGCCGTCATGGCCAGGCGGATGGTTTCTAGGTCGCGCATTTCACCCACCAGAATGGCGTCCGGGTCTTCGCGCAGTGCGGACTTCAGCGCGGCCGCGAACGACAGCGTCATCGGGCCGACTTCACGCTGGTTGATCAGGCACTTTTTGGATTCATGCACGAACTCGATCGGGTCTTCCACCGTGAGGATGTGGCCGTATTCGGTTTCGTTGAGGTAGTTGACCATGGCGGCCAGCGTGGTGGACTTGCCCGAGCCCGTGGGGCCGGTCACCAGCACCAAGCCGCGCGGCTTGAGGGCCAGGTCGCCGAAGATCTTGGGCGCGTTGAGTTGCTCCAGCGTCAGGATCTTGCTTGGAATGGTCCGGAACACGGCGGCGGCGCCCCGGTTCTGGTTGAAGGCGTTGACGCGAAAACGTGCCAGGCCTTCGATTTCAAAAGAGAAGTCGACTTCCAGAAACTCTTCATACGTCTTGCGCTGCGCGTCGCTCATGATGTCGTACACCATGGCATGCACCGTCTTGTGGTCCAGCGCATCGACGTTGATGCGCCGCACATCGCCGTGGACCCGGATCATGGGCGGCAGGCCTGCGGAGAGGTGCAGGTCGGAGGCCTTGTTCTTGACGCTGAACGCGAGCAGTTGGGTAATGTCCACGGAATCCCTCTATCGTTTGGTACGCTTGCCAAACATTATGACCACGATTGCTAACAACCTCCAACAGGTTCTGGGCAGGATGGCGCAGGCGTGCAAAGCCGCCGGGCGCGATCCGGCCAGCGTTTCCTTGCTGGCCGTTTCCAAGACCTTTGGCGCTGATGCGGTGCTGGAGGCCGTGGCCGCCGGCCAGCGCGACTTCGGCGAAAACTATATCCAGGAAGGCGTGGACAAGATTGCCGCCGTGCGCGCTGCCTTGCCCGATGTGGCGCTGCAGTGGCACTGCATTGGCCCTATCCAGAGCAACAAGACCCGCCTGGTGGCCGAGCACTTTGACTGGGTGCACACGGTGGACCGGCTCAAGATCGCCGAGCGCCTGTCGGCCCAGCGGCCCGATCACCTGCCGCCGCTGCAGATATGTATCCAGGTCAATATCGATGGAGGCCCCACCAAGTCAGGTGTGGCTCCTGCCGAAACGCTCGAGTTGGTGCGGGCTGTCGCAAAACTGCCACGTCTGGTGGTGCGGGGGCTCATGAGCATTCCGGACCATGCTCCTGAATTTGAAGCGCAACTGGCAATCCACACCGGCGCCAAGAGGCTTTTTGACCAAATATCTGCCTTGGGCGAACCGGGCCTGGGGAAGTTCGATACCCTGTCCCTGGGCATGACGGCCGATCTGGAGGCCGCCATCCAGGCGGGCAGCACGCTGGTGCGTGTGGGCACTGGCATCTTCGGCGGGCGGACTTAGAACCTGTTCACAGTCTTTTTGGAGATTGCATTGGAGTGCAATCGGGATGAGTGGATGCTTCGGATGCGCCGCATGGGCTCGTGCCCACGCAAGCAGCCGGGGCGTCCAATCGCCTGATTTCACTCCAACCCTTCGGGCAAGTGCCTTGCCGGGCGGTCTGCGGCGTTGCGGCGCTTGCCAATAGCACGGGCTATTGGCTGCGCACCGCGCCTTGCACCCCATCCCGGCAAGGTACTTGTGCAACTCCAAAAAGACTGTGAACAGGTTCTTGCGCCGCCTGACGCCAGGGGCGCATCAGCCAGCGAAGCGCACCACGCAATCCAGCGCCGCTGTCACATCCGCCTCGCTCACATCCAGATGCGCCACCCAGCGCAATCGCGTGGCGCCGCCATACAGGCTGCTGGTCACGCGCACGCCGTGCTGCGCTAGCCACGCGGTGAAGGCGGGCGCCACGTCGGCGTGCAGATCGGTGAACAGAATATTGGTCTGCCAAGGCAGCACCGTGATGCGGCCCTGCAGCACGGGATGGCTGCGGCCCGCTTCGGCCAGGCCCTGCGCCAGCCGGTCCAGGTTGGCGTGGTCGTCGGCCAGGCGCCGCACATGGTGCTGCAGCGCATAGTGGCCCGCAGCCGCCAGCACCCCGGCCTGGCGCATGCCCCCTCCCAGAATCTTGCGGGTGCGCCGCGCCTGGCGGATGAAGTCCCGCGTGCCCAACACCAGCGAGCCCACGGGCGCACCCAGGCCCTTGCTCAGGCACAGCGAGGCGGAATCAAAATGGCTGCACAGCGCGCGCGCTTCCGCATACACATCGGTGCCGTTGCGCGCGGCATTGGCCGTGGCAGCGTTGAACATGCGTGCGCCGTCCAGGTGCATCGCCAACCCCCGGCTGCGCGCCAGTTGGGCCACCTCGGCGATGTAGGCGGGCGGCAGCACCTGGCCGCCGGTCGTGTTCTCCAGCACCACCAGGCGGGTGCGCGCAAAGTGCGGGTCGTCCGGTTTGATGGCTGCCGCGATGTCGGCCACGCGCAGGGTGCCGTCAGGCTGGGTCTCGACCGGCTGGGGCTGGATGGAGCCCAGCACGGCCATGCCGCCTGCCTCCCAGCGATAGGTGTGCCAGCTCTGGCCCACGATGGCCTCGTCGCCGCGCTGGCAGTGGCCCCACAGCGCGATCAGGTTGGTCTGCGTGCCGGAGGGGGCGAACAGCGCGGCCTCAAAACCCAACAGCTCGGCCGCATGGTCCTGCAGTGCGTTCACCGACGGGTCGTCGGCAAACACATCGTCGCCCAGCGGGGCCTTGAACATGGCCTCGCGCATGGCGGGCGTGGGCTGGGTGACGGTGTCGCTGCGAAAGTCGGGCATGGGCGCGGTCCTTGTGGGTCGGGTCAATGAATGCAATGACCGGCCATGGTAGCGGCGGCCCGTGGCAGCTGCCGCCGTGGGGTCTACCGCGCGCTGATGCGCCGTGGTGTCAGGGCCGCGCCATCTTGCAGTCCGTGCCCTGCGCCAGCTCATTGCCGGTGTAGGCCGCATCGGTGCGGAAGCCGTAGTTCGTGCCCTCCCAGCCCACCTTCACGGCCTTGCCGTCCACCGGCGCAATGGTGTTGACCACCTGGGGCAGCAGCAGCTGGTGGTCTTCGCCGCGCATGCGCACGGGGCCCACTACGGATTCCAGCGTCAGGTCTTCCAGCGCGCGCGCCACCTTCACCGGGTCGGTGGACTGGGCCTTGTTGATGGCTGCGGCCAGAAAGCGCGGCGTCATCTCGATGCGTGGCGCGAGGAAGTCCTTGCCCGTCTTGGCCTTGTAGGCCTTGGCCAGCTCATCCACCTTGGGAGTGTCGGCCTGGCCGGGGTGCCATTCGGCCACCCAGGTCAACTGGCCTTGCTTGGCCTGTGACACGGCCAGCACCGTGCCCGGGATGGAGCCCGCGCTGTGGTTGAAGTAGCGCAGGTTGTAGCCCGCATCGCCCGCCGCCTTCAGCAGCAGCGTCATGTCCTGACCCCAGTTGCCGGTGATGACCGAGTCGGCCTCGCTGCTCTTGACCTTGGCGAGGTAGGGCGCGAAGTCCTTCACACGGCCGATGGGGTGCAGCGCCTCGCCCACAAACTGGATGTCGGGCCGCGCCAGGCCCACCATCTCGCGGCCGTAGTGCGCCCACTGCTTGCCGTGCGCGTAGTCCTGGTTCAGCAGGTACACCTTCTTGATGTCCGGCTGCTTCTTGATGTAGTTGGCAATGGCCTTCATCTTCATGGCCGTGTTGGCCTCGAACTGGAAGTGCCAGAAGTTGCAGGCCTTGCCCGTCAGCTCGGGGTCGATGGAGGAGTGGTTCAGCACCAGGATCTCCTTGCCCGGATTGCGCTGGTTGTGGCGCGCTGCCGCTTGCACCAGTGCTGTGACCACGGAGGAGCCCGAGCCGCCCGTCACGATGGCCTTGGCCCCCTGGTCAATGGCGGCCTGCAGCGCGCTCTGGCTCTCTTGCGCCGAGAGCTTGCTGTCGAACTGCAGCAGCTGCAGCTTGGTGCCCTTGAGCACACCGCCCTTGGCGTTGATGTCCTCGATGGCGTACTGCGTGTGCGTGAGCATCAGCTCACCCACATTGGCGAACGGGCCCGACAGCGGGTCGATGTAGGCGACCTTGAAGGTCTCCTGCGCGCTGGCGGCTGTGCCGATCAGCAGGGCCGCCGCAGCGGCCAGGGGGGTGAGGAACACGGTTTTCATGGGTTTTGTCTCCGGTGGTTGTTGTGCTTGGTGTAGGGGTGCTGCGGTGCGCGTCAGGCTGGGTTGCGCTTGCGGCTGCGCCGCAGCCCCAGCACACGCCAGGCCAGCTGCGCCAGCTCCTGCGCGACTTCGTCTTGCGACAGGCGGCCGTCAGGGCGGTACCAGTTGTAGAGAAAGCCGGGCAGGCTGCAGGCGGCCAGGGCGGTGATCTTGGTGTCGTTGAACTCGAACATGCCGTCGTCGCGGCCCTGTTCGAGCAGCGCGCACAGCCGGTCGTAGAAGTGGTTCGCCAGGTCCTTTTGCGCCGCCAGGTACTCTGGCCGGTACACCTGCGGCTCGCGGTACGGGAAGAAGGCCGAGGGGTGGTGCTCCAGCGTGGCGCGGATCAGTCGCTCGATACCCTCCGTCACCTTCACATGGGCAGGCCGGTCATCGTCCGCCGCAAAGTCCATCGCAGTGAAACACGCCACCGCAGGCGCCCACGACAGCGTCTCGAAGATCTCCTGCTTGTTGCGAAAGTAGTAGTACACAAAGGGCTTGGTCACGCCCAGCTGCTGCACGATTTGCTCGATGGTGGTGTTGGCGTAGCCCTGCGCATCAAACAACGCCTCGGCCGCGCGCAGGATGCGCTCGCGCTTTTCGTCCGACCCAGCCGTTGCGGCCTTCTGGCGGCCGCTGGCCTGCACGGGAGGCTGCTGGTTCATTGGTGTCCTTTGCGCGACGTTGAATTTATACCCATGGGTAGCATTGTTCTACCGAGCGGTATATATTGGCAAGACGCTGGCGGGTGTGAGCACTCAGAGAAAACCCTGAGTGACCGCCAAGAACCAGCGATTCCAGACACCTCGGAGACAACGCCATGCCACAGACCGCACCGCAGCTGCCGCTGCATGAACACCTGCGCCGCCACGCCCGCGAAAAGCCCGACCGCATCGCCTACCTCTGGTACGGCCAGCCCATCACCTGGGCGCAGCTCGACGCGGCCAGTGATGCATTTGCCGCGCGCCTGCAGGCGTTGGGGGTAAAAAAGGGCGAGCCCGTGGCACTGTTCATGAACAACTGCCCGCAGTACGTGATGGCGCACTACGGCATCCAGAAGATCGGCGCCATCGTCTGCCCTTGCGGGCCGCTGAACAAGGAGCATGAGCTGGAGTACCAGCTCACCGACCTGCAGGCGCGCGTGATCGTCGCGGCCGATGTGCTGCTGCCCCTGGTGGACAAGGTGCGCGCCAAGACGGCGCTGCAGCATGTGTTTGTGGTGCGCTATGCCGAGCTGCTGCCCGAGAGCACGCCCAGCATCGACGTGCCCGCCGAGCTGCTGGCCATGCGCGCCGCCATGGCGCCGGTGCCTGCGGGCTGCGAAGACTTCCTGGCCGCCACCCGCACCGGCGCGCGGCCCGCTGCCGTCGCGCTGTCGATGGACGACATCTCGCTCATGACCTACACCTCGGGCACCACCGGGTTGCCGAAGGGCGCCATGCTGAGCTACGGCAACGCCACGTTCAAGACCGCCGCATCGGCGGACTGCAACGGCATGACGCCCCACGAAACGCTGCTGGCCGTGGCGCCGCTGTACCACATCGCGGGCATGGTGATGGGCGTGAACCTGCCCGTGTACACCGGCGCCACAGCCGTGCTGCTGTACCGCTTTGACCCACTGGGCGTGGCCCAGGCGCTGGAGCGCCATCGCGTGACCTGGTGGTACAGCATCGCACCCATGAACGGTGCACTCATGCAGGTGCCCGGCGCGCGCGAGATGGACTGGAGCGCGCTGCGCCGCAACCCGGTCACCAGCTTTGGCATCACTTTTACCGAGGCGCTGGCCCAGCAGTGGCAGCAGTTCGCACCCCACTGCATTGCGCACGAGGCGGCCTATGGGCTGTCGGAAACCCACACCGTGGACACCGCCATGCCCGTGGACGCGATCCGCTGGGGCACCCAGGGCAAGCCCGTGCCGGGCAACACCCTGCGCATCGTGGACCCTGACACCGGCGCGCCGCTGGCTGCTGGCGAGGTGGGCGAGATCACCATCTACGGCCCCGGCAACTTCAAGGGCTACTGGAACAAGCCCGAGGCCACGGCCAAGACCCTGCGTGACGGTTGGGTCTACACCGGCGACATGGGCAAGATCGACGCGGACGGCTACCTCACCTTCATCGGCCGTTTCAAGGAAATGATCAAGGTCTCGGGCTACAGCGTGTTCCCCGAAGAGGTCGAGACCCTGCTCATCAAGCACCCCGCCGTGGCCCAGGCCGCTGTGATTGGCGTGCCCGATGCGGAAAAGGGCGAGGTGGTGCGCGCCTTCATCGTCAAGAAGCCCGGCCAGGATGTGGACGCCGCCGCCTTGGCGGCGTGGTGCCGCGAGAACATGGCGCCCTACAAGGCCCCGCGCGAGGTGCGCTTCATCGACGCACTGCCCGCCACGGGCGCGGGCAAAGTGCTGCGCCGCCTGCTTCGGGATATTGCGTGATTGAATGAGAAATTGGCTGCTGGCGCCTGATGAATATGCGCTGGCAGCTATACAAAAAATAGCGACTGCCCCATGCCATCTTCTGTTCTGTTCACCAAAGTGCTGGTTGCCAATCGGGGCGAAATCGCACTGCGCACTGTGCGCGCCCTGCACGACCTGGGCATTGCCAGTGTGGCCGTGTATGCCGACGATGACGCCGCCAGCCCCCATGTGCACGCAGCCAGTGCGGCCGTGGCGCTGGGCGCCACCGGCCCGGCGGCGTACCTGGACGGTGCGCGCCTCATTGCCATTGCCCAGGCGCAGGGCTGCGATGCCGTGCACCCGGGCTACGGCTTCCTGAGCGAGCGGGCCGACTTCGCCCGCGCGTGCGCCGACGCCGGGTTGCGCTTCATCGGCCCCACGCCCGCGCAACTGGCGCTGTTCGGTGACAAGGCACAGGCCCGTGCGCTGGCGCAGCAGCAGGGTGTGCCGCTGATGCCGGGCACGCAGGCGGCGGTGACGCTGCAGGAGGCGCAGGCCTTCTTTGCGCAGCATGCCCATGCCGGCATCGTGATCAAGGCCATTGGCGGCGGCGGCGGGCGCGGCATGCGCGCGGTGGCGTCGGCCGATGACTTGCCCGCCGCCTACGCGCGCTGCCGCAGCGAGGCGCAGGCCGCCTTTGGTGTGGACGGCGTGTACGTGGAGCGCCTGATGAGCAACGCCCGCCACATCGAGGTGCAGGTGCTGGGCGATGGGCGCGAAGTGATCGCCCTGGGCGAGCGCGAATGTACGCTGCAGCGGCGCTTTCAGAAGGTGGTGGAGATCGCGCCCAGTCCTTCGTTGCCCGCGCCGCTGCGCGAGCGCATCACCACCTCCGCACTGTCCATGGCGCGCGCCGTGGCCTACGAGGGCCTGGGCACGTTCGAGTTTCTGGTGGACCTGGCCTCGAACGACCTGCCGTTTGTGTTCATCGAATGCAACCCACGCCTGCAGGTGGAGCACACCATCACCGAAGAGGTCACCGGCGTGGACCTGGTGCAGGCCCAGATAGCGTTGGCGGCGGGCCGCACGCTGCAGGACATCGGCCTCGACCCTGCCGCACCGCCCGCCGTGTTGGGCTTTGCGATTCAGTGGCGCATCAACGCCGAGACGCTGGACGCACAGGGCAACGCCACCCCCGGCAGCGGCACGCTCAGCCGCTTTGACCTGCCCACGGGCCCCGGAGTGCGCGTGGACACGCACGGCGCCGCGGGCGCCACGCCGTCGCCGCACTACGACACGCTGCTGGCCAAGCTCATCGTGCACACGCGCAGCCCGCGTTTTGCGGATGCGCTGCGCCGCTCGCAGCGCGCGCTGGCCGAGTGCCGCATCGAGGGCGTGGCCACCAACCTCGCGCTGCTGCAGGCGCTGGCCGCGCGGCCCGAGATGGAAAGCCAGCAGGTGCACACGCGCTGGCTGGAATCCGTGTTGCCTGAATTGCTGGGTGCTTCCAAAAACATAGCTGCCAGCGCTTATCCATCAAGCGCTAGCGGTCAAAAAGACTCAAATTTCTCAATGTCTGCACCCGAAGGCGCCGTGCTGGCCCCCATGCCCGCCCGCCTGGTGCAGCTGAGCGTGGCCGAGGGCGACGTGGTCGCTGCCGGCGCCGAGCTGGCCGTGCTTGAAGCCATGAAGATGGAGCATGTGCTGCTGGCCCCGCACGAGGGCCGCGTGGGCGCGCTGCTGGCCGTGGCCGGTGGCTACGTCGCGCAGGGGCAGCCGCTGCTGGTGCTGGACGCGGTGGATGATGCTGCCGATGTCGAAGTGCAGGGCAGCACGGCACATGACCCCGACCACATCCGTGCCGACCTGCAACGCGTGATCGACCGCCACGCCTTCACGCTCGACGCTGCGCGCCCCGAGGCGATCGCCAAGCGCTACGCCCAAGGCGGCCGCACCGCGCGCGAAAACATCGCCGACCTGTGCGACGACGGCAGCTTCATCGAATACGGAGCCCTGGCCATCGCCGCGCAGGCGCGCCGCCGCAGCAAGGAAGACCTCATTGCCAACACGCCCGCCGACGGCATGGTCACGGGCATTGGCGGCATCAACGGCGCACTGTTTGGCGACGAGAAATCCCGCGCCGTGGTCATGTCCTACGACGCCACCGTGCTCGCCGGGACCCAGGGCGCACGCAACCATGCCAAGACCGACCGCATGCTTGGCATCGCGCTGGCGCAGAAGCTGCCCGTGGTGCTGTTTGCCGAAGGCGGTGGCGGGCGCCCGGGCGACACCGACATGCCCGTGGTGGCGGGGCTGCATGTGCACACCTTCGCCAGCTACGCGGCGCTGTCGGGCCAGGTGCCGGTCATCGGCATCGCCGCCGGGCGCTGCTTTGCGGGCAACGCGGCGCTGCTGGGCTGCAGCGACGTGATCATTGCCACACGCGCCAGCAACATCGGCATGGGCGGCCCGGCCATGATCGAAGGCGGTGGCCTGGGCGTGTTCAAGCCCGAGCAGATCGGCCCGAGCCGCGTGCAGCATGCCAATGGCGTGATCGACGTGCTGGTCGATGACGAGGCTGGCGCGGTGCAGGCCGCGCGCCACTACCTGTCGTTCTTCCAGGGCCGCACATCGCAGTGGTCCGCGCCCGACCCGCGCCTGCTGCGCGCCGTGGTGCCCGAGAACCGCCTGCGCGTGTACGACACCCGCACGGCGATGGTCGGCCTGGTGGACGAGGGCAGCTTGCTGCTGTTGCGCACCGGCTTTGGCGCGGGCATCCACACGGCACTCGCGCGCATCGAAGGCCGCCCCGTAGGCCTGCTGGCCAACAACCCGCAACACCTGGGCGGCGCCATCGACGCCGATGCGGCCGACAAGGGCGCGCGCTTCATGCAGCTGTGCAACGCTCATGGCCTGCCCATCGTGAGCCTGGTGGACACGCCCGGCTTCATGGTCGGCCCCGAGGTCGAAGCCACGGCCCAGGTGCGCCACGTGAGCCGCCTGTTCGTCACCGCCGCCAGCCTGCGCGTGCCGACCTTCAGCGTGGTGCTGCGCAAAGGCTATGGCCTGGGCGCCATGGGCATGACGGCCGGGGGCTTCCATGCGCCCGTGTTCACCGTGGCCTGGCCCACGGGCGAGTTCGGCGCCATGGGGCTCGAAGGCGCCGTGCGCCTGGGCTTTCGCAAGGAGCTGGAGGCGCTGCCCGAGGGCGCCGAGCGCGACGCGCTGTTTGCCAAGCTGCTGGCCAAGTCCTACGCCAACGGCGAGGCGATGCACATGGCCGCCACGCTGGAGATCGACGCGGTGATCGACCCGGCCGACACGCGGGCCTGGCTGGCACGCGGGCTGGCGTCGGCGCAGGTGGCGCCGCTGGGTCCACGTTGCATCGATACCTGGTGAAACAGCACGGCACCTGACACGGTGGTGCCTATCGGTGCATTAGGGCGAGCTTTGCGCCGAGCCCGACAAACGCGGCCGCAAAGCCGCGGCGCAGCCACACCAGCGCGCCGGGGCGCTGCAGCACCTGGTCACGAAACCGGGCGGCAAAGACGCCATAGCCCAAGAACACCACAAAGGTCATGGCCATGAAGACCAGCGAGAGCTGGACCATGCGCCACGCGGGTTGCGCTTCGTCCGGTGCGATGAACTGCGGCAGAAACGTGAGGAAGAACAGCGACAGCTTGGGATTGAGCAGGTTGATCAGCATGGCTTCCGCGATACGCCCACTGGCTGCGCGTGTGGGTGCGTCAGTGCGAACCTCCAGTGTGGCGGGCGAGCGCCACGTGGCCCAGCCCATGTAGACCAGGTAGGCGACCCCCGCGTAGCGCAGGACTTCGAATGCCGTGGCGCTGGCGTTGAGGAGCGCGGCCAGCCCGGTGATCGCCGCCAGCAGGTGCGGCACGATGCCGAGCGTGCAGCCCAGCGCCGTCACGGCGGCGGCCCGCGCGCCGCCCGAGAGCCCGGCCGCCACGGTCAGCAGGGTTCCTGGCCCCGGCGAGACGACCACGATGAGAGAGGTGATGAGAAATTCGATGCCCATGGCGAGGGGCCGCGCGGCGGCGGCGTGAAGTGGCGATGCCCGCAGCATCCGGCAACCCCGCACAACGGTCTTGAACGAAATTGCAGGGGCCGGGCTGTCAGCCGCGTGCGCGAACGTAGGCGCCGGGTGTGATGCCAAAGCTGCGCGTGAAGAGGCGCGTCAGGTGGCTTTGGTCGGCAAAGCCACTGGCTGCGGCGACATCGGCCAGGGGCGTACCCGCACCCATCAGATGGCGCGCAAGCTGCAGTCGGCGCTGCAGCAGGTAGGCGTGTGGCGTGAGGCCCGTGGCCTGGGCAAATTGGCGCACGAGCTGGTAGCGGCTCAAACTTGCTGCGTCGGCCATTTGCGCGAGGCTCCAGGGTGCGGTGGGATCGTCGTCCATCATGGTGCGAGCCCTGGTGATGGACGCGGCGGATTGTTGGTGGCCCTTCGGCCGCAGCAGGCCGCCCAGCACCCGCAGCAGGCATTCCTCCACATGCATCGTTGCGGCCGAGTGGTCAGGGCGGTGGGTGGCCGCGTCGAACAGCGCCAGTACCTGGGCCGCCAGCCGCGCATCGCGCATCGTCGGAGCATGGAATTCGAAGGCGGAGCCGAGCGGGCCCGGATGCACCTCGGCCGCCAATGGCGCCACCAGGGCAGGCTCCAGGTAGAGCATGCGCCAGGCGCGTCCACGCTCGTCCAGCGGCATGCCATCGTGGACTTCGCCGGGGTTGACCGTGATGGTGTCGCCTGGGCCCGATTCCACAATCCCCCGGCCGCTGGCCGATTTCTGCGCACCCCGCTCGATCACGCCGAGGCCGAACTGCAAGTGCATGTGCCTGCCGAAGACGAGGCGGGAGTCGGCCTGCATTGCTTCGATGCCGGGCAGTGCGGTGGGCAGGAATCGGAAGGGTTTTTGCTGCATGGCGCGCGGCCTTGGGGTGGCGCGGGGCCATGATAAGCTGACCTGATCGTCCCTTTTTCCTACCCCAGTTTCACACGCGGAGACTCCCCTATGCCCGGCCTTTTGCCCGATATCGACCCCGATGGTTTGCTCGAATTTTCGGTGGTCTACACCGACCGCGCGCTCAACCACATGTCCAAGCGCTTTACCGGCGTGGTGCAGGACATCCTGGGCACGCTGAAAGAGGTCTACCACGCCCACACTGCCGTGCTGGTGCCCGGCAGCGGTACCTTCGGCATGGAGGCCGTGGCGCGCCAGTTTGCCAACAAGGAAAAGGTGCTCATCGTGCGCAACGGCTGGTTCAGCTACCGCTGGACGCAGATCTTTGATGCCGACAAGGGCCTGGGGGGTGGTTCGGTGGTGTGCAAGGCGCGCCAGCAGGGCAGTGGCCCGCAGGCGCCCTGGGCACCATGCCCCGCAGAAGAAGTCGCCGCCACCATCCGCGCTGAAAAACCCAAGGTGGTGTTTGCGCCCCATGTGGAAACGGCCAGCGGCATCATCCTTTCTGACGACTACATCCGCACGCTGACGGCGGCTGCGCATGAGGTGGGCGCGCTGTTTGTGCTGGACTGCGTGGCGTCGGGCGCGATGTGGGTGGACATGCAGACCACGGGCGTGGATGTGCTCATCAGCGCGCCGCAAAAGGGCTGGAGCGGATCGCCCTGCTGCGCCATGGTGATGCTGTCCGAGCGTGCGCGCGAAGCCATCGAGGGCACCACGAGCAGCAGCTTTTCGTGCGACCTCAAGAAGTGGATGCAGATTGCCGAGGGCTACGAAAAGGGCCAGCACGCGTACCACACCACCATGCCCACGGATGCGCTGGTGCGCCTGCGCGAGGTGATGGCCGAGACGCGTGAATATGGATTTGCCAAGGTGCGTGACGAGCAGATCGAATTGGGCGCCAAGGTGCGGGCGCTGCTCGAATCGCGCGGCTTCCCCAGCGTGGCGGCCGACGGCTTCAAGGCGCCCGGCGTGGTGGTGAGCTACACCACCGACCCCGGCATCCAGAACGGCAAGAAGTTCATGGAAGTGGGCCTGCAGACTGCTGCGGGTGTGCCGCTGCAGTGCGATGAAGGGCCGGACTTCAAGACCTTCCGCATCGGCCTGTTTGGCCTGGAGAAGTGGCACAACGTGGACCGCACGGTGGGCCATTTGTCGAAGGCGCTGGACCAGATTGCGGCGGCGGCCTGACGGGTTGCGGTCTAGGTCGGCGGGCTTGCCCGGATGAACGCCGAGACTGATAGCGCAATCCTCGCCTTGCGCCGGGCCAAGCGCCAGGCACTGGGCCTATTGCTGGTGGTGACGGCGGTGTTCATCGTCACCAGTGTGGTCGAACGCGGCCTGCTGCTCAACTGCGTGAAAGCCATGGCCGAGGCCGCCATGGTGGGTGCGCTGGCGGACTGGTTTGCGGTGGTGGCGCTGTTCCGGCGCCCGATGGGCCTGCCCATTCCGCACACGGCGGTCATTGCGCGCAACCAGGCGCGCATCGGCCGCAACCTCGCCACCTTTGTGCGCGACAAGTTCCTGGATGTGCCCTCGCTCGTGGCGCTGATCCGCCGGCACGACCCCGCCGAGCGGCTGGCGCAGTGGCTCACGGCGCCGTGCAACGCTGCGCTGCTGGGCCACCAGGCCACCCGGCTGGCATCGGCTGCGCTGGAGACGGTGCAGGACGCGCAGGTGGAGCGCTTCATCCACAAGGCCGCGCGTGCCTTGATCGGGCAGGTGGACATGTCGCGTGCCCTGGCGGCGGTGCTCGACACCCTCACGCACAACGGCCGCCACCAGGCGCTGCTGGACGATGTGCTGGAGAAACTCATCGAATTACTGCAGAACGAGCAGACCCGCGCCTGGGTGGCGCAGACCATCGTGGCCTGGCTCAAGAAGGACCACCCGCGCACCGAGAGGTTACTGCCCAGCGACTGGCTGGGCGACAAGGGCTCGGCCCTGCTGGCGCGCGCGCTGGAGAGCGTGATGGCCGATGTGGCGGCCAACCCGCAGCACGCGTTGCGCGCGCAGTTTGATGGGGTGGTGCAGCGGTTTATCGACCGCTTGCAGAACGACCCCGAGTGGGCGCGCAAGGGAGAAGAAATTCGCACCTGGCTGCAGACCGATGCCACGGTGGCGGGCTATGTGCAAACCTTGTGGCTGGACCTGCGCGGAGCACTGCAGCGCGATCTGGCCGATGCGGATTCGGTGCTGGCGCGGCAGGTGGGCAAGCTGGGGTTGTGGCTGGGGGAGTCGCTGGCGGGGGATGCGGCGCTGCGGCAGTCGTTCAATGACCGGCTGGAGCGGTGGGTGAAGGGGCTGGCGCCGGATGTGTCGGCGTTTATTGCGCAGCACATCGAGGACACGGTGCGGCGGTGGGATACCGAGGAGATGACGCAGCTGATTGAGCTGAACATTGGCAAGGACCTGCAGTACATCCGTATCAATGGCACCGTGGTGGGCGGGCTGATCGGGCTGGTGCTGTTTGTGGTGTCGCACGCTGGGGAGATTTGGCGGGCGGTGGTGGGCAGCTGACCACTCGTTCGGGCTGAGCTTGTCGAAGCCAGGGCGTGCTGGTTCGAAAAGCATGCTGGTGTTGAGGGCGGAGGCCGGGACTCGCCCCGGCGGGCGAGGTACTTGTTCTTTGCTTCGCCAAAGAAAAGTACCCAAAAGAAAGGCGACCCCCAGTCTGCGACCCCTTCGCGTTGCGAAGGGGCAAACCTGCGGCGGGGCGGCTGCGGGGTGCGCCGTGGAACTCGCTTTGCTGCTGCGCAGCGCCGCTCGGACAACCACGGCGAGTCAGTTCACGAGGCATGCGCGCTTCGACGCCCATGCTCACCCCACAACCGCCCCGCCGCAGGCGCAGCCAGCAGGGGTGGGAGCCGAACATCCAACAGCCGAACAGCCACACGGGCCATCGCGTTGCTCGGCCGCGCCAACGCTGCGTCGGCTAGCGTGCAGCCTCATCCGTCGCCATGTTGGCCGCGTGTTCTTCCTGCAGATGCTGCGCAATCTGCGCCCAGGCCTGCTTGGCGTCCGCGTCTTGCGCCCAGGCATAGCAACTGGCGATGTGCATGGCCGTCACCGCATGGTGCGGGTCGAGCGCAAAAGCGACTTCGCACTGCAGCGCTGCTTGGCGCCACATGGCGGTCGCATCCTCTGATCCTTCCTTCTGCAGTGCATGGGCCTCGGCCACCCACGCCTGTCCCAGTCGAAAGGCTGCTGCGTGTTGCGTGGGGTCGGCGTTATGCGCCCGTTGAAACAACACCCCCGCCTGCCGCCACAGCGCCCGCGCTGCGGCAAAGTCTTGCGTGGCCACGGACTGCGCTTGGGCGACGAGGGCGTTGCCGGATTGGAGTAGGGTTGAGGGCGAGTCGCTAGGCATGGGGTCTTACAGGCGAGGGATAAGGTTGAGGATTGTCGGAGGTTTTGCTGGCCGCTATCGGCCGAGGCTGCGTGAAAACTCCACCCACGATTGCGGTCCAAAACTAAAATAGCAGCACCCGATTCAAGCGAGGTGCCCCCATGAAGCGATTCATCGAAGGCGAAGACCGACAACAGGTCACTATGCTGCCGGAGTGCTTGGACGACTACATCGCAGAGGACAACCCGGTGCGTGTTGTGGATGTGTTTGTCGAAGAACTGGATCTTCGGGCACTTGGTTTCGATGGGATCAATCCGGCAGTCACTGGCCGGCCTTCGTACCACCCCGCTGTCCTGCTCAAGCTCTACATCTACGGGTACCTCAACCGCATCCAATCGAGCCGCAGGCTGGAGCGTGAAGCCCAGCGCAATGTCGAGCTGATGTGGCTGACCGGGCGCCTTGCGCCGGACTTCAAGACCATTGCGGACTTCCGTCGAAGCAACGGCGCTGGCATCCGCAACGTCTGCAAGCGCTTCATCGCCATGTGCCGACAGTTGAACCTCTTCTCGCAGGCCATCGTGGCCATCGACGGCAGCAAGTTCAAGGCCGTCAACAGCCGTGACCGCAACTTCACCGCCGGCAAGATCGAGGCCCGCCAGCAGCAGATCGAGCAGAGTATCCAGCGTTACCTGGACGCGCTGGAGACCGCTGACCGCACGCAGCCGGCAGAGGTCGAAGCCAAGACAGAACGACTGCAGGAGAAGCTAAAAAAGCTGCGTGAGCAGATGCGGCAACTCGACGGTCTCAAGGAGCAATTGAAGAGCCTGCCCGATGGCCAGATCTCCCTCACGGATCCCGATGCACGTTCGATGGCAACCCAGGCCAAGGGATCGGGCCTGGTGGGCTACAACGTGCAGACCGCTGTCGATGCCAAGCACCACTTGGTCGTCGTGCACGAGGTGACGAACGTTGGCAATGACCGTGCGCAGTTGCACAACATGGCCTGTGCCGCAGACCAGGCTATGGGGAGCCAGGGCTTGCAAGCCTTCGCCGACCGAGGCTACTTCAGCGGCCCGCAACTCAAGGCCTGCGAAGACTCTGGCATCACGACCTTCGTGCCCAAACCGATGACGTCAAACGCAAAGGCTGAAGGGCGCTTCGACAAGGCCGACTTCATCTACATCGCTAAGGATGACGAGTACCAGTGCCCTGCAGGCGAGCGTGCGATCCATCGCTTCAAAACGCTCGAGAAGGGTCTGAATCTGAGCGTCTATTGGTCTAGTGCCTGCCCAAAGTGTCCGCTCAAATCCAAGTGCACGACCAGTAGCAACCGGCGCATTCGCCGATGGGAGCACGAAGATGTTCTGGCGCGCGTTCAGCAACGGCTAGACGGTAACCCCGAGGCCATGACGTTGCGCAGGTCCACCGTGGAGCATGTCTTCGGGACACTCAAGCACTGGATGGGCTCAATTCACTTCTTGATGAAGACCCTCAAGCACGTGGGCACCGAGATGAGCCTGCATGTGCTGGCCTACAACCTCAAGCGGGTGATGAGCGTGATGGGTATCGCGCAGATGATGCTGGCGATGCGGATGGTGAAGGCGTAAAGCCTTTGTTGGCTTTTACAGGCCGAGAAAGGCCTCAGAAATGCGTCGCAAGGCCCAAGGTGCTCCAAAACGACTACTCAACAGAGCTGCTGGAAAATGCGGCTCAGTGACGCGTGACGGGACTGGCACACATACTCGTTGAGCGTTTCCACACAGCCTCGGCCACGAGCAGCCCTCCACTCCTTCGGCGTACCTTTGTCAGGTTTCCAGAAGTGCTCCGACCATCTTTGAACCCAAGAAGCCTCCATCGATAAGCCCGCACCGACTGGAAATCTCCCTCCTGAGGTGCATCGCCTTTGCGCTCTCAACTTCTGTTGGCACGGACCAAAACGACGGGGCCTTGATGCCCGGAAAAAAGACCGCCACGATCAAAGCTTCGCCCCCACTCTTCGTGACAAGTTCGACGTGGTTCTTTGGGAAACGCCCTATCGTCGTGTAGGAGCGCACTGAACTGATTTAGAGGGTAGTGATTTTGGATGGGCGAAAAGAACGCGGAGACGGCATGGATAGTCACTTGCCTAGTTTGTGGATCAATCTCAATCCAACGGCGACTTTGTACCGCTTTGATCCACCAACTTACAAGAGTCACCAAGGTCAATATTGAAGCAGTAACCAGCACAGATTTGGTCAACTCTCCAAATGCGATGGCGCGCAAGGCTTCCAAAACTAGAGCGCCAATGAGCATGTACAGCAGAAGGTACGAAACTTGGCTGCGCGCGTGAATTGGCATTTTCTAGGCGGCTTTCAGTTTGGAGGGTGAAGCCGTCCAGCGCACATAACAGGAGCGGCTGGCAGAGCGCTAAATACTGTAGCTTCTACCAAAAAAGATCTGGTGCGAGCGAAATCACCGTTGGTCAGGGTCAGGCGATGAAACTGTGGCAGTTTGCAATTTCTAGTCAAGGGAGTACGGGGCTGCGCACTCAATTTGAAAGTGCTGCCACCGTTCAAAACCTCGGCAACTCCGGATGCTTGATCTGCCCCCCGCGCACCAACATCTTCCCGTACTCCGCACACCGGTTAAGCGTCGGAATCACCTTCCCCGGGTTCAACAACCCCGCCGGGTCAAACGCATGCTTGAGCCCGAACATCTGCGCGTTCTCCGCCGCAGAGAACTGCACGCACATGCTGTTGAGCTTTTCCACGCCCACGCCATGCTCGCCCGTCACCGTGCCGCCCATGGCCACGCTGGTTTCCAGAATCTCCGCGCCAAAAAGCTCGCAGCGGTGCAGCTGGTCGGCGTCGTTCGCGTCGAACAGGATCAGCGGATGCAGGTTGCCGTCGCCCGCGTGGAACACGTTGGCGCAGCGCAGCTGGTATTTCTTTTCCATCTCCTGGATGGCCAGCAGGATGTCGGCCAGGCGCTTGCGCGGGATGGTCGAGTCCATGCACATGTAGTCGGGGCTGATGCGGCCGCTGGCGGGGAAGGCGTTCTTTCGACCGCTCCAGAAGCGCAGGCGCTCGGCTTCGTCGTTGCTGACCGAAATGGCGGTGGCGCCTGCAGCGCGCAGCACGTCGCTCATGCGGCCAATTTCTTCCTCTACCTCTTCGGGTGTGCCGTCGCTCTCGCACAGCAGGATGGCTTCCGCAGTCAGGTCGTAGCCCGCGTGCACAAAGTCTTCGACGGCGGCGGTCATGGGCTTGTCCATCATCTCCAGGCCGGCGGGGATGATGCCGGCGGCGATGACGGCGGCTACGGCGTCGCCCGCTTTGCGCACGTCGTCAAAGCTGGCCATGATGCAGCGCGCCAGCTGGGGCTTGGGGATGAGCTTGACCGTCACTTCGGTGGTCACGGCCAGCATGCCTTCGCTGCCGATCACGGCGGCCAGCAGGTCGTAGCCGGGGGCGTCAAGTGCCTCGCTGCCGAATTCGACGGGCTCGCCTTCCACCGTGAAGCCCTTCACCTTGAGCACGTTGTGCACCGTCAGGCCGTATTTCAGGCAGTGCACGCCGCCGGAGTTCTCGGCCACGTTGCCGCCGATGGTGCAGGCGATCTGGCTGCTGGGGTCGGGCGCGTAGTACAGGCCGTAGGGCGCGGCGGCTTCGCTGATCGCCAGGTTGCGCACGCCACACTGCACCACGGCCGTGCGGCTTTCGGGGTTGATGTCGAGGATGCGGTTGAACTTGGCCAGCGACATCGTCACGCCCAGGGCGTGCGGCATGGCGCCACCCGACAGGCCCGTGCCCGCACCGCGCGCCACCACCGGCACCTGCAGACGGTGGCACACCTGCAGCACGGCCTGTACCTCGTCATACGTTTCGGGCAGGCACACCACCAGCGGGCGCTGGCGGTAGGCGGTGAGGCCGTCGCATTCGTAGGGGGTGGTGTCTTCGCTGTGCCAGAGCAGTGCGTGGGCGGGCAGCACGCGGCCCAGGGCCTGGACAACCTCGGCCTGGCGCGCGGCGCGTTCGGCGGGTGTCGGGAGCGGGGCGGAAGAAGTGGCGGTGATCATGGCCGCCACTGTAGGGGATGGGGACGGGCGGGGTGTGAGGTTTTCTGCAGGTGTTTGTGAAAAACACCGAAATGCTCACAAATTGATAGCTTTTAGCGATTGATGGACAAGCGCTGGGGCTGATTTTTGCCTGAACTTGGTGGAGGAGGGCGCGGCTCAGGCGAGCGCTGCCGAGCAAGGGCCGCCCCGCAGCGAGGGCGGCGTCCCCCTTCCGGCGCAGCCGAGAGAAGGGGGAAGGCGCCAAAGGCGACTCAGGGAAATGCCTCTACTACGCCATGGTTTTGCGCAGCCACTCGGCAAACGCCGCGCATTCCCACCGGTCCATGGTGCCGGTGCGCCAGCACAGGTAGTGGGCGTGGGGGCTGGCAGTGTCGGTGTCAAACAGGCGCACCAGCGTGCCGTTCTCCAGCCACGGTGCGCCCAGCTTCAGGCGCACCAGCGCCACGCCCATACCGGCAGCGGCGCCGTCGCACATCAGGCCGATGTCGTTGAACTGCGAGCCCTCGCTGGGCTCGGCCCAGTCGAGACCCGTGGCAGCAAACCAGGTGCGCCAGGGCTCCAGCGGGCTGCGCAGCAGGGGTACGCCCTCCAGGTCTTCGGGGCGGTCAAAGGGGCCGTGTTCGCGCACGAACGCGGGCGAGGCCAGGGGCGTGACCACGTCGCGGGCCAGTTCTACGTGCTCCACATCGGCATAGTGGCCGGGGCCGAAGCGCACCATCAGGTCGGCGTCTTCGGCCACCACGTCCAGCAGCGGGATGGAGACCTGCAGCGCCAGGTCGATCTCGGGGTAGGCCTCGGTGAACTGGCGCAGGCGGGGGATGAGGATGGTGCGCGCAAACGTGGGCGTGACTGCCAGCTTGAGCCGCCGCCGCCCGGGCGCGGCCGCCTGGCCCGGAAAGCGCTGCAGCGCGCCCAGCCCCTCGCGCACATGGGCCAGGTAGGCGCTGCCCTCGGTGGTCAGCGAAAAGTCGGCCCGGCCAAACAGCCGCACGCCCAGGATCTGCTCCAGCTGCTTGACCCGGTGGCTCACTGCGCTGGGCGTGACGCACAGCTCGTCAGCCGTCTGCGTCACGCTGCGCAGGCGGGCCAGAGCCTCAAACGTCAGCAGGCACTGGATGGGCGGGATGCGCCGGGCTGCGCTGCTGAGGAAGGAAGAAGGTAATGCTGTGGCCACTCAGCACCCCGCTGAACTGCGAACTGTCTGCGGCGCATGAAACTGGCGTGACCCAAGCCAGGGCCGCCGTGCAAGGGCCGCCCCGCCGCACTGGCGGCGTTCCCCTGCCCGCAGCGCGCAGCGATGCGAGAGCGGGGGGAAGGCGCGAAGCGCCTCAGGGGGGTGTTCCATATCTCTAGCGGAAGACGACGGTCTTGTGGCCGTTGAGCAGCACGCGGTGCTCGCTGTGCCACTTCACGGCGCGGGCCAGCACCTGGCTTTCGGTGTCGCGGCCCCGGGCCGTGAGGTCTTCGACCGTGTCGGTATGGTCGGCGCGGGCCACGTCCTGCTCGATGATCGGGCCTTCGTCCAGGTCGGCCGTCACATAGTGGGCCGTGGCGCCAATCAGCTTCACGCCCCGGTCATGCGCCTGGTAATAGGGCTTGGCGCCCTTGAAGCTGGGCAGGAAGCTGTGGTGGATGTTGATCGCCCGTCCGGCCAGCTTTTGACATAGGTCAAGAGAAAGTATCTGCATGTAACGCGCCAGTACCACCAACTCGGCACCTTCGCCCTCGATAATCTCAAGCTGTTTGGCTTCGGCCTGGGCTTTGGTGCTGCCCGTCAGCGGGATATGGTGGAACGGCACGTTGTAGCTGGCCGCCAGCTGGTAGAAGTCGCGGTGGTTGCTGATGATGGCGCGGATGTCGATGGGCAGCAGGCCACTCTTCCAGCGGAACAGCAGGTCGTTGAGGCAGTGGCCCTCCTTGCTGACCATGAGCACGGTTTTCATGGGCGCAGCTGTTGCGTGCAGGCGCCAATGCATGTTGTAGGGTTCTGCAAACGTGGCCAGGCGGGCCTTGAGCGTTGCGTGATCGTGCAGGTCGCAGGCAAACTGAACGCGCATGAAGAACAGGCCGGTGGCGTGGTCGTTGTACTGCGCGGCTTCTTCGATGTTGCCGCTGTGCTCCAGCAAAAAGCCCGAAACGGCATGCACCAGCCCCAGGCGGTCGGGGCAGGACAGGGTAAGGATGTAGGCGTTGGTCATAGCGGTGCGATTGTCGCAGCATGGCCTGAGCGCTTGTCGAACAGGGAAATCAATGACCAATCCGGGCGATGCGTCGCGTATTGTCCCCTGGCGGGGAATGCTGCTGTACCTGGTGCTGGGGGTGGCCTGGGTGTTCGTGGGCGACGCGCTGCTGGCCCGGTGGGTGAGCGACCCGGTGCTGCTCACGCGCTTTCAGACCTGGAAGGGCTGGGGCTACGTGCTGCTGACCAGTGGGCTGGCCTGGTGCCTGCTGCGCAGCATGCGCCACGCCGAAAAGGTGCGCCTGGCCATGGCCAGGGAGCTGTCGCAGATCGTGCGCCACGTGCCGGCAGGTATCGCGCGCGCGGCGCCAGACGGGCGGTTCCTGTGGGCCAACACCCGCCTGTGTGATCTGCTCGGCGCGCCGCTGGAGCGGGTCTGCAGCCTGAATGTTCGCGATGTGCTGATGGCGCCCGACCGTGACCGGGTGGCTGCCCAGTTGTCGCGCCTGCTGGCGGGCGAGATCGACCACTATGTGGGTGAACACGAATGCCTTCGTCCGGGCGATGGGCGCAAGGTGGCCGTGCTGTGCACGGTAGCGCTGGTCCCCGAGGCGGATGCCGAGCCCGCCCATATGGTCTGCGTTCTGCAGGACCTGGACGAGATCAAGGCCGCCCGCGCCGCACTCAAGAACAGCGAGGCCCGCCAGCGGCTGGCCGCCACGGTGGTGGACAACACCATGGAGGGCGTGGTGGTGACCGATGCGCAAAGCCGCATCCTGTCGGCCAACGCCGCCGTCACCCGCCTGCTGGGCTATACCGAGGAGGAACTGCTGGGCCAGACGCCGCGCGTCTTCAAGTCGGGGCGGCATGACAAGGCGTTTTACGAGGCCATGTGGGGCACATTGCGCCAGACGGGCCACTGGCAGGGCGAGATCTGGAACCGCCGCAAGAACGGCGAGGTGTTTCCAGAGCACATGTCCCTGTCGGCCGTGCGCGACCCTGCGGGTCAGATCACGCACTACGTGTGCATGTTCACCGACATTTCTGAAGAAAAGGTGCAGCAGCAGCGGCTGGAGTTCCTGGCGCACAACGATGCGCTCACGGGGCTTTCCAACCGCGCGTGGTTCGGCCACCAGCTGGAGCAGGCCGTGTTGGAGGCGCGAGCCAGTGGCGAGCACATTGCTGTGTTGCTGCTCAACCTCGACCGTTTCAAGGACGTGAATGACAGCTACGGCCATGCCACGGGTGATGAGGTGCTCAAGCACATCGCACGGCAGGTGCAGTCGGCCCTGCGGCCGGGCGACGTGATGGGGCGGCTGGCGGGCGACGAGCTGGCCGTGGTGGCACGCCACCTGCGCCATGCCGACGGCGCCGCTGCCGTGGCGCGGCACCTGATCACCGCCGTGGCCGAGCCCTGGCGTTCGCCCGATGGCTTTGAACTGGTGGCGGGGGTGAGCGTGGGCATCTGCATGTTCCCCGAGCATGCGAACACCACCGAGCTGCTGCTGCAGGGCGCCCACGCGGCGGTGTACGGCGCCAAGGCGCGGGGCCGGGGCGCGTGGTGTTTCTTCCACGAGGCCATGACCCAGGCCGCGCGCGAGCGGCTGGCGCTGGAGTCGCGCCTACGCCTGGCGCTGGCGCAGGGCCACCTGCAGATGTACTACCAGCCGCAGGTGGACATTGCCACCGGCCGCATCCAGGGCGCCGAGGCGCTGGTGCGCTGGAACGACCCGGCGGAGGGCCTGATCTCGCCCGCGCGCTTTATCCCCGTGGCCGAAACATCGGGCGTCATCGGCCCGCTGGGCGAATGGGTGCTGCGCGAGGTTTGCCGCCAGGGCCAGCAGTGGCGCCTGGCGGGCTTGCCCGACCTCACGCTCGCCGTGAACGTGTCACCGCGCCAGTTCCACCTGACGGACCTGACCGGTTGCGCATCGAGCGCGCTGGCCGATTCGGGCTTTCCGCCTGCGCTGCTGGAGCTGGAGATCACCGAAACCGCCCTGGCCGAGCGCACCGAAGAGGCCCGCCAGGTGCTGATGCGCCTGCGCGCGCTGGGCCTGCGCATTGCGGTGGATGACTTTGGCACAGGGTATTCGTCGCTCGCGCAGCTCAAGCGCTTTCCCATTGACGTGCTCAAGATCGACCAGGGTTTCATCCGCGACATTCCGCAAAGTGAGGACGACATGGCCATCAGCGCCGCCATCATCGCCATGGGGCACAGCATGGGGTTGTCGGTGCTGGCCGAAGGGGTGGAGACCGACGGCCAGCTGGCCTTTCTGCGCGAGCGGGGCTGTGATGCGTACCAGGGCTACCTGTGCAGCCGACCCGTGCCCGCCGATGACTTCGCGGCGCTGCTGCGGGCACAGCCCATGACTGCTGCACCGTAGGTCAAGGTGCTGGGCGCGCCGGGCGCCACTTCTCGCGCAGTTCTGCACAGGCATCGCGGGGTGGCAGGGCAGGGGTTTCAATCACCGCGTCCGCGTCGCCTGGTTTGTTTGCTCCATTTTTGATAGCTTCTTGCGCTTGCCCAGATTGCGCCAGGGCCACTTTTGACACCAAATTGGCTGGCCAGTGGGTGGGCACTCCCAGGCTGCGCAGCACATGGCCGCTCCCGGCCACCAGCAGCACCGTCTGCCCGGGGCGCAGGGCCTGCTGGGCGGTGCGCGCCATGCTCGCGTCGCGGGCGATCTGGATGCGGGCCATAGGGGCAATTTGCGATTCCGGCAGCAGGCCGCAGTGGCCGTCGCGCAGCGCCTGGTACTGCTGTGCCAGTGCGGGGGCGGGCAGGTGCTGGTCCCAGCGGGCCTCGCTCATTGCGGCGCGCATCTGGGCGCGCGGCAGGTTGCCACCCAGCACCGGCACGCCAGCGGCCACGGCGGCCATCACCACGGGGCCATAGGCTTTCCACGGCCAGGCGGCGTCGTTCCATTGCAGGGCGGCCTGGGCCTGGGCGTCGGTGGCGTCACGCGGCAGGGCCTGGGTGCTGTGGCCGCTCTCGGCCATCTCCATCACCACGGCCGCCAACTGGCCTTTTGCGGCCAGCCACAACACGGTCTCGCGCTGCAGGCGCTGGTGGTCGGGCGCATCGTGCTGTTCGCCGAGCAACAGCACATCGGTGGGGAGCAGGGCCTGCAGGCGGTCGGGCCACGCGGCGAGTGGGGTGCTGGGGGGCGTGGTGCCCGTGCTGGCACAGCCTGCCAGTGCTCCCGTGGCTATCAGGGCTCCGGCCAGCAGCAGGCGGGCACAGAGGTGGGTGTCGGGTGGTCGTTGCATGGCGCCATGCTACGCGGGTGAGACTTGACCCAGGTCAAGAGTCGGCGCAAGCTCGGTGCCTACACTGCCCTGCATGCGCACCAAGCCCACCCTGTCCACCAAGCTCCTGGCCATGGGCGCGGGTTTTTTGCTGGTGGCGCTGGCCTCCATCAGCCTCACGCTGTGGGTGACCTGGAAGCTCGAAGGCGGCGCCGCCGCTGTCAACGAGGCCGGCCGCCTGCGCATGAACATGCTGCGCATGGTGCTGGTGCTGCAGACCGAGCCCGCCGAGGCGGTGCAAGAGCGTGCCCGCCTGTTCGATGCCAGCCTGGACCTGCTGCGCACGGGCGACCCCTCACGCCCGCTGTTTGTGCCCTGGAGCGACGAGACCCGCTCGCGCTTCGAGGCCATACGCACCCAGTGGGCCCAGGCGCGCAGCGGCTGGGTGACCACGTTGCCCCCCGATCGCGCGCAGACCTTGGCGCAAGCCGATGCGTTTGTGCAGCAGGTCGATGGTTTTGTGGATGCCATCGAGATCCAGATTGCGGGCTGGACGGCGGCGCTGCACCTGTTCCAGCTGTTCATGATGGCGCTGGCCATTGTTGCCGCCGTGACCTTCATGGCCGCAAGCTATCTGCTGGTCATCAACCCCGTGGCGCGCCTGCAGCAGGCCCAGGCCCGTCTGCGCCAGGGCGAGCTCGGCACCCGCCTGCCGGTGGATACGGATGACGAATTCGGCCAGCTGTCGGCGGGCTTCAACCTCATGGCGCACGCATTGCAGGCATCGCACGACGACCTGGAACACAAGGTGGTGGAGAAAACCGCCAGCATCGCCGTGCAGAACCAGCGGCTCGCCGCGTTGTATGAGGTGAGCGCGCTGGCTTCCACCGCAAGCAGCCTGGAGCTGCTGGCCCAGGGCTTTGTGCAGCAGATCCGACGCGTGGCCGGGGCCGATGCGGCGGCCGTGCGCTGGTCCAACGAGGCCAACGAGCGGTATGTGCTGCTGGCGGGTGACGGCCTGCCCCGCACCATGGCCGAGGGCGAGCACTGCCTGCACACCGGCAGTTGCCTGTGCGGGCAGCCGCAGGCCCAGGCGCGCACGCGGGTGATCCCCATCACGCCATCAACCACCGTCGCCTTGCCACATTGCCGCGAGGCGGGTTTTGAAACCATGGTGACCATCCCGGTGCAGATGCAGCAGCGCTTGCTGGGTGAGGTGGACTTGTTCTTCCGCTCGCCCATTGAGCTGACCGATGAACTGCGCGACCTGCTCGAAGCCATGACGCGCCACCTGGCCAGCGCCATGGAAGGCCTGCGCGCCACCGCACTGGAGCGCGAAGCCGCCGTGGCCGAAGAGCGCAGCATGCTGGCGCGCGAGCTGCACGACTCCATCGCCCAGTCGCTGGCCTTCCTCAAGATCCAGACGCAGCTGCTGCGCGACGCCGTGAACCGTGGTGACGAGGCCAAGCGCGACCGCAGCATCAGCGAGCTGGACGTGGGCGTGCGCGAGTGTTATTCCGACGTGCGCGAGTTGCTCGTGCACTTTCGCACCCGCACCAGCGACGAGGACATCGAGTCTGCCTTGCGCGCCACGCTGTCCAAGTTCGAGCACCAGACCGGCATGGCCACCACGCTGGGCATGGTGGGCCATGGCCTGCCGCTGGCGCCCGATTTGCAGATCCAGGTGCTGCACATGGTGCAGGAAGCGCTGTCAAACGTGCGCAAGCATTCGGGCGCCACGCGGGTGGACCTGCTCGTGCACCGGCATCCGCGCTGGCGCTTTGAGGTGCAGGACAACGGCAAGGGCTTCGACGTGGCCACCGTGCCGCCCGATTCGCTGCATGTGGGCCTGGGCATCATGCGCGAGCGCGCCCACCGCGTGGGTGCCGTGCTGCAGGTTGAATCCACCCCGGGCCAGGGCACGCGCGTGTGCATCGAGCTGCCCACGGTGACTGCTGCCGCCACCATGCCCCCCCAGCCTGCACCTCCGTCCGCAGCGGCCATAGCGCCCCAAGGCGCGGCGTCTGGCGAAGAACTCACACCCGCCGTGGCCGCAGGCCGGGTGGCCACCACCGCATGACCCCTACCACCGCCATCCCCTTGGCCCCCCCCGCCGGTGCGGGCCACCAACCCCCCGCAGAGCCGCCTGTGACGCTGCTGGTGGTGGACGACCACACGCTCTTCCGCCGGGGGCTGATTGCACTGTTGGGGCAGGACGCGGGCCTGCTGGTGGTGGGCGAGGCGGGCGATGCCGCCGAGGCCCTGCGCCTGGCTCCGCAGCTGTTGCCCCAGGTGATCCTGCTGGACAACCACCTGCCCGGCGTGATGGGCGTGGACGCCATCCGGGGCCTGCGCGAAGTCTCGCCCGCCTCGCGCGTGCTCATGCTAACCGTCAGCGAAGACGGGCAGGACCTGGCCGCCGCGCTGCGCAACGGCGCGCAGGGTTACCTGCTCAAGACCATCGACGGCGATCTGCTGGCCCAGGCCATCCGCCGCGCGGCCCGGGGCGAGCCCGTGGTGAGCCCCGAACTCATGGGAAAACTGGTGGCCGCGTTCCAGTCGCAAGGGGTGGCCGAAGCAGCTGCGCTCATCGCCCCAGCCGGGCCTGCCGGGGCGGGTGCGTCCACGCAGCCGCCCGAGGCTGCCAACAACGGCGCCGCGCCCCTGTCCCCGCGTGAGGAAGACGTGCTGCGCGAGATCGCGCGCGGTGCCAGCAACAAGGAAATCGCGCGCACACTCGACATCGCCGAGACCACGGTCAAGATCCATGTGCAGCACATCCTGCGCAAGCTGGGCCTGAGTTCGCGCGTTCAGGCGGCTGTCTACGCATCGGACCGCCAGCGCTAGCGTGCAACACCACACTAGGAGTAGCGCGGCAGTGCAACCGCCGTGGTCGGCCAGGGATTTGTCGCTGACCACCCTGCGCGCGAGCCGGTGCACCTGCACGAGCGCGCCCTGCGCGAGGCCCGGCGCATGAAGCCGTCACGCCCGCTACATCGCCAATCGCACATAGCGCGTCGCCCATAGCGCATAGGGCCTGTCGTCATGCAACCCCTGGGGGTGGGGCGCAGCGCGGGGGAACTTCATAGACTTCTTTCCAGTGTTCTACCTGCCACTGGCCAACGGCCGCATTGCTGAGGAAGCCTTTGATGTCCCCCGAACAAATCCATCTGGTTCGCCAGAGCTTTGCGCAGGTTGCTCCTGTCGCCGCGAAGGCGGGTGCGCTGTTCTACGCCAAGCTGTTCACGCGCGACCCCGCTATCAGCGGGCTGTTCGCCTCGTCCGACATGAACGAACAGGCGCGCAAGCTGCTGGACATGATCGGCAGCGCCGTGCGCATGCTCGGCCAACCCGAGCAGCTGGACGCCGCACTGCGCGCACTTGGCAAACGGCACGCGGGCTATGGCGTAGAGGCCGCGCACTACGACACGGTGGGTGCGGCGCTGCTCGACACACTGGCCGAAGCACTTGGCGGCGCCTTCAACCCCGCCACGCGCGAGGCATGGGGCGCCTTGTATGCCCACATGGGCACCACCATGCGGGCGGGGGCCGCAGGGGCGTAGCGTTGCAGCGGCGGGCGGTTTGCTTGCCCGGGTGACAGATCCTTGTCTGGTTGCACGCCCCGGGGCATGATGCCCTCGCCAGCACCCGGCGCCGGGGCGCTGGCCCAATCGATACAGGAGCAACAACGCATGAAAACCACCTCCTTGCGCCGCGTCGGCGCAGCCGCAACCCTGGCAGCAGTCTCCCTTGCTACCGTCTTCGCCTCTGTCGCTGCCATGGCCGACACCACCAAGCCGCTGCTGTTCAAGATCGTTACGGTCAAAGATGATGTCATCGTTGCCGTGCCGCCGGACGAGGCCGGTGCCCCGCGCCCCGAAGCCGCCGCCATTGGCCAGGCTCTGGCCGCCAAAGGCGCGCTTACCTTCTGGCAATACGCCACACGCAAGGCAGCCGACGGCGCACTGGAAATGGCCCCCCGGGCCAAGATCAGCGTGCTGGCGCACGACAGCCTGCGCGTGGAGCCCTACACACCAGCGGTGCGGGTTGTGCCGTTGCCGTAGTGGCGCTTGCCTGGCTGGACCTGTCCTTGTCGGCCTGAAAAGCCGAAGGGAGCGAAGCCCGGGTGCTTCTTCATGAAGCCCCTTTTGAAAAGGTTTTTATCCCAGCCCCACCGGAGACTCCTCAACGGGGCGCCAGCAGACGGGCTTGCAGCTCCAGCCGGGTTTGCACCCCCAGCCGCGTGTAAATCTGGCGGCGGTGGTAGGTGGCGGTGTTGGCACTGATCCCCATGCGTTCGGCAATCTGTGCTTCGGGCAAGCCCCGCGCCAGCCAGTAGGCCAGCTCGTGCTGGCGCTGCGGCAGGCCCAGCGCGCGTAACGCGGGCAGCAGGTGCGCCACGCGCGGCACCCGGTGGGTGATCTGAATGCCCACCGCCTGGCCTTCGCCCGCTGCGGCGGCCATCTGCGTGGCGCGCAGGCTGAACCAGCCGCTGGCGTTGTGCAGGTCCAGCTGGGGCAACGCAGGTGCAGCGCCCGTCCAGCTGCCAAGGTGGCTTGCGTGTTGAAGCTGATGCAGCAGCATTTGTAGACGGGGCGGCAATTCCGAACGGCGGTGCCACCGTGGCCCAAAGGCCAGCGCCATCAATTGGTTGGCCAGGGGCGATGTCCACAACAGTCGGCCCTGCGGCGTGGCCACTAGCATGGCGCTGTCATGCGCAACGCTGTCCTGTGTATCCACCTCACCGGGCTGGAAAATGCGGGCCAACCAGGGCTCCAGCCGCCCCAACATGGTTACGTCTTGAGCCCCAAAACGCAGAGATTTTGCGCTGCGGTACAGCTTGAGTGTGCCCAGTCCCACGCCTTGTGGCGTGCGTAGCACAAGACTCAGGCAATCGAAAACCTCGGCGGGTAGTAGCGTCAAGTTGTAGAAATCGCTGCGCACCAACTCGCTGATGGGCACAGCCAGGAGCTGCTCCAGCACCTGCACACCATGGTCGAGGCGCACCGCATCGGCAAACTGGTGGCCGCTGCGGCGCATCACCTTGCGCTCACTGGCCATCACTTCCGGTTCGAAGTATGTGTGGATGGTCGCACTTCCGATGGATGGCTCCAGATATGCGTCCAGCCCTCCATGGCCGTCTGGGTAGAAATATGCACCCGACTCAAAACCGATGAGATGGTGCAACTCATGCAAAACGGGCTCAATGAGTTGAGGGCCATTGAAATCAATGCAAGCCATCTGCTGCAAGTGCTCAATGGCCCGCTGCTGAACGCGGGTGAGGGGCATGGGATTGGCTGAGATTTTTGCAGCAACGCTTCAAAGCGCTGCGTACGTCCGAACGTAGCACAACGATTGTGTTGCCACCCAACCCCTGTGGGTGGGGCGCCGCGCAGAGTGGCCCCATAGACTTCGTTGAAGCCCGATCACCCCTTCGCTGATGGCAGCCAGTTAACCGCTCTTGCTCTTGAATAGATAGCGCATCGGAAGGTCCAGGTATGGGGGGAATCAAGTCCCGTGCCCAGTGGTTTTTGCCTCAAACCTTCAACCCCAAGCGCTTTGCCCATTCAGTTGAACCTTCCAATGAAAAGACACCTCGCCCTGCTGGCTCTGACCACCTTTGCCCATGCTGGTGCCTGGGCTGCCACCTACACCTTCACCGGCCCCACCTATGTCAGCCTGCTGGACTACACAGCACCCTGCGCCTCCGGCAACTGCGTCAACTTCAGCACGGTCATGCGGCAAACGGGCCACTTCACCACCAACCAGCCGCTGCCCGCCAACCAGGTCAGTCTCGACATTGCACCCCTCATCACCTGGTATGACTTCAACGATGGCGTGACCAGCTACAGCATGAACGGCCTCAACACTCGTTTGGCCAAAGCCCGTGTTTCTACCAATGCAGCAGGCGAGATTGTTGATAACGACATGGTTTTTCTGTGGTGGCAAACCGGCAGCCATGGCGTGGGCGACCGATTGAGCTACATGTCGGTCAACTTTGCCAGCTACTTCAACCGCCCCTGCGTTTCACTGACCAGCCCCGACATCTGCCATAGCTACGCTGACGACGGCGCCACCAGCCACGGCTTTGCCCATGGCAGCGGTGGCTGGACGAGCGACGTCCCCGTGGTGGGGCCGGGTGGGGCGCAGTCCGTACCCGTGGACAACCCGTTTGCCCTGGTGCTGACAGCCGTCGGCCTGCTGGGTCTGGCCTTGCGTGGCCGGCAGAGATTGCTCCTAAAAAGATAGCTATTTTCGCTTTGCGGATAAACGCTGAAGGCAAGTTTTTGATCCGCCCCTCAACCCTTCCACTTTGCGCATTGGGCGACAAATCACCATGAAAAAATATCTTGTATTCCTGGCTGCGGCCCTTCTGCAGGCGGACGCCTGGGCTGCCACTTACACCTATACCGGACCAGCCTATAGCCCTCCAGATCTGCACAATTTCACGTCTTGCCCGCCGGGCACGGGCAATTGCGGTGCCTATACAACCGCAATGGCGCAGACGGGCTCTTTCACTACGGCCGCCCCTTTGCCCTCCAACCTCAACAGTCAGGACATCACGGCGCAACTCACCTCGTATTCCTTTTCCGACGGATTGACCACTTATTCCAGTGGTGACCCCCAGGTGACGCTTGTGAGCGTGTCGGCTACAACCACAGGAGGGGTGCTTGATTTCTCCGTGCACTTGGTGCGCTGGCAAACGCCCGCTCCGCACGTGATCGGAGATCATCTTGACCAAGTTTTGGTGACTGAAAGCGGCCAGCATAACGCGGTGTGCGGCAATATTCAGGTGAATCCACAGGGCGACTCATGTGGCACCTCCAATGCGGGAGGGGTGTTTTCCAGTTGGACAGATGCGAGTTCTACTGTCGGCTCCTGGACCGTCACCGGCCTTCCGCCCGTGGCCACCAACGCAGTTCCCACTCTGGGCGAATGGGGTCTGCTGCTGTTGGCCTTGTTGATGATCAGCGTGGGCTGGATGACGATGGGCCGCCGCCGCATGTGAGTGCAACGTTATTAGGCGCTGGGCGGAGTCAGCGCCTTTCTCAGATTTCCTACGGATCGTCGGCCCTGGGGCCGCTCCATGGCGGGCAAGCGCAGCTTGGTCAGATGGGGTGGGCATCCCAGCGCCATCCCGGGGCTGCAGGGTCTGCCCGGGTGGCATAGTTCTTTCGAACGATGGCCCCAAGCCGCGCACTAGTCCTTCTGCCGCACCCCGTGCTGGTCGAGCGAAGGATGTGCAAAGGCCGCTACAAACGCGACCATTCCTCTCATGCAAAAAGAGAGGAACCGCGCAATGGCACATACCCCCTTGCCTCCGGGCGACAGCCCACAGCGCACCCGCCAGGCTTGGTCGGTGCTGATCGTCAGCACCTTCGCCTTCACGGTCTGTTTCATGGTGTGGATGATGTTTGGCGTCATCGGCATCCCTATCAAGAAGATGCTCAACCTGAACTCCACACAGTTCGGGCTGCTCATGTCCATGCCTGTGCTCACGGGCTCGCTGGTGCGGGTACCGTTGGGCATCTGGACTGACAAGTTCGGTGGTCGCATCGTGATGGCCGCCGTGATGGCCACCACCGTGCCCGCCATCTGGATGATGGGCTACGCCACGGAATACTGGCACTTCCTCACCATCGGCCTGTTTGTGGGCTTGGCGGGGGGCTCGTTCTCGGTGGGCACGCCCTATGTGGCGCGCTGGTTCCCCAAGCACCGCCAGGGCACGGCCATGGGTGTGTATGGCGCGGGCAACTCGGGTGCGGCGGTGAACAAGTTCGTCGCCCCGGTGCTGCTGGTGGCCTTTGGGTGGACCATGGTGCCGCAGGTGTATGCGGCCATCATGCTGGGCACCCTGGTGCTGTTCTGGTTGTTCAGCTACAGCGACCCGGCCCACCTGGTGCCCAGCAACGTCAAGTTCACCGACCAGCTCAAGGCGCTGAAGGACCCCAAGGTCCTCAAGTACTGCCAGTACTACAGCATTGTGTTTGGCGGCTATGTGGCGCTGTCGCTGTGGATGGTGCAGTACTACGTGGGCGAGTTTGGCCTCGACATTCGCGTGGCGGCGCTGCTGGCGGCCTGCTTCTCGCTGCCCGGGGGGTGCTGCGCGCCATCGGCGGCATGCTGTCTGACAAGTACGGCGCGCACAGCGTGACCTGGTGGGTGATGTGGGTGAGCTGGATCTGCCTGTTTTTGCTGAGTTATCCGCAGACCGACTTCACCATCGTCACCGTCAATGGTCCCAAGACCTTTCACATCGGCCTGAATGTGTACCTGTTCACGGGCCTCATGTTTCTGCTGGGCATTGCCTGGGCCTTTGGCAAGGCCAGTGTCTTCAAGTACATCAGCGACGACTACCCCCAGAACATCGGTGCCATCAGCGGCATCGTGGGCCTGGCCGGTGGCATGGGCGGCTTCATCCTGCCCATCCTGTTCGGCGCGCTGATGGACCTCACCGGCATCCGCTCCAGCGCTTTCATGCTGATGTATGGCGTGGTGTGGGTCTCGCTCATCTGGATGTACTTCACCGAAGTGCGCCGCACCGATCTGATGGCCACGCAGGCAGCACCGGCTGCTGCGGCTGGCCGCTGAACTTTCACTTTCCAAGGAAACACCATGTCTGCCACACCCGCCAGTAGGCGCCAGGGGCGTCTGCTCACCCTCTGGGCTCCTGAGGATAAATCGTTCTGGGAGCGCGAAGGCGAAGCCATCGCCAAGCTCAACCTGTGGATCTCGGTGCCCGCGCTGTTCCTGGCCTTTGCCATCTGGCAGGTCTGGAGCGTGGTTGCCGTGAGCCTGCCGGGCCTGGGCTTCAAGTATTCGACCAACCAGCTGTTCTGGCTGGCCGCAGCGCCCGCGCTCAGCGGCGCCACGCTGCGCATCTTCTATTCGTTCATGGTGCCGCTGGTGGGTGGACGCCGCTGGACGGCGATCTCCACTGCCAGCTTGCTGATCCCTGCGATTGGCATCGGCTTTGCGGTGCAGGACAACACCACGACCTATCCCACCATGCTCATCCTGGCGCTGCTGTGCGGCCTGGGCGGCGGCAACTTCAGCTCCAGCATGGCCAACATCAGCTTCTTCTTTCCGAAGGAGCGCAAGGGATCGGCCCTGGGTGTGAACGCGGGTCTGGGCAACCTGGGGGTGTCGGTGGTGCAGTTTCTGAGCCCTCTGGTCGTGACGGCCGGCATCTTCGGCATCTTTGGTGGCGAAGGCCAGACCATCGTCAAAAACGGCCAAACCGTGCAGGTGTGGACGCAGAACGCGGCCTTCATCTGGGTGCCATGGATTGCGCTGACGGCGCTGGCCGCCTGGTTCGGCATGAACGACATTGCCGATGCCAAGGCCTCCTTTGCCGCGCAGGCCGCCATCTTCAAGCGCAAGCACAACTGGCTGATGTGCGTGTTGTACCTCGGCACCTTCGGCTCGTTCATCGGCTATGCAGCGGGCTTTCCGCTGCTCATCAAGAGTCAGTTCCCTGGCATCAACCCGCTGGCCTACGCCTGGCTGGGCCCGCTGGTGGGCGCTGTGATCCGCCCCTTTGGTGGCTGGCTGGCCGACAAGCTCGGTGGTGCGCGCGTCACGCTGTGGAATTTCATCGTCATGGCCGTGGCTGTGATGGGTGTGACGTTCTTCCTGCCCTCCGGTGGCCCTGGCGGCAACGAAGGCCAGTTTGCAGGTTTCTTCGTGTGCTTCCTGGTGCTGTTCCTCACCACCGGCATCGGCAACGGCTCCACCTTCCGCATGATCCCCGTGATCTTCCTGACCGAAGCCATGCGCGGCGTGGACAAGCACAACGCCGCCGCTGTGGCCAGCGCCAACAAGGAGGGCAACACCCTGGGCGCGGCCACGCTGGGCTTCACCGCCGCCATGGCCGCCTACGGCGGGTTCTTTATCCCCAAGAGCTATGGCAGCTCCATCGCGCTGACCGGCAGCCCCCACGCCGCGCTGTGGACGTTCTTCGCCTTCTATCTCGTTTGCATCGTGATCACCTGGTGGAGCTACGCACGCAAGCACGCCGAGATGCCTTGCTAGTCAACCCCAGAACAGAAATCAGAAAAGGAGCCCTTCGATGAGCCATTTCCTCGATCGCCTTTCGTACTTCTCGCAGCCCCGCGAGACCTTTGCCCAAGGCCATGGCGAAACCAACGGTGAAGACCGCACCTGGGAAGACGCCTACCGCGACCGCTGGGCGCACGACAAGATCGTGCGCAGCACCCACGGCGTGAACTGCACGGGCTCCTGTTCGTGGAAGATCTACGTCAAGGGCGGCATCGTGACCTGGGAAACCCAGCAGACCGACTACCCCCGCACCCGGCCCGACCTCCCCAACCACGAACCCCGTGGCTGCGCACGCGGCGCCAGCTACAGCTGGTACCTGTACAGTGCCAACCGCGTGAAGTACCCCATGGTGCGTGGCCGCCTGCTCAAGCACTGGCGCGCCGCCATCGCCCTGGCCAAGAGCCCGGTGGACGCCTGGGCCAGCATCGTCGAGAACGATGCCTCCAAGCGCGAATGGCAAAAGCAGCGGGGCCTGGGCGGCTTTGTGCGCAGCACCTGGGAAGAAGTCAACCAGATGATCGCTGCGGCCAACGTGTACACCATCAAGAAGCACGGCCCGGACCGCATCATCGGCTTCTCGCCCATCCCGGCGATGTCGATGATTTCGTACGCTGCGGGTTCGCGCTACCTGAGCCTCATCGGCGGCGTGTGCATGAGCTTCTACGATTGGTATTGCGACCTGCCCCCCAGCAGCCCGCAAGTGTGGGGTGAGCAGACCGACGTGCCCGAGTCGGCCGACTGGTACAACAGCTCGTACATCATTGCCTGGGGCTCCAATGTGCCCCAGACGCGCACGCCGGATGCGCACTTCCTGACTGAGGTGCGCTACAAGGGCACCAAGGTGGTGTCCATCACGCCCGACTACTCCGAAGTCGCCAAGCTGGGCGATTTGTGGATGCATCCCAAGCAGGGCACTGATGCCGCCGTGGCCATGGCCATGGGCCATGTGATCCTCAACGAGTTCTACTTCAAGGACGGTGGCAAGGGCCGCTCGGCGTACTTTGATGACTACGCACGCCGATACACCGACCTGCCGCTCTTGGTGGTGCTCAAGGAAAAAACGCTGCCAGATGGCCGCACCGTGATGGTGCCAGACCGCTATGTGCGCGCCAGCGACTTCCCGGGCCAGCTTGACCAGTCCAACAACCCCGACTGGAAGACCGTGGGCTACGACGAACTGGGCCAGGTCACGCTGCCCAATGGCTCCATCGGATTTCGATGGGGGGCGGACGGCCGCCCCGACCAGGGCCTGTGGAACCTGGAGAACAAGGAAGCGCGCACCGGCAACACCGTCAAGCTCAAGCTGTCGGTGATCGAAGATGGCGAGCAGGCCCACGACATTGCCGATGTCGCCTTCCCGTACTTTGGCGGCGTGGCAACGCCCAACTTCACGGCCAACGAACAAGGTGGCGACGTGATGGTGCGCCGCGTGCCGGTGTCCCACCTGGAGTTGGCCGGGCACGAAGCCCAGGGCTGCGTGATGGTGGCCACCGTGTTCGACTTGTTGGCGGGCAACTACGGCATTGACCGAGGCCTACCGGGCGAAGAGCCTGGTGGTGGTTACGACGCCGACCGCCCCTACACCCCCGCCTGGCAAGAGGCCATCACCGGCGTGCCGCGCGAGCAGATCATCACCGTGGCGCGCCAGTTTGCCGACAACGCGCACAAGACCCAGGGCAAGTCCATGGTGATCATCGGCGCGGCCATGAACCACTGGTACCACAGTGACATGAACTACCGGGGCATCATCAACATGCTGATGTTGTGCGGCTGTATTGGCCAAAGCGGTGGCGGCTGGGCGCATTATGTGGGCCAGGAAAAGCTGCGCCCACAGACGGGCTGGACGGCGCTGGCCTTTGCGCTGGACTGGATCCGCCCACCGCGCCAGATGAACAGCACGAGTTTCTTCTACGCCCACACCGACCAGTGGCGCTACGAGAAGCTGGGCATGGAGGAAATCCTCTCGCCCCTGGCTGACAAGAAGGCCTACCACGGCGCGCAGATTGACTACAACGTGCGCGCCGAGCGCATGGGCTGGCTGCCATCAGCGCCCCAGCTCAAGACCAACCCCATGCAGGTGGCCAAGGATGCCGCTGCAGCGGGAATGGACGCGAAGGATTACGTCGTCAAGTCTCTGAAGGACGGCACGCTCACGATGAGCTGCGAGGACCCGGACCATCCGTCCAACTGGCCGCGCAACATGTTCGTGTGGCGCTCCAACATCCTGGGCTCGTCGGGCAAGGGGCATGAATACTTCCTCAAGCACCTGCTGGGCACTACCCACGGCGTGCAGGGCAAGGACCTGGGCAAAGACGAAGCCAAGCCCGAGGAAGTGCAGTGGCACACCAACGCACCCGAAGGCAAGCTGGACCTGCTGGTCACGCTCGACTTCCGCATGAGCACGACCTGCCTGTACTCCGACATCGTGCTGCCCACGGCCACCTGGTATGAGAAGAACGACCTCAACACCAGCGACATGCACCCCTTCATCCACCCGCTGTCCACCGCAGTGGACCCTGCCTGGCAGGCCAAGAGCGACTGGGAGATCTACAAGGGTTTCGCCAAGGCCGTGAGCGAGGTCAGCGTGGGCCATCTGGGTGTGGAAAAGGACGTGGTGCTTACACCCATCATGCACGACACGGCAGGCGAAATGGCCCAGCCCTACGGCGTGCGTGACTGGAAGCGGGGCGAGTGCGAACTCATCCCCGGCAAGACGGCGCCGCAGGTCACCGTGGTCGAGCGCGACTACCCCAACCTCTACAAGCGCTTCACCGCCCTGGGCCCCTTGATGGACAAGGCAGGCAACGGCGGCAAGGGCATTGGCTGGAACACGCAAACTGAAGTCGGCCAACTGGGCGACCTGAACGGCCGTGTGAAGGAAGAGGGTGTGACGCAGGGCATGCCCCGCATCGTGACCGACATTGACGCCACCGAAGTGGTGATGATGCTGGCGCCCGAAACCAACGGCCATGTGGCCTGCAAGGCCTGGGAAGCCCTGGGCAAGCAGACGGGCCGCGACCACGTGCACCTGGCGCTGCACCGCGAGGACGAGAAGATCCGCTTCCGCGACATCCAGGCGCAGCCGCGCAAGATCATCAGCTCGCCCACCTGGTCGGGCCTGGAAAGCGAAAAGGTCAGCTACAACGCGGGCTATACCAACGTGCACGAGTACATCCCATGGCGCACCCTCACGGGCCGCCAGCAGTTCTACCAAGATCACCCGTGGATGCGTGACTTTGGCGAAGGCTTCGTGAGCTACCGCCCACCCGTGCACCTCAAGACGCTGGAAGAAGTGGAAGGCAAGAAGCCCAACGGCAACCGCGAGATCGCGCTGAATTTCATCACGCCGCACCAGAAGTGGGGCATCCACAGCACGTACAGCGACAACCTGATGATGCTCACGCTCAACCGGGGTGGCTCGGTGGTGTGGCTGAGCGAGGACGACGCGAAGGTCGCTGGCATCGTGGACAACGACTGGGTCGAACTCTTCAACGCTAACGGCGCGATTGCAGCCCGTGCGGTGGTGAGCCAGCGTGTGAACCCCGGCATGGTGATGATGTACCACTCGCAAGAGAAGATCATCAACACGCCCGGCTCCGAGATCACCGGAACGCGCGGCGGCATCCATAACTCGGTCACGCGCATTGTGCTCAAGCCCACCCACATGATTGGCGGCTATGCGCAGTTGAGCTACGGCTTCAACTACTACGGAACCATTGGTACCAACCGCGACGAGTTCGTGCTGGTGCGCAAGATGGACCGCGTGGACTGGCTCGACGACGAGCCCGTGTCCAGCACGGCAGCCCACGCCTGAAGCCGAAGACAAGGAGAAACACGATGAAAATTCGCGCACAAATCGGCATGGTGCTGAACCTGGACAAGTGCATTGGTTGCCACACTTGTTCCGTCACCTGCAAGAACGTCTGGACGAGTCGCCCCGGCGTGGAATACGCCTGGTTCAACAACGTCGAGACCAAGCCCGGCATCGGCTACCCCAAGGAATGGGAAAACCAGGACAAGTGGAACGGCGGCTGGGTGCGCAACCCGGACGGCTCCATCGCCCCCCGCCAGGGCGGCAAGTGGAAGCTGCTCATGCGCATCTTCGCCAACCCCAACCTGCCGCAGATTGACGACTACTACGAGCCCTTCACGTTCGACTACGATCACCTGCAGTCGGCGCCTGAAAGCAAGGCCGCACCCACGGCCCGCCCGCGCAGTCTGATCACTGGCAAGCGCATGGAGAAGATCGAGTGGGGCCCGAACTGGGAAGAAATCCTGGGCGGCGAATTCAGCAAGCGCAGTAAGGACAAGAACTTCGACGATGTGCAAAAGGACATCTACGGCCAGTTCGAAAACACCTTCATGATGTACCTGCCGCGCCTGTGCGAGCACTGCCTGAACCCGGCGTGCGTGGCATCGTGCCCCTCGGGCTCGATCTACAAGCGCGAGGAAGACGGCATCGTGCTGATCGACCAGGACAAGTGCCGTGGCTGGCGCATGTGCGTCAGCGGCTGCCCCTACAAGAAGATCTACTACAACTGGCAGTCGGGCAAGGCCGAGAAGTGCATCTTCTGCTACCCGCGCATCGAAGCAGGCCAGCCCACCGTGTGCTCCGAGACCTGCGTGGGCCGCATCCGGTACCTGGGCGTGCTGCTGTATGACGCAGACCGCATCCAGGAAGCCGCCAGCGTGGAGCGCGACCGCGACCTGTACCAGGCGCAGCTCGACATCTTCCTGGACCCGAATGACCCCGATGTGATCCGCCAGGCGCGCATCGACGGCATCCCCGACAGCTGGATGGACGCCGCGCGCAACAGCCCCGTCTACAAGATGGCCGTGCAATGGAAGGTGGCCCTGCCACTGCACCCCGAGTACCGCACGCTGCCCATGGTCTGGTATGTGCCACCGCTCTCGCCCATCACGGCCGCTGCCAACGCGGGCCATGTGGGTGTGAATGGCGACATCCCCGATGTGTCGCAGCTGCGCATCCCCGTGCAGTACCTCGCCAACCTGCTCACCGCTGGCGACACCGGCCCTGTGGTGCGGGCGCTGGAACGCATGCTGGCCATGCGCACCTACCAGCGCGACAAGCACGTGGAGCAGCGCCAGAACCTGGCCGTGCTCAAGCAGGCGGGCCTGTCGATGGCCGAGGTCGAGGAGATGTACCACGTGATGGCCATTGCCAACTACGAGGACCGCTTCGTCATCCCGTCGGCCCATCGCGAGTACGCCGAGAACGCCTTCGACATTCGGGGTGGTTGCGGTTTCTCGTTTGGCAATGGCTGCTCTGACGGCGCCACCGAGACCAGCATGTTCGGCGGCAAAAAGCCCCGCACGATCCCCATCAAAGCCACTGTTTGAGTGCAACGGAAGGAATCACCATGTTCAAGAAGAACCCGACCTCCGTGCGCCTGACCTTGCGCGCTCTGGGTTACCTGCTGAGTTACCCCGATGCGCAGTTGCGCAGCGTGATGCCGCAGCTCATCGACGCGCTTCAGGCCGAGCAAGCCGTTACGGCTGATCGCATGGATGAGCTGAAGGCAGTGTGCGAGCACCTGGCTGCACTCGACCCGCTGGAAGCCGAAGCCCGCTACGTGGACAACTTCGACCGGGGCCGCCAGACCTCGCTGCACCTGTTCGAGCATGTTCATGGCGACTCGCGCGACCGGGGGCCTGCGCTCATCGACCTGCTGCAGACCTACGACAAAGCAGGCCTGAAGTTTGAAGCCGAAGAGCTGCCCGACCACCTGCCGGTGGTGCTGGAGTTCGCCTCCACCCAGCCGCCCGAAGTGGCCAAGGAGTTCCTGGGCGAAATGGCCCACATCCTGAACGCGCTGTTCAGTGCGCTGGTGGCAAGAAGCAGCCCCTATGCCAGCGTGATTGCTGCGGTGCTCGAAGTGTCGGGCCAGCGCGTGCAGTCGGTGGCGCTCACCCCCGAGCCGCCCATGGACGAGGTCTGGGCCGAGCCCGAAGCGTTTGGCGGTTGCAGCACCCAGGGCCAGGCCAAGCCTGACCAGCCGCAGCCTCTGCATTTTGTTCGTACCCCCCGCACCGAGCGGGCACCAGAAGGAGTCTCCGTATGACCGCCTGGCTTGACACCCTCTTGTTTGGCATCTATCCCTACATTTGCCTGGCCGTCTTTTTCATTGGTAGCTGGGCGCGGTTTGACCGTGACCAGTACACCTGGAAAAGCGATTCGTCGCAGCTGCTGCGCACCGGCAGCCTGCGCTGGGGCAGCAACCTGTTCCATATCGGTGTGCTGTTCCTGTTCTTTGGCCATACCGTGGGCATGCTCACGCCGCACTTCCTGTACGAAGGCTTTATCACTGCAGGTGCCAAGCAGATCATGGCGATGGTGACGGGCGGTATCGCGGGCGTGCTGGGCTTCATTGGCCTGTCCATCCTGCTGCACCGGCGCCTGTCGGATGACCGCATCCGCGCCACGTCCAAGACCAGCGACATCCTGATCCTGGTGCTGTTGTGGCTGCAGCTGGCGCTGGGCTTGGCCACCATTCCGCTGTCGGCGCAGCATCTGGACGGCTCCATGATGATGAAGCTGGCCGAGTGGGGTCAGCGCGTGGTGACCTTCCGCAGCGGCGGCGTCGAGCTGCTGGCCGAAGCGGGTTGGATTTTCAAGGCCCACATGTTCCTGGGCATGACGATCTTCCTGGTCTTCCCGTTCACCCGCTTGGTGCATGTGTGGAGCGGCTTTGGCACGCTGGCCTATGTGCTGCGCCCCTACCAGGTGGTGCGTGCGCGCCGCCTGAACCTGCCATCCGGCCATACGCAGTCGCAAGACCGCCGTGGCGTTTGATTTCGCATCACAAAAGGAGCACACCATGAGCGGATGTGGAACCGGCAGCTGCGGCTGCAGCAGCACCAGCACAACCACCAGCCAGAGCGCGCCCCAAAGCCTGCTCTCTCCTGAGCAGGCGGCCGCCTACGAGGCGTTGTCGGCCACGGTAGGGGCGACTGTCATGGCCGACGCGCCCGCCATGGCAGCCCCTCAGCCCACGGGGCTGGCCCCGGTGGCGCGCATCAACGGCGTGGCATTGAATTCAACGGCCGAGTGGCTGGATGACGAAGCCTTGCGCCAGCGTGCCTGCACCGAACTGCTGCGCCAGGCGGCCCAGCAGGCGGGTTTGCTTTCAGCAGACGATGTGCCCGGCGTCGAGGGAGCCATCAGCACCGAAGCCTCCAACGCCATCGAGCAACTACTGGAGCGTGAGCTACCCATCCCCGATCCATCGGAAGAAGCCTGCCGCCGCTACCACGACGCCCACCCTGCGGCACACGCCCAGGGCGAGCGGGCCCAACTGCGCCACGTGCTGTTTGCCGTGACGCCGGGCGTGGATGTGAAGCAGCTGCGCCTGCGTGCCGAGGCCATGTTGATTGACTTGCGCTGTGCGGACGATGGTGGTGCCAAGTTTGCCGAGGCGGCTGCGCAGTGGTCCAACTGCCCCAGCGGCCAGCAAGGCGGCGACCTGGGCTGGCTCACCCGCGCCGACTGTGCCCCCGAGTTCGCCCGCGAGGTGTTTGGCAGCGCCGAGATCGGTGTGCTGGCACGCCTGGTACACAGCCGGTTTGGCCTGCATGTGGTGGAGGTGGTGGCGCGCGACCCCGGGCAGCAGCCTTCGTTCGAAGAGGTGCGCCAGGCCATCGCCCTCACGCTGCGCCAGCAGGCCTGGGTGAACGCGTTGAGGCAGTACCTGCAATTGCTGGCGGGCGCTGCCGTGGCGGAGGGCGTAGCACTGGACGCGGCCGATTCACCGCTTGTACAGTAGTTGCATTGCACGCCATCTGATCGCACCATGCCCGACGAGCTGCTTGATCGCCTGCGTCGTTTTCACGACGACGCCTTTCCCCAGTACCGCGAGCAGTTCCAGACGCTGGTGGACGAGGGGCAGCACCCCACGACCTTGTTCATCGGCTGTTCCGACTCGCGCCTGGTGCCCTACCTGTTGACCGGCGCGGGCCCGGGGGAGCTTTTCCTGGTGCGCAACGTGGGTGCGTTCATCCCGCCGTATGACGGATCTCACGGCCATCATGGCACCACGGCAGCCATTGAGTTTGCAGTGCTCAACCTGCAGGTGCGCCGCATCGTGGTGTGCGGCCACAGTCACTGTGGGGCTATCAAGGCGATGTATGGTGAGGTTTCGCCCGAAGCACCCAACCTGAACCGCTGGCTGGACCTGGGGCGCGAGGCCCTGTTGCCCATGCAGGCGGGCCCCGAAGTGCTGCGCCGCACTGAGCAGCGCGCCGTGGTGCTGCAGCTCGAACGCCTCATGGAGTACCCGATGGTGCGCAGCCGTGTGCAGTCAGGGCAGATCAGCCTGCACGGCTGGCACTACGTGATCGAGGAAGGAGAAGTCCATGTGTTTGATGTCAAGACGGGCGGTTTTGTGCCGGCCTCGCTGGCGGACAACAGCGGCACCGGCCCCTACCACCCGTACGTGGAGCATGATGGGCAAGTTCTTCTGGATGAGCTTTGAACTTGTCCGGCATTCTCACGGCAGATCCGTGAGGAATGAGGCCCTCTTGATGGAACGCAAGACCTCACTGGCGTGAAACCCAAATCATCGGCCCCCATGAAACGCGAACCTCAGCCCCCCTTCAAGCCCACCTCGTCCCTGCAGCCCATCAGCCTGGATGTATTGCGCGAGAAATACCTCAAACCCGGCGAAACCACCGCCGACGAGCTGTACCAGCGTGTGGCGCGGGCGCTGGCCTCGGTCGAAAAACCGGAGCTGCGCGACAAGTACGAAGCCTTGTTCCTCGCCAACCTGAAGGCGGGCGCCATCGGCGCGGGCCGCATCATGAGCGCGGCAGGCACCGACATACAGGCCACGCTCATCAACTGTTTTGTGCAGCCCGTGGGCGACTGTATTCAGGGCGTGGACGACGAGGGCTTTCCGGGCATCTACGAAGCCCTGCGCGAGGCTGCAGAAACCATGCGCCGGGGTGGTGGCGTGGGCTATGACTTCTCCCGCATCCGTCCCAAGGGCGCGCAGGTGAAGGCCACGGCCTCCATGGCGTCGGGGCCGTGCAGCTACATGAATGTGTTCGACCAGTCGTGCTCTACCGTGGAGAGCGCGGGCGCGCGCCGTGGCGCGCAGATGGGCGTGCTGCGCATCGACCATCCCGACGTGCACGAATTCATCACGGCCAAGCGCACGCCAGGGCGCTGGAATAACTTCAATGTGTCGGTGGGCGTGTCGGACGAGTTCATTGCAGCCGTACAGAACAACGCACAGTGGGAGCTGGTGCACAAGGCCCGCCCCGGCGCTGCGTTGCTCGCCCAGGGCGCCCGTCAGCGTGCAGACGGCCAGTGGGTGTATGCCACCGTGCCCGCACGCGAGCTGTGGGACACCATCATGAAGTCGGCCTACGACTTTGCCGAGCCTGGTATCCTGTTCCTGGGCCGCATCAACGAAGACAACAACCTGCACTACTGCGAGGAGATCGCGGCGACCAATCCCTGTGGTGAGCAACCGCTGCCGTCGTACGGTTGTTGTGACCTGGGCCCCATCATCCTCACCCGCTTTGTGCGCCACCCCTTTGGTTTTGGCGGCGTGGCGGCGTTTGACTTTGACGCGTTCACCAAGGCCGTGGCGCTGCAGGTGCGCGCGCTCGACAACGTGCTCGATGTGACCTATTGGCCCTTGCCGCAGCAGCGCGACGAGGCGATGGCAAAGCGCCGCATTGGTGTGGGCTTTACCGGCATGGGCAACACGCTGGCCATGCTGTGCCTGCGCTACGACCTGCCCGAGGGCCGCACCATGGCTGCACGCATTGCCGAGTACATGCGCGACGCAGCGTATGCCGCATCGGTGGACCTGGCGCGTGAGAAAGGAGTGTTTCCGAAGTTCGATGCCAACGGCTATCTGGCCGAAGGCACGTTTGCCAGCCGCCTGCCGGAATCGCTCCAGGCTGCCATCCGCCAGCATGGCATCCGCAATAGCCATCTGCTCTCCATCGCACCCACGGGCACCGTGAGCCTGGCCTTTGCCGACAACGCTTCCAACGGCATCGAGCCGCCGTTTTCGTGGATGTACAAGCGCAAGAAGCGCGAGTCCGACGGCAGCACGACCGAATACGCGGTGGAAGACCATGCCTGGCGCCTGTACCGCGAGCTGGGCGGGGATGTGGAGGCGTTGCCAGACTACTTCGTCTCGGCCCTCGCCATGCCCGCCGAAGGCCACATCGCCATGATGGAGGCCGTGCAGCCCTTTGTGGACACGGCCATCTCCAAGACTGTCAACATCCCTGCCGACTACCCCTACGAAGGGTTCAAGGACCTGTACCTCCAGGCCTGGCGCGCCAAGCTCAAGGGCCTGGCCACCTACCGGCCCAACGCCATCCTGGGGTCGGTGCTGGAGACCCACGCTGCACCTGCGCCAACGCTTGCTGCTGCGCCCATGGTGCCACCCGCACCCCCGGCGGACCCCATGCGCACCGTCATCGAAAGCCGCCCCCAAGGCGGCCTCTCCGCCGTTGCGGAGAAGCTCGAATACTGGACGCAAGAGGGCCACAAGACGCTGTACCTCATCGTGTCGTTCCTCCCCGTTCCCACTGGCATCGGTAACGGCACGGTAGACCGCGCCATTGAGTTCTTCATGCCCGTGGGCCAAAGCGGCGAGTCGCAGCAGTGGATCACCTCCAGCATGCGCATGTTGTCGCTTGCAGCGCGGGGCGGCTTTTTGGAGCGGGCTCTGTCGGACATGCGCAAGGTCGCCTGGGACCGCGGCCCTGTGCGCCTGGGCACCCATCGCAAGGACGACGGCACGCTGGTGCCCATGTGGCACGACTCCGAGGTGGCGGCCATGGCCTATGCCATCCAGAACATCCTGGCGCGCCGCGTGGCCGACCCGGTGCAGCAGCAACTGCCGCTGGATGAGCCTGCACCGCCCCCGGTGGCTGTGCCCCAGGCCATGGCAGGCAAGAAATGCACCGAATGTGGCGCCCATGCCGTGATCCGCAAGGATGGTTGTGACTACTGCACGCAGTGCGGGCATCTGGGGACCTGCGGGTGACCTCTCGCCCCGTCATCCCCCTGCGCACCGCGTCGGGAAAACCGTCGCCGGAGATGCTGGCGTCGCTGGACAGGCAATGGCGCTGGCGCTATCTGATGCTGGCACCGCACCGGTTGGGGTTTTTCCTGGCCATGGTGGTGCTGGTGGTGTCAGGGGGGTGGTGGGCGTTGGTGCAGGTGGCGCGGTCCAGCGGTGGGTGGGGGCTTTACTACGCAGTGTCTCCCACACTGGTGCACTCGGCCGTGATGGCGTTCGGATTCATTCCCCTGTTCTTTTCCGGCTTCCTGTTCACAGCAGGCCCTAAATGGCTCGGGGTGGAGCCTTTGCCAGTGAAGGCGATTCGCGCACCGCTGGTGGCGCAGGCGGTGGGGTGGCTGTTGTGGCTGGCGGGCGCGCACCTGTGGGTTGGCGTGGCGCTGGTCGGGTTGGCGGTTGCGACGGCGGGCCTCGTCTGGATGACCGCGCAGTTCTGGGGGCGTGTGCGGCGCAGCCAGGCCGAGGACCAGTTGCATGCTCGCACCATCGCTTGGGCTTGTACGCTGGGATGCACCAGCCTTGTTGGGCTCTGGCTGGGGCTGGCCGTGGGCACCCATGCGCTCGCACGTGCCTGGGTCTTCACCGGCCTGTGGGGGTTTGTGGTGGTAGTGTATTTCACGGTGGCGCACCGCATGATTCCATTTTTCACCTCCAGTGCCATGCCCATGGTGCAGGCTTGGCGGCCTTTCTGGGTGCTGTGGCTGATGCTGGCGGCCGCCGTGCTGCAGGTGCTGGCGGTGTGGCTGGACTGGCTCGGATTGCCTGCCAGCGCTGCGGGGCCGGCCTGGGGGTTGGTACACGGCACGCTGCAATTGGTGATCGGGGGCGTGCTGGTCTGGCTGGCCTGTGTCTGGGGGCTGGTACAAAGCCTCAAGAACAGGTTGCTGGCCATGCTGCATATCGGTTTCCTGTGGCTTGGCCTTGCCTTTCTGCTTGGAGGGCTTTCGCGGTGGCTGGCGTGGGGCTATGGCATGGGAACCCTCGGCTTGGGAGCGCTGCATGCCCTGACCATGGGCTGCCTGGCATCGCTGATGCTGGCCATGGTGACGCGGGTGTCGTGTGGGCACAGTGGCCGCGCGCTGGTTGCTGACCACTCGGCGTGGACATTGTTCTGGCTGCTGCAGGTGGCTACCGTGTTGCGCATTGCGGCAGAAGTGCCGGGCGTTTTTGGCGTAGCGTGGGTGTGGGTGCTGCCGGTGGCGGCTTTCCTGTGGGCCGCCACCATGGGCGTATGGGGTGTGCGGCTGGGCCGGTGGTACGGTTGCCTGCGGGCCGACGGCCGGCCGGGCTGAAGAAGCTTCTTTCAAGGACCTGTGATGGCTGTCATTCCCTGGCCTTTGCACCATGCCCCTCGGCAGGTGCCAACTGCTGCTCTCCCGCCAGACGATACCGCCGCCATGGCCGCCGCGCTGATCCACTCGCGCCAGACCATCCTGCCTAAACGCCTGGCTGCTCCCGGACCCAGCGCGGGGGAGCTGGCCCAGATTCTCAGCGCTGCGGCCCACGCGCCGGACCACGGCCAATTGACGCCGTGGCGTTTTGTGCTGGTGCCCGCCGCCGCGCGGCCGGCGTTGGCCGACGTGTTTGCGCAGGCTCTGTGCGAACGAGATCCTGCCGCCACGCCCGAGCAGGCCGAGCAGGCCCGCGAAAAGGCCTACCGTGCCCCGGTACTCATGCTGGTGGTGGTAGATAGCCAGTGCGGCGACCCCGCCATCGACCTGTCAGAGCGCTTGGTGTCCGCTGGCTGCGCGGTGCAGAACATGTTGCTCATGGCCACTGCACAGGGCTTCGGATCGGCCCTCACCAGCGGCAAGGCCCTCAAGTCCCCCGGATTGCGCGGCTTGTTCCAGCTGGACGCCTGGGAGCAGGCGCTGTGTTTTGTCAGCATTGGCACCGTGCAATCGCGCAAGGCAGCGCGTGCTCGACCTGTAGCAGACAGCTATGTGAGCACGCTAGACCCGCATAAGGGCGTGGTGCCAGGCTTCTGAGAAGACCGAGCCTCCCTCGCAGCATTTTTTAATTCATCGAAATTTTTTATGAACATTTCCAGCTTCGACGATCTACTTGAGGCGGCACGCATGCAGCCTGAACCCCAGCGGCTCCTGTTCGTGTTTGCTGCCGTTGAATTGCCCGACGATGCCACCCCCGCGCAGCGGGCCCGGTTTGAAGCCGGGCAGGGCGGCGCGCTGGTGCCACTGATGTGCGTGGACAAGACGCCACAGGAGCTGCCGTCGTTCGACGCGCTGGTCGGTGAGGCCAGCCAGTTCACGGCCCCTGGCCACGACTGGGCCATGGTGTTCGCAGCCGCCATGTCGGGCACCCTGAACAAGGCGCCCACCAGCGCCGATGCCGAGGCGCCTTTGCAGCGCATGGTGGATGCGATCAAGGGCGGTGCGCATGGTGCCTACATCCCCTTCGACCGCCAGGGCCAGCCCGTGCGCTTTGGGTGAGGCGAGGATGGCGTCCACTTCTGCACCTGCTCGCCACGTTCCTGGCTTCAGCGCACCTGCAGTCGGGTTCGAAGAGCCCTTCGCCATGCTGGAGGCCTGCCACGAGCGCGTGCAGCGCACGCTGACACTGCTGGACCGCCTGCGTGAACATGTCCGCCAGCAAGGTGCCGATGAGAGCGCGCGCCAGGCCGCGCGCCAGGCCGCGCGCGATGTGTTGCGCTACTTTGATGTCGCTGCGCCATTGCACCATGAGGATGAGGAGCTCCATGTCTTCCCGCTGTTGCTGGCCCAGGCTGCACCGGAGATGAGGACTCTGGTGCAGCGGCTGCAACAGGACCATGTCGACATGGTGGCTGACTGGGCGGCGGCGCGAGTTCCGCTACAAGCGCTGGCGCAGGGGGAAATCGAAGGCTTCTCGGAATCGGCAGAGGCGCTTTTTGATCGATTTGCGGCGCGCTATGCGAGCCATATCCACCACGAGGAGCGCCAGGCCTACCCGGCGGCGCTGCATCTTTTGGAGCCCGCTTTGCTGGGCAGGATGGGACAAGAAATGGCACACCGGCGGGGCGCGCCTGAGCGCTGAAAAGCTCCGCCAGTGCGCTCTGCGCGCCCAGAAAGAGGAGGCCACAGTACCCGCTTTCCATGGCGGTTTGCTTTGCGGTGGACTTGGCTGTTGTCCCTGGAGCCGCCCGGCTGGCGCTGGATGGCGGTTCGGTGCCGCGCAGGTGTTTACCATGGCGGGATGTCAATCTCTCATCTGTATCGGGAAGCACCTTGACCGACACAAAGAAACCCCATTTCGGGCAGTCCTTCAAGCCTGGTGCCATACCAGCCAGCCAGCCCAGTTTTAAATTCGGAATCAACTATGGAACGGGCTTGGTTGCGGGCGTTAGATCTGTGGAGTCGCCCCTCCCCGATGATGCGACGGCGTGCAACACCCGGGGCAATGAATGGCTGATGGCCAACCGGCCCGCAGACGCTATTCGCGCCTACGACCGAGCCATCGCTCTCAAGCCCGACTACGTTGACCCCTACTTCAATCGTGGCAACGCGCTGCTACGCCTGCAGCGCAATCAGGACGCGCTGGCCTCTTTCGATCAGGCCATTGCACTCTCGCCCGGGTTGGGGCTCGCACATTACAACCGGGGAACGGTCCTGCAAACCTTGGATCGGTTGCCGGAGGCCATGGAAAGCTACCGCAAGGTGCTGGCGATAGATCCTGCGAATGTGCAGGCGCGTTTCAATCTGGGCTGCATTCACCTGCAGATGAAGCAGTTTGATGAAACCCTGGAGTGCATGGACCAGGTGATCGAGCGCGCACCCGAGATACCGGAGCCGCACAACAACCGGGGCACGGCTTTGCTGAGGCTGGGCCGGTATGCAGAAGCCGTTGCTGCCTTCAGCCGGGCGCTGGAGCTCAACCCGCAGTCCGCCGAGGCGTACAACAACCGTGGCGAGGCGCAACTGCAACTGAGAAATCTGGAAAGCGCACTGACGGACGTGAGCCGCGCGATCGAGCTTCGGCCCCAGCAAGGGGAGTCCAGATTCCTCATGGGTCGGCTTTTGCGGGAGATGAAGCGGTACGACGAGGCTTTGCAACAGTTCTATCTGGCCCAGCGCCTGCCCGCTCCTTTGGCGATGCTGCAAAGCGAGATCGTTACCGCCAAGGTCCATGGCTGTATTTGGCAAAACCTGGATGAGGAGCTGCTTCAGCTCCAACAGGACATCCGGGCTAGGAAGCCTGTCCTTGAGCCATTCTCTGCCCTGTCCGTGTTCGACCAGCCTGCCCTCCACAAAGAGATTGCAAGCCGTCTTGTAGAACGCGATATGCCTGGCTCTGCAGCGTTGGGCGCGATTCCTGTTCGTGCGAGGGGCGAGAAGATTCGTATCGGTTACTACTCTGCAGATTTTCGCAATCACCCCTCGGCGTACTTGATTGCAGAGCTGATTGAAGTGCATGACCGCGAGCGATTTGAATTGTTCGCGTTTTCGGTCAGTCCCCAGGTGCACGACAGCATGCGCGAGCGACTGGTGGTGGCCTTTGACCATTTTCTGGATGTGCGTGAGCGTACCGATCTTGATATTGCGCAGCTTTCGCGAGAGCTTGGTATCGACATTGCTGTGGATCTGATGGGCTTTACGCAAGCGACGCGTTTGAGATGTTTTTCCTACCGGTGTGCACCCGTTCAGGTCAGCTACCTGGCGTACCCTGGCACCATCGGCGCCAGTTACATGGACTATGTGATCGCCGACAAGGTGGTGATTCCTCCCCATGCCCAGGCCGACTTCACTGAAAAAGTGGTCTATCTGCCGCACAGCTACCAGGTCAACGACTCCCAGCGGAAAGCAGCTGACCGGACATTTTCCCGCGACGAACTGGGTTTGCCCGCCACTGGTTTTGTGTTTTGCTGCTTCAACAACAACTTCAAGATCCTCCCGCCCACGTTTGACGGCTGGATGCGCATCCTCCATGCTGTTGAAGGCAGCGTCTTGTGGCTGCTGGAAGACAACCCGATTGCGGCGCGGAATCTGCGCCGAGAGGCGCAGGCCCGGGGGATTTCTGCAGACCGCCTTGTGTTTGCCAGCCGCGTGCCCATGGACCAGCATCTCGCCCGCCAGCGGATGGCCGACCTCTTCCTTGATACGCTGCCCTACAACGCGCACACCACCGCGAGCGATGCCTTGTGGGTAGGGCTGCCGGTTCTGACGTGTTCAGGACAATCGTTTGCGAGCCGAGTGGCGGCGAGCCTGTTGCATGCCGTGGGGTTGCCCGAGCTTGTCACCCAGACGCAGTCTGCATTTGAGGCCCGAGCCATAGAGCTTGCCCGCGATGTGGCGCAACTCAAGAGCATTCGGGACAAGCTGGAGGAACAGGGGCCCCAGTCGCCCTTGTTCAATGCCCGGCTCTTTGCGCGGCATATCGAGTCGGCATACACCACAATGGTCGAACGCGCGCACCAGGCGCTGCCTCCCGATGTGATTGAGGTGTGAAACTTCACGACGCCCTTCGCGTGGGCGCGAGCCCCATGTCTTGTATTTTTCAGTTTTTTTGCCCCCTTCATGAATCTCACCTTGTTCGGAACCGGTTATGTGGGGCTCGTTACCGGCGTATGCCTTGCAGAGCTGGGCAATGATGTCCTGTGCATCGACACGGATGCCGACAAAATTGCCACACTGCAGCGCGCAGAGGTTCCAATCTACGAGCCAGGGCTGCAGGAGCTGATCGTCGGCAATGTCCGCGCCGGCAGGCTGGCGTTTTCCACCGACATGGCGCGCGGTGTTGCCCACGGTGACGTGCAGTTCATCGCGGTGGGCACGCCCTCTGCGGACGATGGCAGTCCGGACCTGAGTCATGTGTTCGAGGTGGCGGGAGCCATCGCGACCCACATGACCAGCTTCAAGGTGATCGTCAACAAATCTACCGTGCCTGTGGGCGCGGGCGAAGCGGTGCACAAGGCCGTCGCTACTGTGCTTGCCCAGCGCTGGCCCGGTGCCCATCCAGCACCTGGCTTTGCGGTGGTCTCGAACCCGGAGTTCCTCAAAGAGGGCAGTGCGATCAACGACTTCATGCGGCCTGACCGGATCATCGTTGGATTGGGTGAGTCGCCTGAAGAGCAGCGCGCTGGCGATCTCATGCGTGCGTTGTACCGCCCGTTCGGGCATGGCCATGATCGCGTTATCTGCATGGACCGCCGCAGCGCAGAGTTCACAAAGTACGCCGCCAACGCCATGCTCGCCACGCGCATCAGTTTCATGAATGAAATGGCCAATCTGGCAGATCGTCTGGGGGTGGATATCGAACCTGTGCGGGTGGGTATTGGCGCTGATCCGCGCATTGGTGACAGCTTTCTTTATCCCGGCGTTGGTTACGGTGGCAGTTGTTTTCCCAAGGACGTGACAGCGTTGCAGCGCATGGGCGATGACGTCGGGCTCCCGCTGCGGTTGTTGGCGGCGGTGGCGCAGGTCAATGATGGACAGAAGCGGCAGCTGGTGGACAGGCTGGTGCAGCGGCTCGGCCCGGATTTTTCGGGCCAACGGTTTGCGTTGTGGGGGCTGGCCTTCAAACCCAATACCGACGACATGCGCGAGGCTCCCAGCAGGGTGCTGGTGCGTGAACTGCTGGAGCGCGGTGCGGTGCTGCAGGTGTTCGACCCGGTGGCCATGCAGGAAGCTCGCCGATGCCTGCAAGACGATTTGCAGGATCGGCCCGACCTGCTGGAGCGTATCCGTTATGCCCAAAGTCCTATGGATGCGGCGCGCGATGCCGACGCATTGTTGATCGTGACCGAATGGCAGGTGTTTCGCAGTCCTGACTTCGATGCCCTGCGGGCAGTCCTGCGGCAGCCGCTGGTCGTGGATGGGCGCAACCTCTACGAGCCTCGGTCCATGCGTGCTTTGGGGTTTGACTATCTGACGGTGGGGCGGAACGCGGTGGATGCACCTGGGGCCACCACACCATGAAGAAGGCTAAGTCAATCCTGGTGACCGGGGGAGCGGGCTTCCTCGGCTCTCATTTGTGCGAGCGTTTGTTGCAAGATGGTCATGGGGTGCTGTGCGTGGATGACTTTTCCACGGGCTCCGAAAAGAACATTGCCCACCTCCAGGCTTCGCCGCGTTTTCGTTGGCTTCGGCACGATGTCACCCAGCCGCTGGCCGCTGAGGTGGACGAAATCTACAACCTCGCCTGCCCCGCATCGCCCGTGCACTACCAGGCCGACCCCGTGCGGACCCTGCGTACCAGCGTGATGGGGGCGCTGAACCTGCTGGAGCTGGCCCGCCAGTGCAGGGCCGTCATTCTTCAGGCTTCCACCAGCGAGGTGTATGGCGACCCCAGCGTGCACCCACAGCCGGAGTCCTACTGGGGCAACGTCAATCCCATTGGCGTACGGGCCTGCTATGACGAGGGAAAGCGCTGTGCGGAGACCCTGTTTTTCGATTACCGGCGCCAGCATGGCGTGCGCACGAAGGTGGTGCGGCTGTTCAATACCTATGGCCCCCGCATGCGCCCGGACGATGGCAGGGTGGTCTCCAACTTCATCGTGCAGGCATTGCGCGGCGCAGACCTGACCGTATACGGCTCAGGTGACCAGACCCGCAGCTTCTGCTACGTGGACGACATGGTGGAAGCACTGGTGCGCATGATGGCAACGCCTGATGAAGTGGCGGGGCCTGTCAACTTGGGGAATCCTGGGGAATTCACCATCCTGGAACTCGCCCAGAAGGTCCTTGCTCACACGGGGGCCACCGCCCGGATCACCCACCACCCTCTGCCGGGAGATGACCCCCGGCAGCGGCAGCCCGACATCACGCTGGCGCACCAACTGCTGGGCGGCTGGGAGCCCCGTATGGATCTTGATGCTGGATTGCGCCAGACCATCGCTTACTTCAGGGGCGCTGGTGCCCCCTGAACCTGAGAGGCAAAGGGGTGCGGCTTTTCACGTTGCCTCCCTTTCCCATTTGGACTGGTCGCCAGGTCGAAAGTGTCGGTATGGTGGCTGCAGGGTGTACTGGTCATCGACTGATGCCGTCTCACTTTCACCATGCCTGTGAATTCTTTCTTTCGCGTTCTTGCAACGCTTGTTCTGGCCCTTGCCGCCGCAGTCGGCTGCGTGGCTCTGCACACGCCCTTGCCCTGGATGATCGGCCCGTTGCTGGCGACTTCCGTCGTGTCGATCGCTGGCGGCCCTACGCAGAGCTGGGGGCCACTGCGCAATGCCGGGCAGTGGACCATTGGCGCAGCGCTGGGCCTTTATTTCACACCCCAGGTGGCGGCGCTGATCAGCGGGTTGTGGTGGGCCATCGTGCTGGGCATCGTGTGGGCGCTTTTTCTCGGCTGGCTGTTCGGTGCCTGGCTGTACAGGCTGCATGCACCGCGCATGCACGGTGTGCCTGCACCCATGCTGCGCGCCACCAGCTACTTCGCCGGTGCAATTGGTGCTGCGTCCGAGATGACCTTGCTGTCCGAGCGCGAGAACGCGCGCACCGACTTGGTTGCAGCCAGCCACAGCCTGCGCTTGCTGATCGTCACCGTGACGATACCGTTTGCCTTGCAGTGGACGGGTATGCACGGGCTGGACGTCCAGCCTGCGACCGCCAGGGCGGTAAGCCTGCCAGGGTTGGCGCTGATGACCCTGTTGACCGCGGCGGGTGCGGTTTTCATGGACCGGCTCGACCGCGCCAACCCTTGGTTCATGGGGGCTCTGCTGGTGTCCATGGGACTCACCATGGCCGGTGTCAGCCTGTCGGCGGTACCGCAGGCCATGGTGAATGCTGCGCAGCTGGTGATCGGCGTCAGTTTGGGGGTGCGTTTTCGTGCGGATTTCCTGCATACAGCGCCGCGCTGGCTCGTGTCCGTGGCGTTGGGCACACTGGTGCTGATGATCGCATGCGCGCTGTTCGCAAGCCTGCTCGCCTGGGCGACGGGGCTGCCCTGGGTTACTTTGCTGCTTGGCACCTCACCGGGCGGTATTGCCGAGATGGCCATCACGGCGAAAGTGCTGCAGCTGGGCGTTCCGCTGGTCACTGCGTTTCAGGTGTGCCGATTGATCGCCGTACTGACGTTGGTCGCTCCGCTCTATCGGCGCCTCTATCCTGCCCCTGTGTCCTGACCATGGGGCATCCCTCGCGGCACAATCCGAACCTTGTTGGTGTTGGGGATGGCCCTGGCCACCCTCTTTCACGTGTTCCCCTTCGAAGCACACCCCTGACCATGAGCATTCATTACAACTTTGGCATACGTCCCCCCCAAGCAACCAAGGCCCAGTTGGCCAAGTGGCTGGACCAGGCCATGCGAGCGCACCAGCAGGGAAGCCTGGCGCAGGCCAATCAGCTCTACAACACCATTTTGAAGAATGACCCGAAGAACTTCGGCGCTTTGCATATGCAAGGGGTGCTGGCCTACCAGGCGGGCCATTTGCAGATGGCGGTTGATCTGATTGGCCAGGCGATCAAGCAGGCCCCGGAGGACGCCGCGCCCTATGTCAATCGTGGGCTGGCATTGGGTGCCTTGAAGCGCCATGACGAAGCGCTTGCGCACTTTGAGCAAGCGATCAACCTGCGCCCGGAGTTTGCGGAGGCCTATGTCAACCAGGGGATCACGCTCAAGGATCTGTCTCGGCCCGCAGACGCTATTGCGAGCTATGACCAGGCCATCGCTCTCCAACCCAGCCTGGCGGCAGCCTACAACAATAAAGGTAATGCCCTGCGCCAGTTGGAGCGGCTGGGTGAAGCGCTGAAATGCTACGAGAAGGCGTTTGCCCTGAATGACCAGGATGTGGACGCCTGTCAGAACCTGGGGATGCTGCACGCTGATGCCGGTCGATCTGACGAGGCGTTGCAGTGCTTTGACCGGGTCATTGCCCGGAGGCCTCAGCATGCCGAGGCGCACAACGGCAAGGGCACTATCCTGGCGCAGCGGGAACAATGGACCGAAGCGATCAAGCATTTTGAATCAGCCACACAGGCCGATGGCACTTTGATTCAGGCGTACAAGAACCTGGGCTCGGCACGGGTTTGTCTCTTCCAGTTCGCCCAAGCGGCAGATGCTTTCCAGAAGGCTGCCCAGTTAAGCCCCCAGGACGTTGAAATCCAGTCGCTCTGGGCGCTTTCCTTGCTGGATGCGGGGCGTTATGCCGAGTCCCTGGCCCTGTACGACAAAGTGATTCGCATGGCGCCAGATAAGGTGGACCTGCACTACAACCGAGCCAACCTGCACATTCGGTTCAAACGGTATGAATCTGCTAGTGCAGACTATCTGAAGGCCTACAGCATCAACCCTGATATCAAGTACTTACTCGGAGACTTAGCGAACAGCCGTGTCAAAACCTGCGACTGGCAACATCTGGCAGATGATCTTGAGCGGTGTGAGAAGAGTATTCGGGCGGGCGAGCTGAGTGTGCAGCCGTTTATCACTTTGGCGTTGTTCGATTTGCCAGAGCTTCAAAAGCAGGCAGCCCAAACTGCCGTGAAGTCTGAGTATCCCGAGTCGACAACCTTGGGCCTGATACCGGCACGCTCTACTGGGGGCAAGATTCGAGTTGGCTACTACTCCGCGAATTTGCATGGTCATGCCCTTGCCTATCTGATGGCGGAGCTGTTCGAGGTGCATGACCGTGATCGCTTTGAATGGTTTGCCTTTTCCTATGGACCTCCTCTAGAGGATGCGATGCGGCGTCGGCTGCGCCAAAGTTTTGACCATTTCATCGACGTGCGAGAGCTGAGCGCGGCGGAGATTGCACGGAGGTCGCGTGAGTTGGGCATTGACATTGCTGTGGATTTGATGGGTTTCACGCTGGATACCCGCTTCGACATCTTTGCCCATCGTTGCGCCCCTGTTCAGGTCAGCTACATGGGCTACCCCGGAACGACCGGAGCGGCCTACATGGACTATGTGATTGCTGACAGGGTGGTGATTCCGCCCGAGGCACAGGTCCATTTCACCGAAAAGCCGGTCTACATGCCGCATAGCTACCAGGTGAATGACTCGCAGCGTGCGATCAGTGATCGAGTGTTCACCCGTGAAGAATTGGGACTGCCTGCCTCCGGCGTAGTGTTTTGCTGCTTCAACAACAACCACAAGATTCTCCCGCCCGTGTTTGACAGCTGGATGCGCATCCTGGCGGCGGTGCCTGGCAGCGTGCTGTGGTTGTTTGAGGACAACCCCGCCGTCGCGACCAACCTGCGGCGCGAGGCGCAGGAGCGGGGTGTTGCAGCGCAGAGGCTGGTGTTTGCACAGCGCCTGCCTCTGAGCGAGCATCTGGCGCGCCACCGGTTGGCCGACCTGTTTCTGGATACCTTGCCCTACAACGCTCACACCACGGCCAGCGATGCGTTGTGGGCGGGTCTGCCGGTGCTCACGCGGCTGGGAGAATCGTTTGCGGCGCGAGTGGCGGCCAGCCTGCTACATGCTGTGGGCCTGCCGGAGCTTGTGACCCACAGCGCCGCCGAATATGAAGCCCTGGCGATCTCGCTCGCCCAGGATCCTGCGCGCCTGAAGGCGCTGCGCGACAAACTCCAAGCGGAAAAAGCCCAGTCCCCCTTGTTCAACACCCACCAGTTTGCGCGTGATATCGAGGCTGCCTATCTGGCGATGCATGAACGGCACCTGCAGGGGCTGCCGCCCGAGGTGATTGAGGTGTGACAACTGGGGGCGCTGCCCCAGTCTGCCGAGAATGGAGGAGACCGATCTGGGCCTCCCGGGCCATCCAGGGATGGCTGCTGTGGAGGATGCGGTCAGTGCACCACGACCGGGTTCTGTGCCAGGCCCGCATAGCGGTCCAGCGCGTCTTCCACTTCTTCCTGTGTGGGGGTGTCGCGCTGCCAGGCCAGGATCTGCTCCTGGAACATCTCGGCCCAGGAGCCGTCCAGGTACACCTCTTTGCCGGAGCGCTTGTCCACGATTTCAAAGCCGTGGCGCGCGAGCTGGGGAACGGCGGGGGCGGTGTCGTTGAGCACCTGGGCGCTCTTTTTCTCCACGGCGTCGGGCAGCATGTGGACCACCACGAAGGATTCTGAGTCGTAGAGCATGTGCATCGTGTTCCCCTTGTCGATATAGATGTCAGATGACAGCGGGTGCGCAGAGTTCAAGTGGCACAGGCCAAGCCCGTGGCTTTTGTCCCCTTACCGATGCAGTATTTCATGAAAACCCGGTGCTTCCGGTTTCGCGAGTCTATTTTGGTGGGATGGCGCTCCTGCGCAACACTTTTTAACAAGACCCCTCCAGACCATCAAGGCGGGCCGCTGCGGCTCAATTGCAGGTCGGCGAAGTCGCCGTTGGCTTGGGTGAGCTTGATGCGTACCGGCAGATAACCCAGTGCGGGGGCCACCCACAGTTCGGCCTTCTGGTCGTAGTCCTTGCGGGGCAGGCGCTGCAACTTGAGGGTGGGCGTGGCGCCGGTGGGCAGGTCCAGTGTTTCTGCACCTTCGATGGTGAAGGTCCAGCGGTCGGCGCTGCGCGCGCTCACGGTGGTGAGCGTGATCTGGGTGCCGGTCACAAACCGGGTGGGATCGGCGGCGAGCAGGGCGCCGAGTTGGATGAACACACTCAACCGGTCCTGCACCCCCGGGCCCACGGTGGCGTCCGGCGTGTTGGCGCTGAAGGTGACCCGGCCCTTGGTGTAGTCGAAGTGCGCTGCCTGCTCGCTGCGCGACCGGTCCGAGAACCGCTCCGGCAGCAGCCCCTGGGCCGTGATCGCACCCACACTGCGCTGCGCCCGGGTGCCAACCAAAAACGCGCTGATCTCCTGCCGCGCCTCGTAGCGGCTGCCATCGTGCTGCCACAGCAGCTCGGCGCGGGCGCTGTAGGCAAACTTCTTGGCCTGCCCACTCACGTCAAACGCCAGCCGTGTAGGCGGGGGCAGGCGCACAGGCGGTGGTGCCGTGTTGGGCGTGTGGTCCGTGCCAGCCCCGGGCGGGGCGATGTCCACGCCTGTTGTGGCTTCAGAGGGGAGAGGCGCTGATGCTGCCTGGATTGGTGCCGATGCAGGGGACGCTGCCGGGGTGGGGAGCGTTTCCTCCACAACGGTCGAGACAGCTTCGGCGGGGGCGGCCAGCGCGACGTCTGCACCCGCCTCGGTGCTGGGGGCCGTGGCCTCGGTCGAGGGGGATGCAGGGGATGGCGCCTGGGCGGCCGGGGGCTGGGGTGTTGCCCGTGCCGGTGGTTTGGGGCGCGCGGGCGGCTTGGGCGCGACCGCAGGTTTCGGCGCCATGGGGGCAACGGCTGCCACAGCTGTCACAGCGGCGGCGGGCGGCAGCGGTGCCGCAATGCTGCGCGTGCTGAACACTTTGCCGACAGGCGACCCGGGGTTGTCCCACGCCAGCGGCACCCCGCTCAGCACCAGCCAGTGCAGGGCCAGCACCAGCGCAGTGATGAGAAAGAGCGCGCGCCGTGGCATCTACCTGCGTGCCGGGGCCGTCAGGCGCTGCCCGCGCCCAGATCACTGGAGAGCTGGGCCGCAGCCGCGCGCAGCGGCGCGTCGATGGCGCCGCCCCACTCGGGGTCGAAGGTGGCAATCGAGCCCAGCGTGGTGATGCCCAACTCCAGGTGGCCGTCCGCGTCAAACACGGGTGCGCAGAACGCCACGATGCCGGGCAGCAAGGTATCGACCACCCGCGCGGCACCGCGTTCGCGTACCTCGGCCAGCAGGGTGTTGACCTCGGTCATGGTCGAGGGCAGGTCGGTGCGGCGCATCTTCACGGCGCGGGCCAGCTCCTCCTTGAGCAGCGGCGCCACCACATCAGGCGCCATGTGCGCCGCAAAACAGCGGCCGGTGGCCGACGACAACAGCGGCATCACGTCACCCAGGCGCAGGTTGGCAGTGACAGCCTGGGGCGACTCCTCCCAGTGCACGATGGTGGGGCCGTGGTTGCCCCACACGGCCAGCGCCAGCGTGTGACCGATGGCTTCCATGAGTTCGGGCATGCGCTCGCGCGCCAGGCGCACGGCATCGAGCCGGGCCAGCGACGCCAGTCCCAGCTTGAGGGCGGCGGGGCCCAGGTCGTAGCGGGCGTTGCGCGGGTCTTGTGTGACCAGGCCCAGGCGCTGAAAGCTCACCAGATACCGGTGCGCCTTGGCCGCGCTCATGCCCGCCGAGGCCGCCACATCCTTGAGCATGAGCGGCCCGCGCGAGCGTGTCAGCCCCTCCAGCAGGGCAAAACCCACCTCGACCGATTGAATTCCTGCACGTTCTTTGTCCATGTGCACTAAAATTTGCGAGTTTTGTTTAGTTAAATCAATTTACCCAAGCGTAATTCGTGTTGGGTGAAGACTTTCAACCCCTTGAGACAAAGGTCCTGCCACCATGAAACTCGCTACCTACAAAGACGGCTCGCGCGACGGCCAACTGGTTGTCGTCTCCCGCGACCTGGGCACAGCCCATTATGCGACCGGCATTGCCAGCAAGCTGCAGCAGGCGCTGGACGACTGGGGCTTCATCTCGCCCCAGCTGCAGGACCTGTACGACCAGCTCAACAGCGGCCGCGCACGCCACGCCTTTCCGTTTGACCCCAAGCAGTGCATGGCCCCGCTGCCCCGCGCCTACCAGTGGGCGGATGGCTCGGCCTACATCAACCACGTCGAACTGGTGCGAAAAGCGCGCAACTCCGAAGTGCCTGAGAGCTTCTACACCGACCCGCTGATGTACCAGGGCGGCAGCGACGACTTCATTGGCCCCTGCGACGACGTGGTGGTGCCCAGCGAAGCCATGGGCATCGACTTCGAGGCCGAGATCGCCGTCATCACCGGCGACGTAAAGATGGGCACGAACGCCGACCAGGCGCTGGACGGCATCCGCCTGGTGATGATTGCCAACGACGTGAGCCTGCGCAACCTGATCCCGGCCGAACTGGCCAAGGGTTTCGGCTTCTTCCAGTCCAAGCCCGCCACCGCCTTCGGCCCCGTGGCCGTGACGCTGGACGAGCTGGGCGACGCCTGGGACCATGGCCGCGTCAACCTCACCGTGCAATCCACCTGGAACGGCCGCAAGGTCGGCATGTGCGACGCCGGCCCGGAGATGACCTTCCACTTCGGCCAGTTGATCGCCCACGTGGCCAAGACGCGCAACCTGCGCGCCGGCTCCATCATCGGCAGCGGCACCGTGAGCAACAAAGGTATCACCGACGCCAACGGCCGCACCGAATGGCCCAAGGGCTACAGCTGCATCGCCGAAAAGCGCTGCATCGAGACCATCCAAGACGGCAAGCCCAGCACCGAATTCATGAAGTTCGGCGACACCATCCGCATCGAAATCAAGGGCAAGGACGGCGCGAGCATCTTTGGCGCCATCGACCAAGCGATTGCCGCACCCGAGGCCTGATGTGCTGTGGGGGCCGCTGCACAGTGCGGCGGCAGGCACCAAACCTGCCCGTGCCACTCCGTCCGTTGGGGCTGAGTCCGTCGAAGCCTGGGCAGTGCAGGACACAGTCTTCGGTAGGCACAAGGCGTGAAGGTGCCAAGATGCATCGATAGCGGAAAAATTCAAGCAAAAAAAGGCTCTAGCGCTTATTGGATAGGCGCTAGAAGCTATCAATTCGATAGTTAGATTTAGGAGACAACCCCATGCAACGCAGAACCCTCTTGTCCGCCCTGGCCGCCGCAGGCGCCACCACCGCCGCGCCCTGGGCCACCGCCCAATCCACCTGGCCCGACCAGCCCCTGCGCTGGATAGTGCCGTACCCGGCCGGCGGCGGCACCGACGTGCTGGCCCGTACCGTGGCCGAGGCTATGCGCCAGACGCTGGGCCAGCAGATCATTGTGGACAACCGCCCCGGCGCCTCCACCAACATCGGCGGCCAGGCCGTGGCCACGGCCAAACCCGACGGCTACACCTTCATGTCGGCCGACAACGCCATCCTGGCCTACAACGAACACCTGTTCACCAAGCTGCCGTTCAACCCCGAAAAGGACTTCACCTACGTGGGCGGCATCAGCCGCTTTCCGCTGGCGCTGGTGGTGCATCCGGCGTTTGAAGCCAAGACGGTGAAGGAATTCCTCGCCTACGCGCGCGCCAACCCCGGCAAACTCAACTACGCGTCGCCCGGCAATGGTTCGCCGCACCACCTGGCGATGGAGATGTTCAAGAACCGCACCAAGACCTTCCTCACCCACATCCCCTACCGCGGCGCGGCGCCTGCGCTGCAGGACGTGATGGGCGGCCAGGTGCCGTGCATGTTTCTGGACCTCGCCGCCGGCCTGCCCGTGATCACCTCGGGCAAGGTGCGCGCGCTGGCCATTGGCTCGGCCAAGCGCGTGGCCGCGCTGCCGGACGTGCCCACCTTGGCCGAAGCCGGTGTGCCCAACACCGAGGTATTTGCGTTCCAGGGCATCCTGACGCCCGCCGGTCTGCCCGCTGCGATCACGGCGCGCCTGAACGGCGACCTGAACAAGGCCCTGCTCAACCCCGCCGTGGTCAAGCGCATGGCCGACTTCGGCATGGAAGCCCTGCCCGGTACGCCCGAGCAGTTCCGCGCCATGGCACGCTCCGAGTCCAAGCGCTGGGGCGAGATCATCAAGGCGGCAGGCGTGAAGCTGGACTGATCACGCAGCACTCAGTGCACAGGGCCGTGCACCGGGTGGCCTCGCCTTGCCGGGCCTGGCCACCCTTCAGCCTTGCAGGCACATCTAACATCTATTCAGGCAGGTGGCACACCGCCTCGATGTTGTTGCCTTCCGGGTCAATCACAAAAGCGCCGTAATAGTGCGCGTGGTAGTCGGGCCGCAGGCCGGGGGCTCCGTTGTCCTTGCCGCCCGCCGCAAGGGCGGCGGCATAAAAAGCATCCACTTGCGCCCGGTTCTGGGCGCGCCATGCAAGGTGGCAGCCCGTAGTCGCGGGCGGGCCGCCGTAGGGCGAGGGGCCGTCGATGAACCACACATCCGCCTTCTTGCCGTCGGGCTCGGACGGAGCCGGGTAGGCATAGCCCAGCATGTTGGAGCCGTAGTTGCCTTCAAAACACAGGCTGTAGCCCAAAGGCGCGAGGGCTGCGGTGTAGAACGCCTTGGTGCGGGCGATGTCGGTGACGCGGAAGGTCATGTGGTCCAGCATGGGAGGGACTCCTAGGGTTGTTGTGTGCGGTTTTATATCTGAAATACTGATATTAAACACAGTATTTTTCATCTGGATACAGAACTCACCGCAGCCTCAAAGGCCGCCCCGCCCATGCCTCGGACTCATCGGACTGGCGCTCTTCAGGTCCACCCCTCCAGCACCAGCTTGCCCCGCGCCTTGCCGCTCTCGATGAGCGCATGGGCGCGCTTCAGATTCGCCGCGTTGATGCTGCCAACGCGCTGGTCCAGCGTGGTGCGGATCAGGCCCGCATCCACCAGCTGCGCCACCTCGGTCAGCAGGCGGTGCTGGCCGATCATGTCGTCCGTGCCAAACAGCGCGCGGGTGAACATCAGCTCCCAGTGCACCGACACCGACTTGCGCTTGAACTTCGTCACGTCAAGCGAGATGGGGTCGTCGATCAGTGCGAACTGGCCTTGCGGCGCGATGGCCTCCACGATCTGGTCGAAGTGTGCGTCGGTCTGCGTGAGGCTCACGATGATGTCCACCATAGGGTGGCCGATGCGCGCCAGCTCTTGCGTGAGCGGCTGGCTGTGGTCGATGACGTGGTGGGCGCCCAGGTCCCGCACCCACTGTTGCGTTTCGGGGCGCGATGCCGTGCCGATGATCGTGAGGCTGGTGAGCCGCGCCGCCAGCTGCGTGAGGATGGAGCCCACGCCGCCGCTCGCGCCGATGATGAACAGGGTCTTGTTGGTGGGCTGCTTGCCAGGGCCCACACCCAGGCGGTCAAACAGCAGCTCCCACGCGGTGATGGTGGTCAGCGGCAGCGCGGCGGCCTCGGCAAAGTCCAGCGACTTCGGCGCGTGGCCCACGATGCGCTCGTCCACCAGGTGCAGCTCGCTGTTGGTGCCGGGGCGGGCGATGGAGCCCGCGTACCAGACGCGGTCGCCGGGCCGGAACAGCGTCACATCGGGGCCCACGGCGCGCACGATGCCGCTGGCATCCCAGCCCAGCACCTTGTAGTCGGGGCCGTCACCGCTGCGAGAGCTGCTTTTGCGCACCTTGGTGTCCACGGGGTTCACCGAGACGGCATGCACCTCCACCAGCAGGTCGCGGCCGGTGGCCACGGGGTCGGCTTGGGTGATGTCGAGCAGCGACTCGGGGTGGTCGATCGGGTGGGCGGTTTGGTAGCCGATGGCTTTCATGGGGTGGTCCTGGGTCTAAAAATGAGATGCCTCGATGATTGGTCTTGCGGGTTTGTTTTTAAATGGGTGGATAGTTGAATGAATATTCAATCAATGTTTGAAAATAAAGCCGACAACACCTGAAGTCGTCATGAAAAGCCTTCAAGACCTGGACATCTTTGTGCGCACCGTGGACAGCGGCAGCCTGTCTGCTACGGCCAGGGCGCTGGACCTGACCCCGGCGGCGGCCAGCGCGGCGCTCAAGCGGCTGGAGGCTGAGCTGGGCGTGCTGCTGTTTGTGCGCTCCACGCGCAGCCTGCGGCTCACGCCCGAGGGCGCGTTGTTTCTGGAGCACTGCCGCCCCGCGCTGGCCGCGCTGCAGCAGGTGCAGGGGCAGCTGGCCAGTGGCCGGGCGGGTGCGCTGAGCGGCACACTGCAGCTGGCGGCGCCGTCGGACCTGGGGCGCAATGTGCTGCTGCCTTGGCTGGACGCATTCCAGACCCAGCACCCGGGCATCGCCGTGCGTTTGCAACTGTCGGACCGCATGGCCAACGTGTACAGCGAGCCGGTGGACGCCGCCTTTCGCTATGGCAAGCCCCAGGATTCGGGCCTGGTGGCGCTGCCGCTGGCGGCCGAGCACCGGCGCGTGCTGTGTGCGGCCCCGGCCTACCTGGCGGCCCACGGCGCGCCCCCTACCCCCCATGCGCTGGTGGACCATGACTGCCTGTGCTTCATGCTGGGCGAGGACGTGCATGACCGCTGGCGGTTCTGGGATGCGGCGGGCCAGGAGGCGCAGGTGCGCGTGCGCAGCCACAACGTGGCCAACGACGGCGATGCCGTGCGCCGCTGGGCCGTGCTGGGGCGCGGCATTGCCTACAAGTCGTACTTTGACGTGGCGCACGACCTGGCCGCAGGCCGTCTGGTGCCACTGTGCACCGACTGGACCACCGAGGCGGTCCCGCTGTTTTTGGTGGCCCCCAGCCGCAGGCAGCTCACACCGCTGGTGCGTGCGCTGCGCGACTTCGTGGCCGCGCGGCTGCAGGCGTTGTTGCTGCAGCAAGAGGTGGAGTCCTGACCTTTGCCTGTCGCGTGCAAGGGGGAGGGGGAAAGGGTGGGGCGCACCACCGGCCGCCAATCGGTGGTCCGGATTCAGCGAGTGCCCGGGGCGGAGCGGTTTTACGCTTTGGCTGGAGTAGGGCGCCCTGCCATCGCTCGCCCGGCTGGTGGCGCATCTGGCGCCCGGCACTTCTCCCCAACACCCAAAGGCATCTTCATGAATATCGTTCTTTTGCACGGCAGCTGGCATGGCGCCTGGTGTTGGCACAAAGTGGTCCCGCTGCTGCAGGCCCGGGGGCACCAGGTGCATGTGCCTGACCTGCCCGCCCATGGCCGCCACTGGCGGGTGGCGCGGGGGCGCACCACGCTCTCGGCCATGGCGGCGCATGTGTGCCGGGTGCTCGATGCGCTGGACGGCCCGGCGCTCATCGTGGCGCACAGCCGGGGCGGCATTGTGGCGTCCACAGTGGCCGAGCAGCGGCACCATAAGCTGGTGGGTGTGACCTACCTGGCCGCTTACATGCTGCGCCATGGCGAGCGGGTGACCGACTTCTTCCGCCAGGACAAGGCCTCGCTGGTGGCGCGCCACATCCATGTCAGCCGCAGCACCTTGACCGACCACCTGGCGCCCGAGGCCTACCGCCCCGCGCTTTACGCCGACTGCTCGGACGCCGACGTGGCGCTGGCCCAGGCGCTGCTCACGCCCGAGCCCTCGTTGCCCGCACTCACCCGGCTTGCGCTGACGGCGCCGCGCTACGGCAGCGTGCCCCGGCACTACATCGAGCTGACGCAGGACCGGGCCGTGACCATCGAGCTGCAGCGCAAGATGATCGCGGCCTCGCCTTGCGCCACGGTGTCATCCATCGAGGCGAGCCACTCTGCGTATTTCTCGCAACCCCAGCGGCTGGCGGACACCGTGCACCAGATTGCCGGTTTCCGCTGACGGGTCCGGGATGAGCGCGGCGGCCGGAGGGCTATCGCCCACGCGACGCCGCCGGGGCGCGGGTGCGCCGCACAATGCGACCCCCAACGGCGCATGCGCCGGCCTTGCCCAGAAAGACCCCCATGCTGAACTTCGACTTCCACAACCCCACCCACATCGCCTTCGGCCAGGGCCGCATTGCCGACCTGGCCAAGCTCGTGCCCGCTGCCGCCAAGGTGCTGATCCTGGTGGGCGGCGCCAGCGCCGAGAAGACCGGCACGCTGGCCGAGGTGCGCGCCGCGCTGGGCGAGCGCCAGCACGCCACCTTTAGCGGCATCGAGCCCAACCCCAGCTTTGAGACCTCCATGAAGGCCGTGGCGCAGATCCGCGAAGGTGGTTTTGACTTTCTGCTCGCTGTGGGCGGTGGATCGGTGATCGACGCCACCAAGTTCATCGCGGCCGCCGTGCTGTTCGAGGGTGGCGACCCCTGGGCCATCCTCGAAAAACATGGCCGCAACGTGAAGGGCGCCATGCCATTCGGCGCCGTGCTCACGCTGCCCGCCACCGGTTCGGAGATGAACAACGGCGGTGTCATCACCCACCGTGCCAAGGGCGCCAAGCTGGCCTTTGGCAGCAACCACACCTACCCCGTGTTCTCGGTGCTCGACCCCACCAAGACCTACACCCTGCCGCCCCAGCAGCTGGCCAACGGCGTGGTCGATGCGTTTGTGCACACGGTGGAGCAGTACCTCACCTACCCCGTCAACGCGCCCGTGCAGGACCGCTTTGCCGAAGGCATCCTGCAGACGCTGATCGAGGTGGGCCCGCGCCTGCTGACTGCCCCCGAGCCCGTGTACGACGACCGCGCCAACCTGATGTGGACCGCCACCCTGGCGCTCAACGGCCTGATCGGCGCGGGTGTGCCGCAGGACTGGGCCACACACATGATCGGCCACGAGCTGACGGCGCTGCACGGCATCGACCACGCGCGCACGCTGGCCATCGTGCTGCCCGCGCTGCTGAACGAGCGCCGGGTGGCCAAGCGCGCCAAGCTGCTGCAGTACGGCGAGCGCGTGTGGGGCCTCACCAGCGGCACCGATGACGAACGCATCACCGCCGCCATCGCGCGCACGCGCGACTTCTTCGAAAGCATGGGCATCGCCACGCGCCTGTCGGGCTACGGCCTGGGCGCCGACACCGTGAACGCGGTGGTGTCGCAGCTGGAAGCGCATGGCATGGTGACCCTGGGCGAACAGCGCGAGATCACGCCCGCCGTGAGCCGCCGCATCCTCGAAGCCGCGCTGTAAGCCGCCGTCGAGCGGGAGGGCGGGCATGCGTTCGCCCTTCCCGCTGTGCATTTCGCGCCGTGCAGCCGCGTTTCGTCGCAGGGCGCTGGAGCCTGCAGCGGGCGCTGCCTACAGTGCCGTCAAGCCGCCACCCCGGGCGGCCATTGACGAAAGGCGCACCGTGACCCTCATCCTCTTCCTGGCCCTCCGCTCTGCATGGCGCAAGGCCCGTGTCCCGCTGCTGGCGGCTTTTGTTGCGATGCTGGCCTGGGCCACCCCGGCATCGGCGCAATATGCCGGGCTGCGCACCCTGGTGGTCCCGGGTGCCGAGCCCGTGACCGTGGCCTTGTACTACCCCACGCCCGCCGTGGCACGCACCCAGCCCATGGGCCCCTGGCGGCCCGTGGTCACGCCGGGGGCGCCGGTGGCCGCTGCGCCCCTCAAGGGACTGATCCTCATCTCGCACGGCACGGGCGGCCATGAACTGGGCCACCACAACCTGGCCACACGCCTGGCGGCCGACGGTTATCTGGTGGCGGCGCTGCGCCACCCGGGCGACAACTGGGAAGACCGGTCGATGATCACCTCGGGCCGCTACTTCAGCGAACGCCCCCGCCAGGTGAGCCGCGTGCTGGACGCACTGCTGGCCCACCCCGAATGGGGCCCCCGCATTCCCGCCGGGCGCATCGGCGCCGTGGGGCACTCGGCCGGTGGCTACACCGTGCTGGCCCTGGCCGGTGCACAGGCCGAACCGGCCCGTGCCGTGCAGCATTGCCGCAGCGTGGCGGACGACCCGGGCTTCTGCAGCCTGGGCAAGCTCACTGCGGCCCCGGCCGCCAGCAGTGCCAGCAGCCCCGTGGCTCCAGTGTCTTCAGCGGTCGGCCCGCAGGACGGCCCGCTGGTCTCGGTGGCCGACCCCCGCATCCGCGCCGTGGTGGCCCTCGCGCCCATGGCCGTGGTGTTGACGCCCCAGAGCCTGGCCGCCATCACCGTGCCGGTGAAGCTGGTCATGGCCGAGCGCGACGTGGTGCTGCTGGGCAAGTACCACGGCCAGCATGTGGCGGCCCACTTGCCCGGGGTGGACGCGAGTACCGTGCCCGGCGCCGGGCACTTTGCCTTCATGGCCCAGTCCGCCTGGCCTCTGCCATCGGACGCAGGCGACGCTGCCGCCAACCCCGAGGGCTTCGACCGGGTGGCCTACCACGCCACTCTGGAGAACCAGGTGGCGGAGTTTCTGGGGCGGCAGTGGCGGTGAGTGCAGCGGATTTTTAAGAAAAATGGCCGTCTGCGCGCAGTAGGCATGCCTTTTTTGCTATATAAATAATAGCAAACTATAGACTGCCGAAGCCGTTCAGGCGGGCAGCGCCGCCTCGGTGGGGCATGCCTCCACCTGCACCAGGCAGTCATAAAACGTGGGCGCCCGGCCCAGGTCCGTCAGCGCCTGGCTGGTCACCTCGTTCACGTTGGTGCCTTCCAGTCCCATCTTGCGCCACCAGATGCCCAGGCCGTTCACAACCCCGGGCCGCGCGCGGCGCGAGACGGTGGCGTGGCACAGGTAGCTGCCCCGGTCGTTGAACACGCGCACCACCGCATCGTTGGCAATGCCCCGTGCCTCGGCGTCGTCGGGGTGGATCTCCAGCACGGGGCGGCCCTCGATGTTACGCAGGCTCTGCACGTTCACGAAGGTGGAGTTCAAAAAGTTGCGCGCGGGCGGCGAGATCATGGCCAGCGGGTAACGCGCATCCGTGCCCTGCAGCTCGTAGTTGGGCAGGTGGTCGGGCAGGCCGTCCAGGCCCTGCGCCGCCAGGCGGGCGCTGTAGAACTCGCAGCGGCCCGACGGCGTGGGGAAGTGGCCCTCGGCAAACGGCGCATCGGGAATGGCCAGCGTGGCAAAGCCTTGCGATTCCAGCAGCGCGTAGTCCACGGCGTCGCCAAACGCCTGGCGGCACAGGGCCTCGTCGCTATCGGCAAAGCCGGGCTCGGTGAAGCCCATGCGGGCCGCCAGGTCGCGGAAGATCTGCGCATTGCTGCGCGTCTGGCCCTGCGGCGCAATGGCGGGGCGGTTGAGCAGCACGTCGGTGTGCCCGTAGCTCAGGTGCACGTCCCAGTGCTCCAGCTGCGTGGTGGCGGGCAGGATGTAGTCGGCGTAGTCGGCCGTGTCGGTGCGGAAGTGTTCCAGCACCACGGTGAACAAATCCTCGCGTGCAAAGCCCTGCACCACCTTGCCCGAGTCGGGCGCCACGGCCACGGGGTTACTGTTGTAGACCACGATAGCTTCCACCTTCGGGCCGAACGCGGGCGCGGCATCGCGCAGCAGGTCGTCGCCAATGGTGGACATGTTGATGGTGCGCGGCGTCTTGGCGGGCATCAGCTCGGGCATTTGCAGCACGCCGCGCTGTGCCGGAAACTGGCCCGAGCTGGACAGCAGCACACCGCCCGCGCGGTGGCGCCAAGCGCCGGTGAGCGCGGGCAGGCAGGCCACGGCGCGCACCGCATTGCCGCCGCCGCGCACGCGCTGCATGCCGTAGTTCAGGCGGATGGCGGCGGGCTTCGTGGTGCCGTAGTCCTTGGCGAGCTGGCGGATCTGCTCCACCGGAATGCCGCACACCTCGGCCGCGCGCTCGGGCGGCCATTGCAGGGCGCGCTCGCGCAATTGCTCCCAGCCCAGTGTGTGGCGGGCGATGTAGTCGTGGTCCAGCCAGTCATGGGCGATCAGCTCGTGCATCAGCGCCAGGGCCAGCGCGGCGTCGGTGCCGGGGCGCAGCTGGATGTGCTCCTGGCACTTGTCGGCCGTCTCGCTCTTGCGCGGGTCGATGCATACCAGCCGCGCACCATTGCGTTTGGCCTGCTGCGCATAGCGCCAGAAGTGCAGGTTGCTGCCGATGGAGTTGCTGCCCCAGATGAGGATGAGCTGCGATTCGGCGAAGAACTCCACCTTCATGCCCACCTTGCCACCCAGGGTCTGCACCAAGGCCTCGGCCCCGGCCGATGCGCAGATGGTGCGGTCCAGCTGCGAAGCGCCCAGCTTGTGGAAGAAGCGCCGGTCCATGCTTTCGCCCTGCACCATGCCCATGGTGCCCGCGTAGCTGTAGGGCAGGATGGCCTCGGGCGCGCGGGCGGCGATGGCCTGCAGGCGCTGGGCGATATCGCTCAATGCCTCGTCCCAGCTCACGGGGGCGAACTGCCCGTTGCCCTTGGGGCCGGTGCGCTTGAGCGGGGTGAGCACGCGCTCGGGGTGGTAGGTGCGCTCGGTGTACTTGCTCACCTTGGCGCACAGTGCGCCGTCGGTGTGGCGGTGCTCGGGGTTGCCCTGCACGCGGGTGGCCACGCCCTGCTCGTCCACGGTGGTGAGCAGCGCGCAGGTGTCGGGGCAATCGTGCGGGCAGGCGCCGCGCACCTGAATCGGTGTGGTTTGAATGGGATTGGCGGCGGAGGGCGTGGACATATGCGGGCTGATCGTTAAACTGCCGTGAGGGTTGGAACCGGCGTGCATACCCTTGCGGCTGGGCCAAAGAGGCTGCTTACCGGCAGCGCAGAGGGATCGCCCTCGATTCACAGCAGAGAGAGCAGGATTTCACCATGAAGCAAATGGCACTGGGGCGCAGACAGTTTTCCGTGGGCCTGGGGGCGGCTGCGCTGGGGGGCTTCCACCTGGCCCGGGCGCAGGGCGAAGGCCGCATCGTGCTGGGCCAGTCGGCGGCCTTCACCGGCCCGGCCGCCCAGTTGGGCGTGCAATTCAACCAGGGCGCCAAGCTGTTTTTCGACCAGCTCAATGCCCAGGGCGGCGTGGGCAAGCGCATGGTCGAGATCCGCACGCTGGACGACGGCTACGAGCCCGACCGCTGTGCCGAGAACACCAGAAAACTGATCGCCGACGAGGTGTTTGCGCTGTTTGGCTACATCGGCACCCCCACCAGCCTGGCGGCATTGCCGCTGTTCACCCAGGCCAAGGTGCCGTTTTTTGGCCCCTTCACGGGCGCCGAGGCGCTGCGCCAGCCGTTCAACCGGCTCATCTTCCATGTGCGTGCCTCGTACTACGACGAAACCGCGCTCATCGTGCGCCAGCTCACCAACCTGGGGCTCAAGAAGATTGCGGTGTTCTACCAGAACGATGCCTACGGCAAGGCGGGGCTGGACGGGGTGACGAAGGCCCTCACCGAACTCAAGCTCACCCCCGTGGCCACGGCCACGGTGGAGCGCAACTCGGTGGACGTGAAGGCGGCCGTGGACAAGCTCGTGCCCGCCATGCCCGATGCCATCGTGCAGATCACGGCCTATGCCTCGGCCGCTGCGTTTGTGCGTGCGGCGCGCAAGGCGGGCTTTGGCGGCACGTTCTACAACGTGTCGTTTGTGGGCACGCAGGCGCTGGCCGACGAGCTGGGCAAGGACGGCGCGGGTGTGGTGGTGTCGCAGGTCGTGCCCTCGCCCTACCAGCCTTCGCGCCAGATCACGCGCGAGTTTCTGGAGGCCATCAAGAAAGGTGGCGACAAGGTGCAGGCCAACTACTCCAGCATGGAAGGTTACGTGGCCGCCCGTGTGTTCACCGAGGGCCTGCGCCAGGCCCAGGCCAGCGGCAAGGTCACGCGCGAGAGCTTCATCACCGGCACCGAGTCCATTGGCAGCCAGGTGATCTCGGGCTTTCCGGTGTCGTTCAGCGCCACCAGCCACGCGGCGTCGAAATTTGTGGAAATGTCGATGCTGACCGGCGACGGGCGCGTGCGCACCTGACGCTCTGACGTAGGGCCAATGCGGATGGCGTGCCCCCGGCGCCGCTCCTATATTCGCGCCCACTGCGCCGCTTCCGGGGCAGACCCGGGAGGCGGCAATGCAATTCAAACACCTGGCCCTGTGGGCGCGCGCGTGGGGCGCAGCGCTGGCGTTGCTGGCGACTGCGCCCGCCGCCTGGGCCCAGGCCCCGGCGGCGCCCCTGGTGCTCGGGCAGTCGGTGGCGCTCACCGGGGCCGGGGCGGCCCTGGCCCAGCCGTTCCAGCAGGGCGCCAAGCTCTACTTTGACCGCGTGAATGCCGCAGGCGGCATCGGCGGCAGGCCCATCGAACTGGCCACGCTGGACGATGCCGGGGTGCCAGAACAGGCCGCCGCCAACACCCAGAAGCTGCTGGCGCGCAGCCCGCTGGCGCTGTTTGGCTACTACGGCTCGCCCCAGGTCACGGCCAGCTACAAGCTCATCAAGGACAGCGATGTGCTGCTGCTCGCGCCCATGGCGGGCGGCGACGAGTTCCGGGGGGCGGTGTACCCCAATGTCTTCACCCTGCGCCCTGGTTATGCCGAAGAGGCGGCGGCGGTGATGCGCCACGCGGCCACGCTGGGCGCGCGCAAGCTGGCGCTGCTGCACGCTCCGGATACCGAGTCCCTGGCAGCGCTGGAGTCGGCCGAGAACACGCTCAACGGCCTGGGTGCCAACCTGGTCTTCAAGGGCGCGATCACGGCGCACGCCCAGGCGCTGGCCGCCAAGCCTGAATCGGTGCTGGTGATTGGCGACGCGCGCGGTGCGGCAGCCGCCATCCGGGAGTTGCGCGGGCTGGGGTTCCGGGGGCCGGTCTATGGGTTCTCCAACACGGGCGAAAGCCTGTTGGCCGAGCAGCTGGGCACGGCTGGCGCGGGGGTGGTGGTGGTGCGCGGCGTGCCGCGCAGCGACAACGCGCGCCTGGCCATCGTGCGCGAGCTTCAGGCCGACGCGGCGGCGGCCAAGCTGGGCAAGCCCAACGTCTACATGCTGGAGGGCTACATCGCCGCCCAGGTTGTGACCGAAGCGCTGCGCCGCATGGGCAAGGACATCAGCCGTGCCCGCCTGCGCAAGACGCTGGAGGGCATGGAAGATCTCAACCTGGGCGGCTTTCGCGTGCACTTTGCGGGCGAGCGCGTGGCCTCGCGCCTGCTGGAGCTGGGCCTGATCGACGGCCAGGGGCGCGTGCGGGAGTAGGCAAACCCTGCCGACCCGCAGGCCCGCCCTCAGCCTCAGCCCAAGGTGCGGGTTCGTGCCAGTCCTTGCATGAACGCCTCGCAGCGCGCGAGCTGCTCCAGGCTCACATACTCGTCGGGTTGGTGGGCTTGCTGGATGCTGCCGGGGCCACACACCACGGTGGAGATGCCCGCGTTCTTGAACAGCCCCGCCTCGGTGCCAAAGGCCACCAGCGTGGTGTGCTTTTCGCCGCTCAGCTCCTGCGCCAGGCGCGTCACCGGGTCGTCCTTGCTGCCCAGAAAACTCGGAATTTCGCAGATGGTCTCGAACTCGAAGCCTGCGGCAGGCGCCACCTTCTTCATCGCAGGCTCCAGCGACTTGGCATAGGCCACCACCTCAGACTGCATCTGCGCCGCGTTGGCAGTGGGCAGGTCGCGGAACTCGTAGCGGAACTCTGCGTCGCGCGGCACCACGTTGTCGGCAATGCCGCCGTGGAACTGACCCACGCTGCTGGTCGAAAAGGGAACGTCAAAACCCTCGAAGCGGGGCTCGTTCTTTTCAAAATCTTCCGCCATGTCACGCACCCGGCCCACCACGCGGGCGGCCATCTCGATGGCGTTGACCGAATGCGGCGTGAGGGACGAATGCGCCTCCTTCCCGCGCACGCAGCACTTGTAGCGGTACACACCCTTGTGGGCGATGGCGGGGACCATGCTGGTGGGCTCGCCCACGATGCAGGCCAGGGGCTTTATGTTGGCGTCGCGCAGGTCGGCTATGAGTTCCTTGACGCCAAAGCAACCAATCTCTTCCTCGTAGCTGAACGCCAGGTGGATGGCAAAAGGCGCATCGCTGTGCAGGAACTGCTCGGCGTGCGAGACGGCAATACCGATGAAGGCCTTCATGTCGGCGCTGCCGCGCCCGTACAGGTTGCCGTCCTTGACCAGCGCGCTCAGCGGGTCCATGGTCCAGTCCTGCCCATCCCACGGCACCGTGTCGGTGTGGCCCGAGAGGATGATGCCTGCCGGCTTGCCTTCGCCCAGCGTGGCGAACAGGTTGGCCTTGGTCTTGTCCTCGTTGAAGGTGAGGCGGCTTTTCACGCCCAGCCGGGCCAGGTGGTCGCGAATGAAATGGATCAGCTCCAGGTTGGAGTGGTGGCTGACGGTGTTCATGCGCACCAGGGTTTGCGCAAGTTCGAGGGCGTGCGGGGAGAGTGTCATGTTGCAGTGCAAATAAACCCGGAGTGGCGCAAGGGACGGTCAGCGGGCTAGACTGTGAGATCGTAAGGACACATATCATGAACGTTATTGACTCCATCGTCACCCAGGCGGCCAGTATTGCAGCGGTGCGCCGGGACATTCACGCCCACCCCGAGCTGTGCTTCGAAGAGGTGCGCACGGCCGACGTGGTGGCGCAAAAGCTCACCGAATGGGGCATTCCCATCCATCGCGGCATGGGCACCACGGGCGTGGTGGGCATCGTGAAGGGGCGCGATGGGGGCGCCAACGGCCGCGCGATTGGCCTGCGCGCCGACATGGACGCACTGCCCATGCAGGAGTTCAATACCTTCACCCATGCCAGCAAACACCAGGGCAAGATGCACGCCTGCGGTCATGACGGCCATGTGGCCATGCTGCTCGCAGCCGCGCAGCACTTTGCCAAGCACCGCAACTTTGACGGCACCGTGTACCTGATCTTCCAGCCCGCCGAAGAAGGCGGCGGCGGTGCGCGCGAGATGATCAAGGACGGCCTGTTCGAGCAGTTCCCCATGGAGGCCGTGTACGGCATGCACAACTGGCCCGGCATGCCCGTGGGCCAGTTCGCCGTGAGCCCCGGCCCGGTGATGGCGTCGAGCAACGAGTTCAAGATCACCATCCGGGGCAAGGGCAGCCATGCCGCGCTGCCGCACAACGGCATCGACCCGGTGCCGATTGCCTGCCAGATGGTGCAAGCCTTCCAGACCATCATCACCCGCAACAAGAAGCCGGTGGACGCGGGCGTGATTTCGGTCACCATGATCCACGCGGGCGAGGCCACCAACGTGGTGCCCGACAGCTGCGAGCTGCAAGGCACGGTGCGCACCTTCACGCTGGAGGTGCTGGACCTGATCGAAAAGCGCATGCAGCAGATTGCCGAACACACCTGCGCCGCCCATGACGCCGTGTGCGAATTCGAATTCGTGCGCAACTACCCGCCCACCGTCAACTCGGCCCCCGAGGCCGAGTTTGCGCGTGCGGTCATGGCCAGCATCGTGGGCGAGTCCAACGTGCTGGCGCAGGAGCCCACCATGGGCGCCGAAGACTTCGCCTTCATGCTGCAGGCCAAGCCCGGCGCCTACTGCTTCATCGCCAACGGCGACGGGGCCCACCGCGAGATGGGCCATGGCGGCGGCCCCTGCACGCTGCACAACCCCAGCTACGACTTCAACGACGACCTGATCCCGCTGGGCGCGACCTACTGGGTCAAGCTGGCCGAAGCCTGGCTGGCGCAGCCCGCCAAGGCGGCCTGATACCCGTCGATACCCCGTCGATACCCATCGGTCCCCTCCACCCGGGCGCATGCAACGCGCGTGCCCGGGTGTTCCTTGTCTTTCCCCACTGACTCCTGAAAGCCCCGTCCATGATCGGAATCGTTGAAGCCTTCTCGCCCAGCTACGCCGAGGCGCGCAAGAAGTTTCTGGAGGCCGCCGCAGCCGCCGGCCTGCCCATCGAATCGCACGCCCACCCGCTCAAGGGCCGTGACGGTGAAGACCTGGCGATGGACGTGGTGCGCGACGGCCCGGCGGATGCCAAGAAGCTGCTCATCGTGAGCAGTGCCTGCCATGGCGCCGAAGGCTACTGCGGAAGCGGCGTGCAGGTGTTTGCGCTGCACGACCAGGAGTGGCGCGACAAGGCGCGTGCAGCGGGCGTGGCCACGCTTTACGTCCATGCACTCAACCCGTATGGCTTCTCGCATGTGCGCCGCTTCACGCACGAAAACGTGGACCTGAACCGCAACTTCCAGGACTTTTCAAAGCCCCTGCCCGTGAACACTGCCTACCGCGAGGTGCAGCCGCTGCTGCTGCCCGAGCAATGGCCGCCCGGCCCGGACAACCTGGCTGCTGTGCAGCAGTACATCGACACCAAGGGCGAGGCCGCGTGGCAGGCCGCCATCTCGCAGGGCCAGCACGAGTTTCCGCAAGGCATCTTCTTTGGCGGCACCGAGCCCACCTGGAGCAACCGCACACTGCGCGAGGTGCTGCGCCAGCACGGTGCAGCCGCGTCGCAGATCGCCTGGATTGATTTGCACACGGGCCTGGGCCCCAGCGGCCATGGCGAGCGCATCTACGCGGGCAATGACGACGCCGTGGCCGTGGCCCGCGCGCGCGCCTGGTGGGACGGCGGCGGCGCCACGCCGGTCACGTCGATCTACGACGGCTCCTCCACGTCGGCCTTCCTCACCGGCCTGATGTGGACCTCGATCTACGACGAATGCCCGCACGCCGAATACACCGGCATCGCCATGGAGTACGGCACCGTGCCCGTGCTCGACGTGATGAACGCCATCCGCGCCGAACAATGGCTCAACCTGCACCCCGACACGCCCGCCGACAAGGCCGCGCAGATCAAGGCGCAAATGCTGGCGGCCTTCTACACCGACACCGATGTGTGGAAGGGCCAGATCGTCAGCCAGGCACGGCAGTCGATGTTCCAGGCGGTGGACGGTTTGGCGCGCTGAAGGGCTGAAAATCCTTATAAAAATGGCCATCTCCGCGCTTCCACCAATGGTTTATAGCTCCTAAAATAATAGTAAACGTCTCCTGGGGCCGGTGGGCGCATGGGGCGGGTGGCTGTGGCGTGGCGGCTACCATCGCCCCAAAAACCAGGAGACACCATGGCCTTGGCAGCCCAGGCACCCCATGCCCCCCAGGCGGCGTCAGCTGCCCCTCTGCGGGCGCTCAGCCGCAGCCTGCTGCGGCTGTCCGAACAGGCCCAGCAGGCCCCACCGCAAGACCTGCTGCACCAGGCGCTGCAGACCCTGCGCGAACTGGTGCCTTTTGACTCGGCCTGGTGGGGCGAGGTGTCGGCGGGCGAGCCAGGCGGCGAGGCCCATGGCGGTGCCGGGCAGGGCGTGGATGCCCAAGTGGCGCAAGGGGCGCAAGGGGCGCCGCGCAACTGGCTGCACGGCAGCATCGGCCTGGCCCGGGGCTTTGCCGACGAATGGAATGCCCTGGCGGCTGTGGACGACTTTGCGCTGCAGTCCATGCGCCGCCTGGGCGAGGTGATCCGCGAGCGCGACGTTGTGGGCGTGCTGCCCGAGGACCCCCAGGTGATGGCCTTCTCCGAGCGGCACGGCCTGTACCACTGCATGGCCCTCACGGCCGAACTGCCGCACAGCGGGCTGATGTTTTTTGTCTCGGTCTACCGCCCGCAGACACGCACCGAATTCACCGACGCCGAAACCGTGCTGTTCGGCGAGTTTGTGCTGCACCTGCTGCAGCACTGGCACCACCGGCTGCAGCGCCTGCAAAATGATTCGCCCCGCCGCCCCTGGGACAGCTTTGCGCTGGCCCAGCCCACGGGGGAGCTGCTGTTTGCGGGCCTGCGCATCAGCCAGGCCTTGCGCGCGGCCCACCCGGAATGGGCGGGCACCCGCCTGCCACCGGCCGTGGTGCAGGCGCTGCCCGGCGCGCCCTGCAACCTGGCGCTGGGCAAGGCCTGCCGCCTGCGGCTAGAGCCCTGCGGCCCGCTGGTGGCGCTCAGCATCGCATCGCGCCAGCACAAGCAGGCGCTGGCCCCGCGTGAGCTGAGCGTGGCCATGCTCTACGCCCAGGGGCAATCGCACAAGGACATTGCGGCCACGCTGGGCCTCACGCCCGCCACGGTGCGCACCTACCTGCGCACCGCCTACGCAGCGCTGGGCGTGCGCAACAAGCTGGAACTGGTGGCGGCGCTGCGCAACGCGTAGGGCGGTGGCCCGCCGCTGTGCGGGCTCGGTAGTTTCCCGCTCCCTCTGCATTTGCAGAGGCCGCAGCGGCAGCTTCTTTTTCTATCGTCCGCACCGGAGTCCCAGAGACTGCGGTGCCGCCGCCGCAAGCTGGGCTCCTGAGAACAACACACCACAGGAGACTTTCCGCATGTTCCCGAACCCCACCCGCGCCGCCGTGGCGCAACCCCGTCGCACAGCACTCGCGGCACCCCTGGGCCGATGGCCCGCGCGCGCCCTGGGCGGCATGGGCGCTGCAGCCACCCTGGCGCTCACCGCCTGCGGCGGCGGCAACGATGCTCCGGCGCCCCTGGCCAGCAAGCCCCTGGCAGAAGCTTGCGCTGCCTACACGTCAACCACCTTACCCCATGGCGCCAAGCTCACGCGCACCGAGCTGCGCAAGGCCGAGGGCACGTTGCCCGACGTGTGCATCGTGCGCGGGCAGATCGTGTCCTCGCCCGACTCCACCATCAACTGGGCGGTGGAACTGCCCACGCTGGCGCAGTGGAACAGCAAGACGCTGACCATCGGCGGTGGCGGCTTCGACGGGTTTATCCCCACGGACGACCCGTGGTACCAGCAGCTGGTGGGCCCATCGGCCAATCCGTATGTGAAGATCAGCTCCGACTCCGGCCACCAGATCCAGGGTTTTGCCTGGGGCAAGAGCGATGTGGCGTTGCGCAACCATGCGTTCGACGCCAACCATTTTGTGCTGGAGGTGGGCACCGCCATCGCCACCGAGTTCTACGGCAAGCGCCCTGTGCGGCGCTACCACATGGGCCATTCCAACGGCGGGCGCTCAGGTCTGATCTCCACGCAGAAGTACCCCAAGGACTACGACGGCGTGGTGGCCATGGAGCCCGCTATCGCCCAGCAGGCGCACCAGGTCAACCTGGGCCCCACGGTGCTGCGCCACATCTTCAAGAGCCGTGAGAACTGGATGAGCCCCGCCAAGATCGCGCTCTACGCCAAGGCCGAGACGGCCGCGTGCGACGGGCTGGACGGTCTGAAGGACGGCATCATCGGCAACGTCGAGGCCTGCAACTACGTGCCCACCGAGCTGCTGTGCCAGGGCGCGGACAGCGACAGCTGCCTCACGGCCGGTCAGATCGAATCCATCCGCCTCATCTACAGCGACCACAAGACGCCCTTGACCCTGTCGCGCGGCGCGGTGGGCTATCCGCGCTTTGGCCGGGGCGGCGCGTCCACGTCCGATTGGCAGTCGTACATGTTCGGCACCAGCTTCGATGCCCCCGATTCGTTCAACCACATGGCCGTGACGGCGGCTGCGCGCCTGGTGGAGGGCAACCCCAACGCCAACATCCTGAGCCACGACCCCACGCAGTACCAGGCGCAGTACAGCCGCCTGGCCGAGATGATCGACGGCACCGACCCGGACATTGCTGCCTTTGCCGACAACGGCGGCAAGCTGTTGATCTGGTACGGCGCGGGCGACACCTGCGTGTCGATGTACCGCACGGTGGAGTACCTCGACACGGTGAAGCAGCGCCTGGGCGCCAGCAAGGTGCAGAGCTTTGCGCGCATGGTCACCTCGCCCTCCAACGGGCATGACCTGGACGGCGCGGGCACCGAGCCCCGCTCCATCGACCTGCTGGCCGCCATGGACGCCTGGGTGGAAAAAGGCACGGCGCCCGACAAGCTGGTGGCCACCAAGTTCGCACCTGGCACCACCACGCCCGTAGCCCAGCGCCCGGTGTGCGAGTACCCCAAGTTCCCGCGCTACAACGGCACGGGTGACGTGAGCAAGGCGGAGAGCTTTACCTGCTCGGCGACCTGATGGTGCAGGGGGCGGATGGCGGGCTGCGCTGCGGGTGTCCTGCGCGCAGCCCACGGTCTGGGGCTCACAGTCCCAGATCGCTCAGCCCCGCATGGTCGTCCGGCCGACGCCCGAGCGGCCAAAAGAACAGCCGGTCTGCGGCCTGGATGGGGCGGTCGTTGATGCTCGCGTGGCGCACAGCCATCAGGCCCGCATCGTTGAACTCCCAGTTCTCGTTGCCATAGCTGCGGTACCACTGGCCCGCGTCGTCATGCCATTCGTAGGCGAACCGCACAGCGATGCGGTGGCCGCTGAACGCCCAGAGCTCTTTGATGAGGCGGTAGTCCAGCTCGCGCGTCCACTTGCGCTCCAGCAGCTGCCGGGCGGCCTCGCGGCCCACGGGGAACTCGGCGCGGTTGCGCCAGCGTGTGTCTTCGGTGTAGGCCAGGGCCACGCGGGCAGGGTCGCGCGAGTTCCAGCCGTCTTCGGCCAGGCGCACTTTCTGGATGGCGGTTTGCAGGGAGAAGGGGGGAAGAGGCGGACGGGTTTCCATGGGCAGCACCTTGGGGTAGTGGGTCAAGAGGAATTGGTAGACAAGTCTGTCTACATCGCATCATAGCGAAATGTAGACAGACTTGTCTACAATGCCCACATGATTCCCCTGCCGCCTTCTGACTGGAAAGACCTGCCTGCCCGCGACCGCCTGCTGCAGACCGCACACGCGCTGTTTTACCGTGACGGTATCCGTGCAACGGGAATCGACCGCGTGATCGCCGAGTCGGGGGTCACCAAGGTCACGTTCTACCGGCATTTCCCCAGCAAGAACGATCTCATCTGCGCCTATCTTGAATACCGCCATGCAGGCTGGATCGCATGGTTTGCTGCGGCCCTGGAGCGCCATGGGGGTGCAAAGCGTGGTGGTGCGTCCGGCCTGAATGCGCTGGTGGCCACGCTGGCCGAATGGTTTGGCCGCGATGACTTCCGGGGCTGCGCTTTCATCAACAGCGTGGGCGAGCTGGGCGGCACGGTGCCGGAGGTGATGGAGATTGCACAGCGCCACAAGCATGAGATGACGGACCTTCTGGCCACCCTGCTGCCCCCTGGCGCACAGAGGGTGCGCGACGCGCAGGCCGTGACGCTGGTGGTGGAGGGCGCCATCGTGCGTGTGCAGATGGGCGAGCCTGTAAAGGCGGTGCTGGGCAGCGTGGAGCGCCTGCTGGCGGGCCTTGCCCCCTAGTGTCCCGGTGCCGCGCATCACCTCACGCGTACTGCGCCAGGCCGTGGCCGAAGGACCAGTTCTCCTTAGCCACCTCGACAATGTTGATGAACACGTCCTCGGGCCGCAGGCCTGGGCTCTCACCCAGCAGCTGCGCGGTGCGCGAAAACAGCGCCTTTTTCTGCTCCAGGCCGCGCGTGTTGTTGGCGGTGATCTGGATGAACACCACGTCGTCGCTGCGGGCCACGCCCAGGTACGTGGGGCTGTAGCGGAAGTTGGCGGCGTCGTGCTCGGTGATGGTCATGAACTGGTCGTCCTCGGGCACGTTGAAGGTCTCGCGCAAGGCGCGGTACAGCGTGTCAAAGATCGCCTGCCGGTAGGCCGCAGGCTTGCCGGCGCGCATGGCAATGTGGATGAGGGGCATCGCAAGATCCTTTCTGAACAAGATGCTGGCGAAATCCTATCCATATGAATATGCTATGGATATCTATTTCAAAAATATCAAATTTAAATGGTTGAGCGATCCCTGGATCTGGATGCCGTCGAAGCCTTTGTGCGCATTGCCGAGCTGGGCAGCTTCACGCGCGCAGCCGAAGCCATGGGCACGGCGCAGGGCGCGATGAGTCTGAAGCTCAAGCGGCTGGAGGACCGGCTGGGCTGCCGCCTCATCGAGCGCACGCCGCGCCACGTGCAGCTGTCGGCCCGGGGCGCGGCATTTCTGGAGCATGCGCGTGAACTGCTGGCCGCGCACGATCGCGCCCTTGCCACGTTCGCCCAGGCCCGCCAGCGCCTGACCATCGGCATCAGCGACCATGTGGCCGGGCCGGAGCTGCCCGCGCTGATCGCCCGCATGAACCAGCAAGACCCACAGCTGCTCATCGAGATCCGCATCGGCTCGTCGGGCGACCTGCTACAAAGCTACGACCGGCGTGAGCTGGATGCCGTGCTGGCCCGCATGCACGTGGGCCGCAGCGATGGCGAGCTGCTGGCCGAAGAGCCCTTCGGCTGGTTCGCCGCCCCCGGCTGGCAGCACCGTGCGGGCGAGCCCTTGCCCCTGGCCACGCTGGCCGAGCCCTGCGGTGTGCGGGCGATGGCGGGGCAGGCGCTGGACGCTGCGGGCATCGCCTGGGCCGAGGTGTTTGTGGGTGGAGGCGTTGCTGCCGTGGCTGCGGCCGTGATGGCCGGGCTGGGCGTGGCGGCACTGGCGCCGCGCATGCTGCCGCTGGGGGCGGTGGATGTGGGTGCCCGCCTGGGGCTGCCTGCGCTGCCGCGCCTGCCGGTGCTGCTGCACACACGCACCCAGGACAGCCGCCCGCGCGATGCGCTGACAGCGTTGTCGGCGGCCTTTCGCAGCGCGGTGCGGGGATAGCGCACAAGCCTGTACGCTTGTTGATGGACCCGGCCTTTCACTCCAGCCTGGCGCCTTGCGATGAGCCGTGCCGCGTGTCGCGGTCGTACTGCTTCTCGCGCTCCGCGTGTTCGCGCAGCAGGCGGTGGCCCAGCGTGTTGGCCTGGCGCTCCAGCGCCGCGCAGTCGGGGGCAGCAGGCAGTGCGGCAATGCCCTCGTCAATGGCCTGCGCCGCATCGCGCCCGAACTGGACATGGCCCTGTTCGTGGCGGGACAAGGCGCTCAGGTACCGGTCGAACACCGCCTGCTGGGCGGGTGTGGCGCTGTGCAGTTCGGGCAATTGCACCTGGGTGCGCAGCCGGGTGGTGACCTCGGTGATGGTGCAGCGGCCCGATGCCTCGCGCCACCAGAGAAAGGTCCAGCGCACGTTCCAGCGGGTGTAGCCGTGAAAGCGCTGGCCGTCGACGGTGATGGGTGTGGCGGCGTTCAGCGCTTGCCGCAGGGTCTCGCCGGGCTGGACGCGCACCGGGTAGGGCTGCTGGATATGTTCTTCCGTGACGGCGGCATGGGCGGCGCCCGCGCAGACCAGGGCCACCAGCACCCCGGCAAGGTCCACCAAGCGTGCCCTCAGCACCACCGATGCTCCCCGGTTCATTCGCCCCACGGCAGCATCAGCATGAGCAGCGACAGCTGGTCAAACTCGGGCGCAAACGCGTCGATGATCTGCTGCGGCTCGGGGCAGAGCGTGGTGTCGGTGATCACGCCAAACTGCACGCCGCCGCCGTAGCTGAGGATGGACACCCCCAGGCCAATGTCTCCCGACTGCGGCACCCAGAACATGCACTGGGTGACGCGTGAGCCGCACAGTGTCAGCTGCTCCTTGGGCCCGGGCACGTTGGTCATCACCGCCGTGGTCTTGCGGCCGAACAGGTTGAGCAGCGCATCCTGCGCGGGCTTGATCATCAGGCCAGCCACGGCCAGCATCGCAAACGCCAGGATGGGCTGGGTGCTGCCCTTGAGCGCGTTCATGCGCTTGCGCACCTCGTACACGCGCTCGACGGGGTTGGCCACGCCAATCGGCAGCACCAGCGGCACCAGGCCAAAGCGGTTGCCCAGCTTCCATGCCTCTTCCATGGGGCGCAGATTGACCGGGATCATCGCGCGGATCTCCTGCCCCGTGGGGTCGTCGCCCTGGCTGCGCAGGTAGCCACCGATGGCGCCCGCCACGCACGACAGCAGCACGTCGTTGATGGAGCAGTTGAGCGCTTTGCCGATGGCCTTGACTTCTTCCAGCGGGATGGGCGGGCACCAGGCCACACGTTTGGCGCTGCCAGGCTGGCCCTTCAGGCGCGTGGGTGAGTCGTCGGGCATCAGCGCCAGGGCAGCGGCATCGCTCACCAACTGGTAGGCCACGCGTGCCATGTCCATGGTGCCAGCCAGCCCATGGTGCATGGTCTTCTCGGGGTCGCTCAGCATCTTGAACGACTTGGCTGCGCCGTCACCGGCCAGATCCAGCGCCTTCACCGTCATGTCGGTAAAGGGCTTGATGAGCGCGTCCGCAATCCAGTCCTCGGCCGTGGCGGCCTGCTCGCGCTCTTTGCGGGTGCGCTTGGGCGGTTCGGCGCCGCCGTCCACGATGGACATGGTCACCGAGATCAGCGCAATGCCGTCCGCAATGCAGTGGTGGATGCGCACGATGAGCGCGCTGCCGGGCTGTCCGTCGTCACCCACAAAATCTTCGATCAGGTGCATTTGCCACAGCGGCCGCCGGGTATCGAGCGGCTGCATGGCGAGTTCGCCCACACGGTCCTGTAGCGCGCGCTGCATGCTGTGGCCTTTTTGGTGGGGCAGCTTCTCGCGCAGCACATGCGCGGCGATGTCGAAGTTGCGGTCCTCCACCCAGGTGGCGCCCGCCGCGTCTTCCACCACACGCTGGCGAAAGCGCGGGTACTGCAGCAGGCGCTGCTGAACGCGGTCGCACAGGGCGTCCCAGGTGATGCCGGGCGACAGGGTCCATACCCCGTTGATCATCATCAGGTTGCTGTGCGAATCCATGCGCAGCCAGGCGGTGTCTACCTTGGTCATGCGTTCGCCAGACAGGCCCAGCATGCCAGTGGCTGCGCGGCGCACGTTCTTCTGTACCACGGTGGCAGCTTTTCGGGCGGCTGGGGGCAGTGCCTGTGCTGCCTTGCGCGCCACCTCGGGGGCCTGGTTGCGCATCGTGCGCAGGGGGCTGGAGCCTTTGCCCGGAGTGGCTTTGCGGGGGGCTGGAATGCGGGTCACCATCGGATGTACACCTGTTGTTTGATTTTTGGGGACTTGCCTCTATGGATTGAGCGGTCCCAGACTGTGCTCAGCCCGTAAGATACAACGCAGCAAACCCTTGCCGACACCGTTCTTTCCCTCCCCCCAAAGATCTCAAGGAGCACACCGACATGGCCGACCTCAACGCCACCTTCGAAGCCGCCGTGGCCAATTCCAAGAACCTGAGCGAGCGTCCCGACAACGCCACGCTGCTCAAGATCTACGCGCTGTACAAGCAAGCCACCGCTGGCGACAACACCGAGAAGAAGCCCAGCTTCTCCGACATGGTGGGCCGTGCCAAGTGGGACGCCTGGGAAAAGCTCAAGGGCACGGGTGCCGACGAGGCCAAGCAACAGTATGTGGACCTGATCACCTCGCTGAGCTGATACGGCGGTACTCCAAAGAAAAAGGCGACTTCGGTCGCCTTTTTCTTTGGGGGCAAAGGTGCCTAACGCTGGACCCACCCCTTGGGCAGTCCCGCTTCCGGCGTCATGCCGTAGACCGGCTCTCCTGGCAGCCCCGCCTGCAGCGGCGCGCGTGCGGCCATCAGGCGCTCCAGGTCTACCCCCGTGGCAATGCCCATGGCTTCGAACATGAACACCAGGTCTTCCGTCACCACGTTGCCCGACGCGCCCGGCGCATAGGGGCAGCCGCCCAGGCCACCCAGTGACGCATCAAACGTGCGCACCCCCACGTCGTAGGCCGCCAGGCAATTGGCCAGGCCCAGGCCCCGGGTGTTGTGCATGTGGGCCGCACCGGCCTTGGCGCCCAGCTCGGCGCGCAGGCGCGTGAACAGGCGGCGCACCTGGGCCGGGTTGGCCATACCGGTGGTGTCCGACAGGCCCACCTCGTCGGCCCCGGCCTCAGCGCACAGGCTCGCGAGCCAGATCACGTCGTCCTCGGGCACCTCGCCCTGCAGGGTGCAACCAAAGGCGGTGGACAACCCCACCTCCACCAGCATGCCTGGGGCCTGCGCGTCGCGCAGGTGGGCCACGGCGCGCACTTCCTCGACCATGGCCTCGCGCGTCTTGCGCACATTGGCCAGCGAATGGGCGGCGCTGGCCGACACCGGCAGCGTGACCTTGTGCACACCTGCCGCGAGGGCCGCCTCGGCGCCGCGCAGGTTGGGGGCCAGCGCCATCACAGTGATGCCAGGGTGGGTCAGCGCGTGGCGCACCACCTCGGCCACATCGGCCATCTGGGGCAGCAGGCGGGCAGGCACGAACGAGCCCACTTCAATCTCGCGCAGCCCGGCGGCCACCAGGGCGTCGATCCAGCGCAGCTTGTCGGCCGTGGGCATGGTGGCTTTGACGGACTGCAGGCCATCGCGCGGGCCGACTTCGCTGATGAGGACTTGGGGTTGCGTCATGGTGCGGAATGTTGTCGGACGTGCGTGGAATGTGCCGGATGCGGGAGGATAGCGCCCCCATGCCCCCATGCCCCCATGGCGCTGGGGCCGACGATTGTGCAAAGTGGCAATTTGTTCTGCCATACCGGCAAACCACTCCACAACATGCGGCAGTTTGGGCAATTCCCATTGCTGCGTTGCTCCGGGACACTGCTTGTATCCCACCTGGAGACAAGCACCATGCCTTCCAAGAACCACTTTTCCACCCTCTACCTCAGTGCGCCCGATGTCGTCGAGTTGGTGCAGCGCAAAGGCGTCGAGGCCTTCCTGCGCGGCATTGCCGACTACATCCAGTCCGACTTTCTGCGCTGGGGCGCGTTCGACAAATCCGCACGTGTGGCCAGCCATTCGCGCGATGGCGTGATCGAACTCATGCCGATTGCCGACGACCAGACCTATGCGTTCAAGTATGTCAACGGCCATCCCAAGAACACGCGCTGGGGCCTGCCGACGGTGATGGCGTTTGGCGTGCTGGCCGATGTAGCCACCGGCGCGCCGTTGCTGCTGAGCGAACTCACCCTCACCACCGCCCTGCGCACCGCCGCCATGTCGGCCGTGGCCGCCCGCGCCCTGGCGCGGCCTGGCAGCCGCACCATGGCGCTGATCGGTAACGGCGCCCAAAGCGAGTTCCAGGCGCTGGCCTTCCACCACCTGCTGGGCGTCACCACGCTGCGGCTGTTTGACACGGACCCGGCCGCCACTGCCAAGCTGCAGGCCAACCTGCAAGGCACGGGCCTGCGCACCGTGGTCTGCACCAGCACGGCCGAGGCCGTGCGCGGTGCCGACATCGTCACCACGGTGACGGCTGACAAGACCAACGCCACCATCCTCACGCCCGACATGCTGGTGCCCGGCATGCACATCAACGCTGTGGGCGGCGACTGCCCCGGCAAGACCGAGCTGCACGCCGACGTGCTGCGCCAGGCCCAGGTGTTTGTGGAATACACCCCGCAGACACGCATCGAAGGCGACATCCAGCAGTTGCCTGCCGACTTTGTGGTGACCGAGCTGTGGGAAGTGCTGGCAGGTCAGCACACCGGCCGGGCCAGCGATGCGGCGGTGACGGTGTTCGACTCCGTGGGTTTTGCGCTGGAGGACTTTTCTGCACTGCGATTCTTGCGCGATGCGGCCACCGAGCTGGGCATGGGCCAACCCATCGAACTCATCCCGGAGCTGTCAGACCCCAAGAACCTGTTTGGGCTGCTGCGCACGCACAACCCCCTGCTGCGCGCTGCCGCCTGACGTCCGTCCGGTCACGCCCTCTCAGTCTCGCCACACCACACTGCTGGCCGGATCGGCGCGTGTGGTGCGGAAATGGTTGGCCGCGTGAGCAGGGTCTGCCATGCCCAACGAGATGCCGCAGACGATGCTGCGGTCCTCGCCAATGCCCAGTACCTCGCGCAGCACGCCGGGGTAGGACGCGAGCGCCGCCTGCGCGATGGAGCCCACGCCCAGGCTGTGCGCAGCCAGCATGAAGTTGCTCACATACGCACCGCAGTCCACTGCGCCATAGACGCCCAGCGCCTCGTCGCTGGTGACGATGGCCACATGGGGCGCGCCGAACATCGTGAAGTTCTGCGCCGCCTGCTGCGCTGAGGCCTCGCGGTCGCCCTTGGCAATGCCCAGGGCTTCGTACAGGCCCCAGCCACATTCGCGCCGCCGCTCCTGGTACACGCCCCGGTATTCGCGTGGCCAGGGCAGGTCGGGCGCAGGGGCTGCGGTGGCCATGTGCGACTGCAGCGCGCTGCGCAGGCGATCCAGCGTGGCGCCGCTGGCAATGGTGAGCTGCCAGGGCTGCGCGTTGCACCACGAGGCCGTGCGTTGCGCGGTGGCCAGGATGGCTTCGATGGTGGCGCGCGGCAGCGGCTCGGGCAAAAAAGCGCGGCAACTATAGCGGGTGTGGAGCAGCGTGGAGAGGGTGTCAAACGCCGGGCTGTGGGCGGCAGTGTCCGTGGCGGTGGATGTCATGGTGACGGCCCTGGTGGCTAGGCCTTCTTGGCTTTGGCGGCAGGTTTGGCCGCCGCCTTGGTGCCCGGCTTGTCTGCGCCTGCCTCGGCTGCGTGCTTCTTCTTGTCGGCAGCGGGCTTCTTGGTGCCGGGGTGGGGTGCATTGAGCAGGGCGTCGAGCTGTTCACCAATTTCGGCCTCGATGCGGTCCTTGAACGCGCCGAACAGAAAACCGAGCTGCGCCTTCATCTCGAATTGGTGTGCATCCACCAGCAGCGTGCCCTTGACGCCCGAGCGGGTGAATGTAAGCAGGTCTTCCGTCTCGCCCTCTTCGTAGGTGCACTCCATGTCGAATTTTTCTTCGGCCTTTTCGGCCCAGGAGAAGGCGACCTTGCGGGCCTCCTTGAAGCCCAGGTGGTGGTCGCGGTGGATATGGATGTCAGGCACCGGGTGTCTCCTTGAGGTGTTGGGTATCAGATAGAAGGGCGCGCAGCGCCTCGTGCCGTTGTGGCTGGGGCTGCTGCGTCAGTTGCCGTACGGCATCATAAAACCGGGGCCAGTCGCGGCCCTCGCGTTCGAACAGGGCTTCGAACGCGGGCACCAGTTCATCGTAGGCAGCCTGGGCGGCAAAGCTGGCGTTGTTGGCCTTGGCCACCCAGCGGTCGTAGCCCGCCACCTGGGCGGTGGTGGCTTGGGGTGCCCCCCCGCTGGATGTGTCCAGCCATTGCGTGCGCAGGGCTGCGTAGCCGGTGCGAAAAGCCTCCATTGCTTCACTTTTCATAGCTGCTAGCGCTTGATCATCCAGCGCTAGAGCCTCTTTTTGTTCATAAATGGCTGCCAGCCGAGCGCGCGTGGCACGGGTCAGCGCGCGGAAGGCGCTGCGCCGTGCCTCGCTGGTGGCAAAGGCCTTGCGGGCCTCCGGGGTGGACTGGGTTGCCAGCCACTGCGCAACGCCGATGCGCTCCACCGCCGTGGCAAAGGACTCGTTGAACAAGGTGTCGTTCTTGGCATAGACCACCTGGTGCGCCAGCTCGTGGAACAGTAGGCGCACGAAGTCGCCCTCGGGCCAAGCTATGAAGGTGGACAGCAGTGGGTCGCCGCCCGCCCAGTTCATATAGCCCAACGTGGAATACGCGGGCACGCCATACACCTCCACCTCCAGGCCCTGTGTGGCCAGCTCCGCCGCCTCGGCCTGCGCGGCAGCCTCGGTGAAGTAGCCCCGATAGCCAATGCAACCCGTCACCGGGAAGCACCAGGTGTGCAGCGTGAGGGAGTACGGCGGCGCGGCCACCACGTTCCAGACGGCGGCGGGGCGTTTGAGGTCCGCATAGCGGCGGTAGCTGGCGTTGTCAGGCAGGCCCAGCTCGGCCACGGCAAAGGTACGGGCGCGCTGCGCCAGTTGCAGCCGCTCGCGCAGGGCGGGTGGGATGTCGGTGCGGGCGATCCAGCGGTCGATGGGCTCGGCCGCCTGCATGATCTGCATGTGCCCCTGCACCGACTGCCAGTAGTAGCCCAGCATGCTGGTGGGGCCGGTGGTGCTGGCGCAGCCCGCCAGGGCAAGGCTGATCATGAGGGGAGATACTGCTCGCAGATGGAGGAGAAGCTGGCGCATGTGGGCAGTTTATGGGCAGATTGCGCGGCGCGTTTGAAGGGGTGTCAGCAGTGTGGCCGGTGCGGTTTCTAGAATGCAGCGCATGACCGCTGAACCCACCCCCGACCTGCCTGCCGGCCTGTTTGCCGACGAGGCCGGTTGCCCACGCTGCATCTGGTGCCAGGCCACGCCGTTTTACCGCCACTACCACGACCACGAGTGGGGTTTCCCCGTGGCGGACGACCGGCGGCTGTTCGAGAAGATCTGCCTGGAGGGCTTTCAGTCGGGCCTGAGCTGGCTCACCATCCTGAACAAGCGCGAGGGTTTTCGCGCCGCGTTTGCGAACTTCGATGCCGAGCAGGTTGCGGCCTTCGGCCCGGGCGATGTCGAGCGCCTGGTGCTGGACGCTGCCATCGTGCGCCACCGGGGCAAGATCGAGTCCTCCATCAACAACGCGCGCCGCGTTCTGGAGCTCAAGCGCGAGTTCGGCTCGCTCGCGCACTACGCCTGGCGCTACGAGCCCGCTGCCACCGACCGGCCCGAGCGCATCACGCGCGAAGTGGCGCGCACCCTGTCCACGTCGCCCGCATCGATTGCCATGTCCAAGGACCTGAAGAAACGGGGCTGGAGTTTTGTAGGCCCCACCACGGTGTACGCCTTCATGCAGGCGATGGGTCTGGTCAACGACCACCTGGAAGGCTGTCACTCGCGCCCCGCAGCGCTCGCGGCGCGGAAGGAGTTTGTGGTGCCGCGCGGCTGACCGATGGATTGATAGCTCGTTCAGGCCCTCGCCATGGGCCGCAGCAGCCACAGCGCTCCCAACGCGGCCAGGCCCAGCAGTGTGGTGAGCCACAGGGCGGCCGCCCCGGCGCTGTCCAGCAGCATGCCAAACAGCACCGGTGCAAACGCCTGCGCCACGCGGGCGGGCACCATCATCAGGCCCTGGCGGGCGCCATAGCCTGCTGGCCCAAACAGCACCAGTGGCAGCGTGCCCTTGGCAATGGTCAGTATCCCGTTGCCTGCCCCGTGCAGCACGGTAAATGCTGCCGCAGCAGGCCCGCCCAGCACCATCAGCAGGCCCGCGCCCACGGGGTGTGCGGCGGCAGCCAGCTGGGCCGACAGCAGCGGGTGCAGGCGGCGCAGAAAACCAAACTCCAGCAGGCGTGCCGCCACCTGCGCAGGGCCCACCAGCGCGGCCATTGCCACTGCCGCCTGCAGCGACGTACCGCTGGCCTGCAGCAGGCGCGGCAGGTGGGCTGCCATGGCTGTGCTGGTGAACCAGGTGACCGCAAACACAAAGGACAGCAGCACGGTGGTGCGCAGCGGATGTGCTGGAGTGGGCGGGGCGGATACGGCCGGTTCTGTGGTGGGCGCTGCGATGGCGTCCGTCGATGGTTCGGGGGCCTTGTCTGCGGCGGCGGCGCGTGGCAGCCAGCCATTGAGCGGCACGCCCACCAGCAAGTGCAATGCGGCCCAGCCCGCGCACGCTCCGCGCCAACCCCACTGCGTCTCCATCCAGGCCGACAGCGGCCAGCCCACGGTGCTGGCAAACCCCGCGATCAGCGTGATGCCGGTGATGGCGCTGCGCGCGCCCTGGCCGTACAGCCGCACCAGCGTGGCAAAAGCGGCCTCGTACAGGCCCGACCCCATGGCCACGCCCATCAGCACCCAGGCGGCAAACAGCCCCACCGGGCCTTGCGCCAGCGCCATGCCGGACAGACTGGCGGCAAACAACAGGTTGGTGCCCACCAGCACCGGGCGGCCGCCATGGCGGTCAATGGCTCGGCCCGCGAAAGGCCCGAGCAGCGCCGACACGATGAGCGCCACGGAAAACGCCGCGAACACCGTGGGAGTGGCCACACCCAGGTCACGCGCCATGGGCGCGGCCAGCATGGCAGGCAGGTAGTAGGACGAGGCCCAGGCCAGCGTCTGGGCCGTGCCCAGGCGCGCCACGGTCCAGCGTGGTGACGCGGCGCTCATGCCGCGCGGCGCGCTACGGCATGGGGGTGTGCGGTGGTCTCAGACACGCTGGCCCTGCGCGTTGATGACGACTTCGCCATCCTCCTTGGTGAAGGCGCCTTGCTGGGGCGCGGGCAGGATGTCCAGCACCTTCTCGGACGGGCGGCACAGCCGCGTGCCCAGGGGCGTGACCACGATGGGGCGGTTGATGAGGATGGGGTGCTGCAGCATCGCGTCGATGAGCTGTGCGTCGGTGACGCCCGGTGCATCCAATTGCAGCTCGCTGAAGATCGCTTCCTTGGTTCGCACGGCGTTGATCACCGGCTCGCCCGTGGCAGCAATCAGCGCCACCAGCGTGGCGCGGTCGGGCGGGGTTTGGAGGTATTCAATGACCTCGGGCTCCACGCCGCTGTTGCGGATCATGGCGAGGGTGTTGCGGGACGTGCCGCATTTGGGGTTGTGATAGATGGTGATGGCAGTCATGGTGGGTGCTGTGGATGGCTGACGGGATGGCAAGGGTTATGAATAGGCAGGTTGTTGCCGTGAAAGTTCGCCACTGTGCAGGGGCCAGCCCGGCAACTGCTCCAGCGCGTTCAACAGTTGCTGGCCCGCATCGCCCAGCGCGCCGTCGTTGTGCACCTCCAGGCTGGCCGCGCCCGGCGGCGGGCTGTAGGCCAGCGCGCGCTGCACCCGGGCCTCCACCTCTTCGCGCGTCTCGCGGCCCCGCGACAGCAGCCGCTCGCGCAGCACCAGCGGGCTGGCGGTGATGTGCACCGCCACGAGGTCCGGGAAGCGCGCCAGGGCCTGGGGCAGGTAGGCGCGCGAGCCATTGAGCAGCACCCAGTGGCCTTGGGCCAGCGGCGCCAGTTGTGCATGCCGCACGCCGTAGCCCAGGCCGTTGGCTTCCCAGTGCAGGGCAAAGGCCAGTTCGTGGCGCAAAGCAACAAACGTTTCGGGCGACACACTTTCATGGGCTTCGCCACCCGGCATGGCGGAGCGGCTGATGGTGCGCTGCGCCCAGTGTACGGGGCACGGGGTGGGCAGGTGTGCCCGCAACCAGTCCAGCAGGCTGTCCTTACCCGCACCCGATGGACCCATGCAGTAAATCAGTCTGCCGGTGGTCATGCGCCCATCTCCAGGTGGTCCAGCAGCACAAAGTCCGCGCCGGGCGTAGGCTCTGCGAACAAGGCCAGGCTGTTGAACTTCAGGATGGGCAGGTCCGAGAAGAACTCCTGCGCGGCCTCGAACACCAGCGCCTGCGTTGGCGGGTCCACCTGCGCCAGACTCCCGGTGAGCGACATGTGGAATCGGAACTCGTCCAGCACAAACGGGTAGCCCCATTGCTGCAGCAGCGCGTCCTGCCGGGCGGTGAGCCCCGCTGCACGGCGCCGGGCCAGGTCGGCCTCGGACAGGGGCGCTGCCAAGGGCTGCAGCGCCGTCACGCAGGTGGCGGCGGTCTCCTGGATCTGCGCATTGGCGGGGTGCAACGCCGGGGGCACCAGCGCCAGAAAGTCGTCGATGCGCTGCACCTGCATGGGCGGCAGCACAAAGGGTTGCAGCCCGCGCGCCACGGACTGCACGGCCTGGTGCAGCGTGATCCAGTCGGTGCCGGGTGCCAGTGCAAACGGCGCCTTGAGTGTGGCGTGCCAGCCGTAGCGGCGGGGCGCTGCGGTCAGGCGGTGCAGGTCGTCCGCCGCCACGCCGTCGATGGCGAGCTGCTGCAGCGGCTGCAGCAGCGCAGCGCAGCGCCCCAGCCAGTGGCTGCCGGCCAGCCAGCCCAGGCTGCCCGGGTTGGGTGCGAAATAGACCGCATAGCGGTGGTGGGTGGGTGGCATTTCAGGCGTGTTCATCGTGGTCAATGGTCAGTTTCACGCGGTCGCCCGCAAACCAGGCGCGGGCCCATTCGATGGGCGTGCCTGCCAGGTCCACGTTCAGGCTCTCTACCTGCAGCACGGGGCGTGAGGTGGGCTGGCGCAACTGGGCGGCTACTTCGGCGCTCGGTAGCTCGGCGGTGATGCGGCTTTCGCGGCGCGTGTAGTCGGCCACGCCGTGGGCGGTGAAGCCGGCGGTGATGGAGCCCGTTTCGCGCACCACGACCGCCAGGTTCTCGAAGCGGGGCAGGGGAAAGTAGCGCTCGCTGATGTGCAGGGGCTGGCCCTCGGCGTCGCCCCGAACGCGCAGTGCCAGCAGCGGGCTGCGCGCGGGCACCTGCAGCGCCTTGGCCAGCGCTGCTGTGGCGCGTGTGGTCTGGGCCTGCAGCACCACGAGGCTGCCGCGCAGCCCCGCCTGCGCCAGGCCCTGCTGGTGGCGCGTGCGCTTGCCCAGCACCAGGTCCACCGCAAAGTCTTCGACATAGGTGCCGCTGCCCTGCGTGATGCGCACCAGCCCCTGGCTGCACAGGCTGGCGAGCGAGCGGCGGATGGTGTGGCGGTTCACGCCGAACTGCTCGGCCAGCGCGTGCTCCGAGGGCAGTCGCTGGCCTGGCGGATAGACGCCGCTGCCGATGGCCTCGGCCAGCTCGGCGGCTATGCGCGTCCAGAAGCTGTCGCGCGCAGGGCGCAGTGGTGGTGCTTGCGGGACCTGCAGCGAGGTCGTGAGAGAGGTGGTGCTGGCTGTCATGAAACCTACATGCGCGCTCTTTAAGCTGGCGCCAGTTGTTCAATTTGTCTATACAACTTTCAGGGTACCACTTCCATGTTTCAAGCCTTTGACAACCCGGGGCCGGGCCGCCCCCTGGGCCGCGCGCATTGGATGGCGCTGCTGGCCCGGGCGCCGCTGGGGCTGCTCGAATCTGCCTTGCACGAGCATGCCATGCGCCCCGCGCGCTGGCTGCGTGCGCCAGAGACCGGCCTGATGATGGTGCAGGGCCGCGCCGGTGGCACGGGCGAGCGCTTCAACCTGGGCGAGGTCACCGTCACCCGCTGCGCGCTGCGTGTGGCCGACGCATCGGACGCCGCCGAGGCCACTGTGGGCGTGGCCTACGTGCTGGGACGGTCGCACCGCCAGGTGCAGCTGGCGGCCTTGGCCGATGCGCTGCTGCAAGACCCTGTTCAGCAACCGGTGCTGGACGCACAACTGCTCGAACCCATCCGTAACCACCTGCGCAACACCCAGGCCGAGCGCCAGGCGCGTGCGGCCAGCACCAAGGTGGACTTTTTCACCGTGGCGCGCGAAAGCGGTGCCGACAACGACGAGGACACCGAATGAGCACGAACCCCTTGGCATCGCTGGGTGCCGGATTCTCGAACGAAGCCTTTGGCAGCCAGGCGGTATTCCGCGCCGTACTGCAGGCGCTGTCGCACCCCGGCCGCACGGTGGCGGTAGACCACGACGCGCAGACGCCCGCTGTGGGGCATGCCGCATCGGCTGCCGTGCTGCTGGCGCTGCTCGACAGCGACTGCACGCTGTGGCTCTCGCCCAGGCTGGCAGCCAGTGATGCCGGTGCCTGGCTGCGCTTTCACACAGGCTGTACTTTGGTGGCCGACGCTGCGCAAGCCCGTTTTGTGTGGGTGGCGCAGGGTGATGCGCTGCCTGCCCTGAACGGTCTGGCCCTGGGTACCGACATCTACCCCGATCAGTCAGCGACTTGCGTGGTCGATGTATCGCGTGCCGCCGCCACCACGACGGACGCGAGTGATGCATGGCACTTGCGCGGCCCCGGCATCCGGGATGTGGCGGCCTTGCAGGTGGATGGCCTGCCCGACGACTTCGAGGCCCAGTGGGCGGCCAACCATGGGGTGTTTCCACGTGGTGTGGATCTGCTGCTGGCCACTGCGGACCACATCGTGGGTCTGCCACGCACCACGCGGGCAACGCGCGGTGCCACTGCCCTTCAGGAGGCCTGAGCATGTACGTAGCCGTCAAAGGCGGAGAAGCCGCCATTCTCAACAGCTACCAGTTGTTGGCCCGCCAGCGCCGGGGCGATGTCTCGCAGCCTGAACTCTCGGTAGCGCAGATCCGCCAGCAGCTCAAGCTGGCGGTGGACCGCGTCATGACCGAGGGATCGGTGTACGACCCCGAGCTTGCGGCCCTTGCCATTAAGCAGGCGGCGGGCGACCTGGTGGAAGCCATCTTTTTGCTGCGCGCCTACCGTGCCACGCTGCCGCGCCTGGGCACCACCTGCCCGCTGGACACCAGCCGCATGGCACTGGACCGGCGCATCTCCGCCACCTTCAAGGATCTGCCCGGCGGGCAGGTGCTGGGCCCCACCTACGACTACACCCAGCGCCTGCTGGACTTCAAGCTGCTGGCCGAGGGCCATGGGATGGAGTCTGCTGGCACTGCCGCAGCGCCGTCCGCAACACCGCCAAGCCCCACACCGCGTGTGGTCGACCTGCTCAACCACGAAGGTCTGATCGAGACCCGCTCCGTCCCACCGGGCGACCCGGCCCCCACGGACCTGACCCGCGAGCCGTTGCGCTTCCCTGCCAACCGGGCCACGCGCCTGCAAAACCTGGCACGTGGCGACGAGGGCTTCCTGCTCGCCATGGCGTATTCCACGCAGCGCGGCTACTCGCACTCGCACCCCTTTGTGGGCGAAGTGCGGCTGGGCACTGTGGCGGTGGAAATCGTGCCCGAAGAGCTGGGATTTGCCATCGACATCGGCGATATCGAGATCACGGAGTGCGAAATGGTGAACCAGTTTGCGGGCAGCAAGAGCCAGCCGCCGCAGTTCACGCGCGGCTACGGCCTGGCGTTTGGCCACAGCGAACGCAAGGCCATGGCCATGAGCCTGGTGGACCGCGCCCTGCGCGCCGATGAGCTGGGCGAACTCGTCGAGTCCCCCGCACAGATGCAGGAGTTTGTGCTGGGCCACAGCGACAGCCTGGAGGCCTCGGGCTTTGTGCAGCACCTGAAGCTGCCGCACTACGTGGACTTTCAGTCCGAGCTGGAGCTGGTGCGCAAGATGCGTGCCGCTGCCGCCCACCCCACAACCCCCGCCGAGGAGGATGCCGCATGAACGCGCCCCTGGAACCTGCCGTGATGGGCCTGCCCGCAGACGCCGCACCGGTGGACGGCCACTTCAACTTTGCCTACCTGGACGAGCGCACCAAGCGCATGATCCGCCGCGCCATCCTCAAGGCCGTGGCCATACCCGGCTACCAGGTGCCGTTTGGCTCGCGCGAGATGCCGCTGCCCTATGGCTGGGGCACGGGTGGCATTCAAGTCACCGCGTCCATCATCGGCCCGCAGGACTGCCTCAAGGTCATTGACCAGGGCTCGGACGACACGGTCAATGCCGTCAACATCCGCCGCTTCTTCGAGCGCACCACGGCCGTAGCCACCACCACCCGTACGCGCGAGGCCACGCTGATCCAGACGCGCCACCGCATCCCCGAGACGCCGCTGGCCGAAGGCCAGGTCATCGTCTACCAGGTGCCGGTGCCCGAGCCCATGCAGCGCCTGGAGCCGCGCGAGACGGAAACGCGCACCCTGCACGGCCTGGCCGAGTACGGGCTCATGCACGTCAAGCTCTACGAAGACATCGCGCGCTACGGCCACATCGCCACCACCTACGACTACCCGGTGCTGGTCAATGGCCGGTACGTGATGGCACCGTCGCCCATCCCCAAGTTCGACAACCCCAAGATGCACATGAACCCCGCCCTGCAGCTGTTTGGCGCGGGCCGCGAAAAGCGCATCTACGCCGTGCCGCCCTACACGCCGGTGGAGAGCCTGGGTTTTGAGGACCACCCGTTCGAGGTGCAGCGCTGGGATGCCGCGTGTGCGCTGTGCGGCGCTACTGACAGCTTTCTGGATGAGGTCATCACCGATGACCAAGGTGGGCGCATGCATGTGTGTTCCGACTCGGACTACTGTCAGGAGCGCCAGGCACGGCAGGCCGAAACTGCGCAGGTGGAAGGCGGCGCCGCATGAGCGCCGTGCACATCCGCGAAGCCCGGCAGGCCGACCTGGAGAGCGTGCTGGCGCTTTATGCCGCCATTGAAGACAGCCCGGCCGACGTGCTGACCCTGGAAGAAGCCCAGGCCGTGTGGGCCCAGTTCGCCCGCTACCCCAGCTACCGCCTGTGGGTGGCCGGCGACCCCGCGCAGCACGGCGCCGTGGTGGGCACCTATGCGCTGCTCGTCATGCACAACCTGGCGCACCGGGGCACGCCCTCGGCCATCGTGGAAGACGTGGTGGTGGCGCAGGACCAGCAGGGCCGTGGCATTGGCCGCCAGATGATGGCCCACGCCATGCAGCAGGCGCGCGACGCGGGCTGCTACAAGCTCGCGCTCTCGTCCAACGCCCGCCGCAAGGGCGCGCATGCCTTCTATGAATCCCTGGGCTTTGCGCAGCATGGCCTGAGCTTTGTTGTCGAGACCCTCACATGAATCACCCCGAACCTTCTGCGCCGCTGCTGAGCGTGCGCAATGTCAGCAAGCGCTATGGCGACCGTGTGGCGCTGCAAGGCGCGTCCTTTGACCTGTGGCCCGGCGAGGTGCTCGCCGTGGTGGGCGAGTCGGGCTCCGGCAAGTCCACGCTGCTCAACGCCATCGCGGCGCGCAGCGCCCCTGACGAAGGCTTGGTGCAGTTCCGCCAGCGCAGTGGCGAGCTGCAGGACATCTATGCCATGACCGAAGCGCAGCAGCGCCTGCTGGCCCGTACCGACTGGGGCTTTGTGCACCAGAACGCGGCGGACGGCCTGCGCATGGATGTGTCCGCCGGTGCCAACGTGGGCGAGCGCCTGATGGGGCTGGGCGAGCGCCACTACGGCCGCCTGCGCGCCACGGCCACGGAATGGCTGCAGCGTGTGGAGATCGACGCGGCGCGCATCGACGATGCACCGCGCACGTTTTCGGGCGGCATGCGTCAGCGCCTGCAGATTGCGCGCAACCTCGTCACCCAGCCCCGCCTGGTGTTCATGGACGAACCCACCTCGGGCCTCGATGTATCGGTGCAGGCGCGCCTGCTGGACCTGCTGCGGCAGCTCACGCGGCAAATGCAGTTGGCGGCCATTGTCGTCACGCACGACCTGGCCGTGGCGCGCTTGCTGGCGCACCGCATGGTGGTCATGCAGCGCGGCCGCGTGGTCGAAGCGGGCCTGACCGACCAGGTGCTCGACGACCCGCAACACCCCTACACCCAGCTCCTCGTTTCTTCGGTACTGCAGCCATGAACCAGCCTTCCATTGCGCCCATTCTCCAGATGCAAGGGGTGGCCAAGCGCTTTACCCTGCACCACCAGAACGGCATCGAACTGCCCGTGCTGGCCCAGGTGAACCTGGATGTACGGCCCGGTGAATGTGTGGTGCTCGACGGCCCCTCGGGCATGGGCAAGAGCACGCTGCTCAAGATGATCTACGCCAACTACCGCGCCAACGCGGGCAGCATCACCGTGCGCTCGGCCGACGGCGCCGTGGTGGACGTGACGCAGGCCACACCGCGTGCGCTGGTGCAGCTGCGGCGCGACACCGTGGGTTATGTGAGCCAGTTCCTTCGGGTCATCCCGCGCGTGTCGGCGCTGGATGTGGTGGCCGAGCCGCTGGCCGAAGACGCGGGCGACGACCCTGCGGGCATCGAGGCAGCGCGTGAGGCCGCCCGCCAGTGGCTGACCCGTCTGAGCATCCCGGAGCGGCTGTGGCATCTGCCACCCGCCACGTTCTCCGGAGGAGAGCAGCAGCGCATCAACATCGCCCGCAACATGATCAAGCCCAAGCCGCTGTTGCTGCTGGACGAGCCCACCGCGTCGCTCGACGCGGCCAACACCGAGACCGTGATTGCCATGATCCGCGAGGCCGTGGCGCGCGGCGCCGCCCTGGTGGGCATCTTTCACGATGCGCAGGTGGGTGCGGCAGTGGCCACGCGCCGCGTGAACGTGGGTGACTTCCGGGGAGCATCGGCATGACTGCGACCGTGTTCAAGAACGCCCGCATGGTGCTGCCGGGCGAAGTGGTGTTGGGCAGTCTGCAGGTGGATGGCGGGCGCATCGCGTCGGTGGACGGCGGTGGCACATCGGCCTTGCAGGGCATCGACCTGGGCGGCGACTACCTGCTGCCGGGCCTGGTGGAAATTCACACCGACAACTTCGAGCGCCACCTGATGCCGCGACCCAAGGTGCAATGGGCCGAGATGCCCGCACTGCTGGCGCACGACGCCGAGATTGCGGCCGCAGGCATCACCACGGTGCTGGACGCGCTGGGCGTGGGCGAGGCCGATGTGGACAGCCTGCGCGGCAGCGCCTGGAACCGCGTGCTCGACACCATCGACACCTGCACCGAGCGCAACCTGCTGCGGGCCGACCACCACCTGCATGTGCGCTGCGAGCTGCCTGCGCCCAACACCATCGACCTGTTCGAGCCCTTCCGCGGGCACCCGCGCCTGTCGCTGATCTCGCTGATGGACCATACCCCGGGCCAGCGCCAGTGGGAGAACATCGAGCAGGCGCGCACCTACTACACCGGCAAGAAGGGCTGGAGCGCCGAGAAGTTCGAGCGCCAGGTGGCGCACGCGGCCACGCTGCAGGCGCAGTATGCCGAGCCGCACCGTGCGTACTTTGTAGATTACAGCCGCACGCACAGCATCTCGCTGGCCAGCCACGACGACACCACGGTGGCCCATGTGGAGCAGGCCCATGCCGAAGGGGCGGCGATGTCGGAGTTTCCCACCACGCTGGCTGCGGCCCAGGCGGCACACGAGCGGGGCCTGCTCACGGTGATGGGCGGGCCCAACGTGGTGCGTGGCGGATCGCACTCGGGCAATGTGGCGGCTGCCGACCTGGCGCGACGGGGGCTGCTGGACATCCTCTCGTCCGACTATGTGCCCGGCAGCCTGCTGAGCGCGGTGATGCGGCTGGTGCAGGATGACATCCTGCCCCTGCCACAGGCTGTGGCTACCGTCACCCGCAACCCCGCCAAGGCGGCAGGCATGACCGACCGGGGCGCGCTGGCTCCGGGCCTGCGTGCGGACCTGGTGCAGGTGCACATGGCCGAGCTGCCCGATGGGGGCCGCCAGGCCGTGGTGCGTGGCGTGTGGCGCGAAGGGCAGCGGGTGCTGTAGACCGCTCTCTGACATCCAAACTTCTCCCAACTGTCAAAGCACTGTCACGCGTGGCAACCACACTTCGGTTGTCTAGACGACTTAACCCCCTCAGGAGGCTGCCATGACTGCCGCACTGCACATCCACCAACTGAACAAGCACTTCGCCAACGGCAAACATGCCCTGCGCGACATCAACCTCACCGTGCAGCGCGGCGAGATGGTGGCGCTGATCGGTGCTTCGGGCTCGGGCAAGTCCACCCTGCTGCGCCATGTGGCGGGTCTGGTGGTGGCCGATGCGGCCAGCGATTCGCTGATCGAGGTCGATGGCCGCTGCGTGCAGCAGGGCGGACGCATCCACAGCGACATCCGCAAGGTGCGTTCGCAGGTGGGCTTTGTGTTTCAGCAGTTCAACCTGGTGGACCGTTTGCCCGTGTTGATGAACGTGCTGGTGGGCCTGCTGCACCGCACGCCCCGCTGGCGCGGCTGGCTGCGCATGTTCAAGCCGCACGAGCGCGCTATGGCACTCGAAGCCCTGGGCCGCGTGGGCATTGCCGAGTGCCATGCGCAACGTGCCTCTAGAGTGCCATGCGCAACGTGCCTCTACCTTGTCCGGCGGGCAGCAGCAGCGCGCGGCCATTGCCCGCACGCTGGTGCAGGGCGCCAAGGTGGTCTTGGCCGATGAGCCCATTGCCTCGCTCGACCCGGAGTCCTCGCGCAAGGTCATGGACATCCTGGCCCGCATCAACCGCGAAGACCGTTGCACCGTCATCGTGTCGCTGCACCAGGTGGATGTGGCCATCAAATACTGCCCCCGCGTGGTGGCCTTGCACCACGGCCAGGTGGTGTACGACGGCCCCTCGGCGGCCCTCACGCCTGCCTTGCTGCGCAGCCTCTATGGCGTGCACGCCGACGAAATTCTGTCGGATGCAGCTGCCGCCCCGACGACACCCGTGACGGCGCCTATGCCCGCGCCCCAGTGGTCCCCCGCGATGGTTCAGGCCGCCTGACCGGGCAGCCCTTCTTTTGTTCCTCTTTTCGGAGTCTTCCCATGTTCAAGAAACTGTGTGCAGCGTTTGCGCTGGGTCTGGGTCTTTCTGGCGCCCACGCCCAGGAGATCAACTTCGGCATCATCTCCACGGAAGCCACGCAAAATCTCAAGGCCGACTGGCAGCCCTTGCTGGATGACATGGCCAAGCAGACGGGCTTCAAGATCCGCGCTTTCTTTGCGCCGGATTACGCCGGCATCATCGAAGGCATGCGCTTCAACAAGGTGCAGGTGGCCTGGCTGGGCAACAAGTCGGCCATGGAAGCCGTGGACCGCGCCAATGGTGAAGTGTTCGCGCAGATGGTGAACGCCGACGGCACGCAGGGCTACTACTCGCACCTGATCGTGCACAAGGACAGCCCTTACAACACGCTGGACGATGTGCTCAAGAACGGCAAGTCGCTGAGCTTTGGCAATGGCGACCCCAACTCCACCTCGGGCTTTCTGGTGCCGGGCTATTACGCCTTTGCGCAGAACAAGATCGATGTGAAGACGCATTTCAAAATTGTGCGCAGTGCCAACCACGAAACCAATGCACTCGCCGTAGCCAACAAGCAGGTGGATGTGGCCACGAACAACAGCGAGAACCTCGACAAAATCAAGGAACGCCAGCCCGAGAAGTTCAAGGACATCAAGATCGTGTGGACCTCGCCGCTGATCGCGCTGGACCCGCTGGTGATGCACAAAGAGCTGCCTGAAGCCGCCAAGGCCAAGATCAAGGACTTCTTCTACAACTACGCCAAGACCGATGCGCGCGAAAAAGAGATCGTGATGAAGATCTCCAAGCTGTCGGGCTTCAAGCCGTCGAGCAATGCCCAGCTCACGCCCATCCGCCAGCTGGACCTGTTCGGCAAGCGCAACAAGATCGAGGCCGACGCCACACTGGCCGACGCCGACAAGAAGACCCGCCTGGCCGAGATCGACCAGCAGCTGGCGTCGCTGAAGTAAGCCGCTGGTTTTTGCAGCCCAGGTGTCCGCATGTCCTCTGCTCTGAATCCCTCGCTGGCCCAGCTGGCCAGCTCTACCGCGCCCAAGCGCAGCCTGGGCTGGTACCTGTCGTGGGGCATCCTGCTGGTGCTGCTGGCGGCGTCCTGGAAGGGCGCCGATATGCGCCCGCTCGACCTGCTGAACGACTCGGGCAACATGGCGCGCTACGCGGCGGAGTTCTTTCCGCCCAACTTCTCGCAATGGCAGCTGTACGTGCAGGAGATGCTGGTCACGCTGCAGATCGCGCTGTGGGGCACGGCCCTGGCGGTGCTCACTGCCGTGCCGCTGGCGCTGCTGGCCTCGTCCAACATCGTGCCCTGGTGGGTGTACCAGCCGGTGCGCCGCGTGCTGGATGCGTTCCGCGCCATCAACGAAATGGTGTTTGCCATGCTGTTCGTGGTGGCCGTGGGCCTGGGGCCGTTTGCAGGAGTGCTGGCGCTGTGGATCCACACCTCGGGCACCTTGGCCAAGCTGTTCTCCGAAGCCGTGGAGGCGATTGACCCGCAGCCCGTGGAAGGCATCCGCTCCACCGGTGCGAGCGCACTGCACGAAATCATCTACGGCGTGATCCCGCAGGTTATGCCGCTGTGGATCTCGTACACGCTGTACCGCTTTGAGGCCAACGTGCGCTCGGCCTCGGTGGTGGGCATGGTGGGCGCCGGGGGCATTGGCGTGGTGCTGTGGGAAATCATCCGGGGCTTCCAGTACGCCGAGACCTGCGCGGTCATGCTCATCATCGTGGTCACGGTGAGTGTTATCGACCTGGTGTCGGCCCGCATCCGCAAGGCCTTGGTCTGAGAGCGGCGAACAAAACTCTTCTGGCGTTGTTGCCGCGCCTTGTCGTACCACTCGTACTGCCAGCGACGCAGCGCCTAGCCAGAACCGCTTCGCTGAGTTCTGTTAGCCGCTCCAAGTTTTTAGGAAGATTCCATGGCATTGAGCCTTGAAGACATCGCCCACCTGCTCGCCACCCAGGGCGTGAACCAGTACGGCCGCGAGGCGGTCAGCCAGCTGGAGCACGCACTGCAGTGCGCGCAGTGGGCCGAAAAATCGGGCGAAACCCCCGCGACGGTCGCGGCGGCCTTGCTGCACGACCTGGGCCACCTGCTGGCACCGGGTGGCGACACGGCCGAGCAGGACGACCTGCACCAGTACATGGCCATCCCGTTCTTGCGGGGCCTGCTGCCCGACGCGGTGCTGGAGCCCATCCGCCTGCATGTGGATGCCAAGCGCTACCTGTGCACCATGGAGCCGGGGTATTGGGAGACGCTGTCGCCTGCATCGCAGCACAGCCTGGTGCTGCAGGGCGGGCCCTTCACGCCCAAAGAGGCGATGCAGTTTGCGGCCCAGCCTTTTGCACAAGAGGCCATCCGCCTGCGCCGCTATGACGACCATGCCAAGGTGCCGGGGCTGGTCACGCCCCCGCTGGGCTACTACATGGCGCTGGTGCAGCGCCTGGTGCCAGTTCCGGCGGCTGTTGCCGCTGCGGCTGAACTCGCCCCGGTGGCCGCGTAAACAGCCGCGCGACCAAGCCGGGGCAGCCCCCGCGCGTCAACCTCCCTTGTCGCCATTCACCCAGCCCAGGTCCAGCGGGCGGTCCTCGAACTCGGTGTTCAGCACCACCGTGCTGGTGGTACGGGCCACGCCCGCGATGGCCTTGATCTCGTAGATCACGTCTTCCAGTGCGCGGGCGTGCGTGGTGCGGATCTTGGCCAGAAAGTCGTATTCACCCGCCACGCTGTGCAGCTCTTCGACCTGGGGCATGGCGCGCAGGCGGGGCGCCACATCGCGGCAGTGGATGCCACCGTCGTTGCGGATGGCCACAAACGCGGTGAAGTTCAGGCCCACGCGCTCCGGGTCCACGCTGATCGAAAACCGGCGAATCACGCCCTTGTCCAGCAGCTTCTTCACGCGCTCGTGCACGGCGGCGGTGGACAGCCCGACTTCGGCCCCCACATCGGCATACGAACGTCGGCCATCGGCTCCCAGCGCCGAAATAATTCTGGCGTCCATGTCGTCTGTCTGAATATTTGCTTGCATAGCCGCTTGATTTTGGTAAAAATTCCGAAAACCTCGCGGTTTCCATAAATTATTCGGTCAGGTGAAGAATATGCCGGCAATTTTCAACGCGCAAGCCCAATCACAGCGCAGTTGGGCGGTGGCCCTGGCTCTGCTGTTGGTCTACATCGTCTGGGGCACCACCTATTTCGCCATTGGCATTGCGCTGCAGAGCATGCCGCCGCTGCTCATGAATGCCATCCGTTTCCTGTGTGCGGGTGGGGTGATGCTGCTCATTGCGCTGTGGCAAGGCCATGCCCTGCCCACGGCACAACAGTGGCGCAACTCGGCGGTGGTGGGCGGCTGCATGGTGTTTCTGGCCATGAACCTGATGGGCTTTGCGCAAAAGCTCGGCATCGGCTCGGGCCTGATGGCCACGGTGGTCACCACCATGGCCATGTGGCTGGCGTTGTGGTCGCGCTGGGGCGGCGAGCGCGTGCCGTTCACCAGCTGGATCGGCCTGGCCCTGGGTGTGGTGGGCGCACTGCTGCTGGCGCTGGAGGGCGACTTCTCGGCCACCTGGCTCGGCGCGCTGCTGGCCTTTGGTGCTCCGCTGTGCTGGAGCGTGGGCTCGTATGCATCGCGCAAGCTGTCGCTACCCGCGCCCGCCATGGCATCGGCCGCGCAGTGGTTTGCCGGGGGCGCCATGGGGCTGGTGGTGGCGTTGTGGTTTGAGCCGTTGAGCGCCCTGGGCCAGGTCACTGCCAAGTCGTGGGCGGCGTGGGCCTACCTGCTGGTGTTTGGCACATTGGTGGCGCTCAATGCGTACCTTTGGCTGCTGCAAAACACGTCGGCGGCGCTGGCGGGCAGTTATTCGTTCGTGAACCCTGCGGTGGCTTTGCTGGTGGGCGTGGCACTGGGAGGCGAGCTGCTCACGGGCTGGGTGTTCGCCGCGCTGCCGTTGATTGGGGCGGCGCTGGCATTCATCCTGTACGGGCAAGCGCTGCAGCGGTGGCTGGAGAAGCTCAGTCCGGGACTACAGCGGTTGCTTCAATCTCGATCTTCGCGCGCTCTTCCATGAGCCCCGCCACCTGCACGCAGGCCATGGCCGGAAAGTTCTTGCCCAGCACCTCGCGGTAGACCGCGCCCAGCTCCTTCAAGCGGCTGTTGTATTCGTTGCGGTCGGTCACGTACCAGGTCAGCCGCACCAGGTGTTCGGGGCCTGCGCCGCCAGCCTCCAGCACCGCCCGCACGTTCAGCAGCGTCTGCCTCGTCTGGTCGATGAAGTCGTCGCTCTCAAACTGCTGCTGCGCATTCCAGCCGATCTGGCCGCCGGTAAAGACCATGGTGCCGCGGGCTGCCACGCCGTTGGCGTAGCCCTTGGGGGTGACCCAGCCTTCGGGCTGCAAAAGGGTGTTTTTCATCGTCATTTCGTTGTTTTTGTGGGGGAGGGCGATGGCGAGGCGCCAGCACCCTGGCGCAGCTTGAAGCGCTGGAGCTTGCCGGTTTCGGTGCGGGGCAGGGCCGCCACAAACTCCACCACGCGCGGGTATTTGAACGGGGCGATGGTGGCTTTCACATGGTCCTGCAAGGTCTTGACCATGGCGGCATCGCCCGTGTGCCCGGGCTTCAAGACGCAGATGGCCTTCACCACCATGCCGCGCTCGTCGTCGGGCACGCCGATCACGCCACACTCGGCCACGGCGGGGTGGCGCAGCAGGGCGTCTTCCACCTCGGGGCCGCCCACGTTGTAGCCGGCGGTGATGATCATGTCGTCGTCGCGCGCCTGGTAGAAGAAGTAGCCGTCGGCGTCTTGCGTGAACGCATCGCCAGGGTAGTTCCAGCCATCCTTCACGTACTTGGCCTGGCGCGGGTCGTCCAGGTACTTGCAGCCCGTGGGGCCGATCACCGCGAGCTTGCCCACGGTGCCGCGCGGTACCTCGTTGCCATCGTCGTCCACCACCTTGGCGGTGTAGCCGGTCACCACCTTGCCGATGGCGCCGCGCCGGCTTTCTCCACCGGGCGAGGAGATGAAGATGTGGAACATCTCGGTGGCGCCAATGCCGTCCGTCATGTCCAGGCCGGTCGCCTCCTTCCACAGCTGGCGTGTGGCGTCCGGCAGGCCTTCGCCCGCGCTCACGCTGGTGCGCAGCTGGGGCAGTCCGATCTTCTTGGCGAACGGCGCCATCTGCCGGTAGAAAGTGGGCGCGGTGTAGCAGATGGTGACCCCTGCGTCGCGCATCAGCACCACCATGGTTTCGGGCGTGTAGGGCTGGTCGGGGAAGTACACGCTGGCTCCGGCCCACATGGGGAACACGAGCAAGCCGCCCAGGCCGAAGGTGAATGCCAGCGGCGGCGAGCCCGCCACGATGTCGTCGGGTGTGGCCTTGAGCACGTGGCGCGGCCAGGCCTCGCAGCCCGCCAGCACATCGCGGTGCGTGTGCACGGCGGCCTTGGGCGCGCCGGTGGTGCCCGAGGTAAACGCCATCAGCGCAATATCGTCCGCCGACGTGGGGCAGGGCGGGGTGGCGCCGGGTTTGTCCTGTGCGCGCGTGATCAGGTCGGCCGCGTCGGGCGCGGTGTGAAAGGGCACGATGGTGGACAGCACCGGGTGCTGCGACTGGGCAGCCTGCAGCTCGGCCAGCAGGCGCCCGTCGCACAGCGCCAGCGTGGGCTGCGCGCGCTCGATGATGCTGGCCAGTTCGCCCGCGCGCAGCAGCGGCATGGTGGCCACCGCAATCAGCCCCGCGTAGACGGTGCCCAGCCAGGCCAGCGCCATCTCCACCGTGTTGCCGCCGCGCAGCAGCACGCGGTTGCCGGGCACCAGGCCGTGATCCTGTGTCAGCACCTCGGCAATGCGCGCGGCCTCGGTGCGGGCGTCGCGGTAGGTATACGTGCGATGTGGGCCCCGCAGCAAGGGCCGGTCAATATGGCCCGCACGATCAGCCTGGTCGAACAGGGCGTGCACCAGGTTGGCCTGGTCTGCGATCTGGAGCTCGGGCAGGTCGTATTGCAGCGTGGGCCAGGCCTCGCGCGCAGGCATGCGGTCGTGCACAAAGTGGTCGGGCTGGGCGGAAGGAGAACGCATATTCAGATCACTCCTGCAAAACGGCCTTGCCGATGATGAGCTGCTGCACCTCGGTGGCGCCCTCGTAGATGCGCAGCGAGCGGATGTCACGGTACAGTGATTCGACCTTGCTGCCCACTTCCACGCCGCGCCCGCCGTGCAGCTGCAGCGCCATGTCGATGACGCGCTGGGCGTTTTCGGTGGCGGTCATCTTGGCCATCGCCGCCTCGGCAGTCACGCGCGTCTGACCCGTATCGCGCAGCCAGGCCGCGCGGTAGGTGAGCAGCGCGGCGCTGTCCACCAGCGCGGCCATCTCGCCGATCTTGGCCTGCGTGAGCTGGAAGTCGGCCAGCATCTGGCCGAACATGCGGCGCTGGCGCGCGTGGTGCACGGCCTCGGCCAGTGCTCGGCGCGCCATGCCCAGCGCGGCGGCGGCCACCGAGGCGCGGAAGATATCGAGCGTGCGCATGGCCAGCTTGAAGCCGCCGTTCTCTTCGCCCAGCAATGCCGTGGCAGGCACGGTGCACTGGTCGAACTGCAGCGTGGCCAGCGGGTGGGGCGCCATCACGTGGATGTGGCGTGAGGTGTCGAGGCCCGGCGTGTTCGCATCGACGATGAAGGCGCTGATGCCCCGCGTGCCGCCCGCCGGTTCGGTCTTGGCGAACACGCAATAGAAGTCGGCGATGCCGCCATTGCTGATCCAGGTCTTGGTGCCGGTCAGGGAATATGAGTCTTTTTGGCCGCTAGCGCCTGATGGATAAGCGCTCGTAGCTATTGTTTGCATAGCGCCCACATCCGAGCCAGCTTCGGGCTCGGAGAGTGCAAATGCCGCAATCAGCTCACCGCGTGCCACGCCCTGCAGGTAGTGCGCCTGCTGCGCCGGACTGCCCGCCAGCGTGATCGCGCCGCTGCCCAGCCCCTGCATCGCAAACGCAAAATCCGCCAGCGGCGAGTGGTAGGCCAGCGTCTCGCGCAGCAGCACCAGCGCACGCGAGTCGAGCGCGGGCAGCGCGCCGCCGTGTGCGGCCGGCACGCAGTAGCGCAGCCAGCCGCCTGCGCCCAGGCGCTTCACCCAGTCGCGGCAGGCGGCGCGGTCATCGGTTTCATCGACCGCTTGCGCAGCGGCCCAGGGCACCAGGCCCTCGGCCAGCGCGCGGTGGGTATCGTCAAAAAAGGGCAGGGCCAGGTGCGCCGTCGATGGCGGGCGGGGGGCCGGGGGCGTGACGACGTGCATGCTCTCAATCTCCCTGGAACACGGGCTTTTGCTTGGCGGCGAACGCTTCGTAGGCGCGGCGGAAGTCTTCGGTCTGCATGCAGATGGCCTGGGCCTGGGCCTCGGCCTCGATGGCCTGCTCGATGGTCATGCTCCACTCCTGGCTCAGCATGGTCTTGGTCATGCCATGGGCAAAGGTGGGGCCATCGGCCAGCGCGCGCGCCGTGGCCTGCACGTTGGCGAGCAGATCGGCGCTTTCGTACAGGTCGTTGAAAAAGCCCCAGGCCAGGCCTTCGTGTGCCGTCATCGCGCGGCCGGTGAACAGCAGCTCGCTGGCGCGGCCCTGGCCGATCATGCGCGGCAGCAGCGCGCAGGCGCCCATGTCGGCCCCGGCCAGGCCCACGCGGGTGAACAAAAAGGCGGTCTTGGTGGCCTGGGTGCCGTAGCGCATGTCGCAGGCCAGCGCCATCATGGCGCCGGCACCGGTACAGATGCCGTCGATGGCGCCCAGCACGGGCTGCGGGCAGGCACGCATGGCTTTCACCAGGTCGCCCGTCATGCGCGTGAACTCCAGCAGCTCGGGCATGGTCATGGTGGTCAGCGGGCCGATGATCTCGTGCACGTCGCCACCCGAGCAGAAGTTGCCGCCCGCGCCGGTCACGACGATGGCCTTCACGTCGGTGGCAAAGCGCAGCGCGTAAAAGAAGTCGCGCAGCTCGGCATAGCTCTGGAAGGTCAGCGGGTTCTTGCGGTCCGGCCGGTTCAGCGTGACGGTGCCCACGCCATCGGCAAAGCTCCAGGCGAAGTGCTCAGCCACGTAGCTGGCCTGCGGGTTGAACTGCTCGCGCATGGGGTTGCTCGCCCCGATGTAATGCTTCATTCGGCTGTCTCCAAAGAATTGTTCTGTGTGTGTTCCTTGACCTTGCCCAGCAGGCGGTACAAGGTGGCGATATCGCGTTCGCCCAGCGTGGCAAAGGCCTCGACGATCCATTGCTCGTGCTGGCGCGCCATCGTGTTGAATTGCTCGCGGCCTTGTGGCGTGAGGCGCACGAGGTACGCGCGGCGGTCGCCCTCCACGTCCATGCGCTCCACCAGCCCTTCGGCCACGAGCTGGTCGGTGATGCCGGTGATGTTGCCGCTCGTCACCATCATGCGGCGCGAGAGTTCTTTCATCTTCATGCCAGCGGGCGCGCGCTCCAGCTGTGCCATCAGGTCAAAGCGCGGCAAGGTGGTGTCGAACTGCGCGCGCAGGTGGCTGCGCACCTGCTTTTCGATGAGCTGGGTGCAAGTGAGCAGGCGCAGCCACAGGCGCAGGGCCTCAGGGTGTTCGCTGGGGGCGGCGCCATGCAGGCGGGCTTCGAGGTCCATGGCTAGCCTTCTTCCTCGGGTGCTCTGCTTTTAGTAGCTGACTGCGCTTGATTGGCAAGCGCTACGAGCTGTTTTTGCTTGGATATCTCGCGCAGCATCTGGTCGCGGCCGCTGGTGTACTGAACGGGCCAGTCGGTGTGCGCCGCGTCCACGGGGCTCAGTTGTGCGGCGGCGTGCAGCGTCCAGGCCGGGTCGGCCAGGTGGGGGCGGGCGATAGCGCACAGGTCGGCGCGGCCGGCGGCGATGATGCTGTTGGCATGGTCGGCCTCGGTGATCGCGCCCACGGCCATGGTGGCAATACCCACCTCGTTGCGGATGCGGTCGGCAAACGGTGTCTGGTACATGCGGCCATACACCGGGCGCGAGTCGCGCGTGGTCTGGCCGGAGGAGACGTCGATCAGGTCGGCGCCTGCCGCCTTGAACAGCCGCGCGATGGCAATGGCATCGTCGGCGGTATTTCCATCGGGGAGCCAGTCGTGGGCCGAGATGCGCACGGAGAGCGGCTTGTCGGCGGGCCACACGGCGCGCAGCGCGGTGAACACTTCGAGCGGGTAGCGGCAGCGGTTCTCCAGGCCGCCACCGTAATCATCGGTGCGCTGGTTGGTGGCTGGGCTCAAAAAGCTGGCCAGCAGGTAGCCGTGGGCACAGTGCAGTTCCAGCCAGTCAAAGCCGCATGCCACGGCGCGGCGGGCGCTGTCCACAAAGGCGGCGGTCACGCGGTCCATGTCGGCACGGGTCATGGCGGCAGGGGTCTGGTTCTGCGCGCCGTAGGCGATGGGGCTGGCGGCCAGCAGGGGCCAGTTGTCCGTTTCCAGCGGCTCGTCTGTGCCCTCCCATCCCACGCGCGTGGAGCCCTTGGGGCCGCTGTGGCCCAGCTGCAGGCCGATCTTGGCCGTGCTGCTGCCGTGAACAAAGTTGACAACGCGCGCAAAGGCGGCTTGCTGTGCGTCGTTCCACAGGCCGGGGCAGCCAGGCGTGATGCGGCCCTCGGGCGTGGGGCTGGTCATCTCCACCATCACCAGCGCGGCGCCGCCCAGGGCCCTAGCGCCCAGGTGCACCAAGTGGAAGTCCTGCGGCACGCCCTCGACCGCGCTGTAGGTGGCCATGGGCGAGACGACGATGCGGTTCTTGAGTGTGAGGCCTTTGAGCGTGAAGGGCGTGAGCATGGGCGGAATCGCGGCCTTGCCACCCGCGAGCCAGGCCTCATAGCCCTCCAGCCATGCGGCATCGCGCAGCCGCAGGTTCTCGTGGCTGATGCGCTGGCTGCGCGTGAGCAGCGAGTACGTGAACTGCTCCACGGGCATGCCGGCGTAGCGCGCCACGTTCTCAAACCACTCGGTGCTGTTGCGCGCGGCGTTCTGGATCTTGAGCACCTCCACGCTGCGGCGCGCCTCGTAGTGCTGCAGCACCTCGTCAATCGGCAAGCCCGTGGCGAATTCGTTGGCCAGGTCAATGGCGTCTTCGAGCGCGAGCTTGGTGCCGCTGCCAATCGAGAAATGTGCGGTGTGCGCCGCGTCACCCATCAGCACGATGGGCACCTGCTTCCCGCCGATGGTCTCGCGGTGCACCCAGGTGTTGCAGATCACGCGCGGGAAGCGGATCCAGTTGGCCGAGCCGCGCAGGTGCGTGGCGTTGCTGATGAGCGCGTTGCCGTCCAGGTATTTGGCAAACAGCTTTTCGCAGAATGCAATGGCCTCGGGCTGCTCCATCTGGTCGAGACCGTGCGCCTTCCACACCGCTTCGGGTGTCTCGATGATGAAGGTGGAGGTGTCGGCATCGAACTGGTAGGCATGCGCCTGGAACCAGCCATGCTCTGTCTGCTCGAAAGCAAACGTAAAAGCATCCAGCTTTTTGTGCGTACCCAGCCAGACAAAACGGCACTCGCGCAGGTCGATATCGGGCTGGTAGGTGGTGGCGTAGCGGGTACGGATGCGGCTGTTGAGGCCATCGCTGGCGATCACCAGGTCGGCGTTGTACTGCGCAGCCAGCGCCTGGTCGTCGGTCACGTCGGTCTCGAACACCAGCTCCACGCCCACCGCCAGGCACCGGTCCTGCAGGATGTTGAGCAGGCGCTTGCGGCCAATGCCGCAGAAGCCGTGGCCTGTGGAGCGCACGCTGCGCCCCTTGAAGAACACCTCAATATCGTCCCAGTGGTTGAACGCGTCGCCGATCAGGGCTGCCGTGGGCGCGTCGGCCGCCTGCAGGTTGGCAAGCGTCTGGTCCGACAGCACCACCCCCCAGCCGAAGGTGTCGAACGGCCGATTGCGTTCGACCACCGTGACGCGGTGCGCGGGGTTTTGCTGCTTCATGAGCAGGGCGAAATAGAGACCGGCGGGCCCACCGCCAATGCAAAGGATGTTCATGCCAAAATAGTTTAGGCTTAAACAAAATGCTGTCAATGGGGCCTTCCCGGCGAAACCCCTGATGCCATCGCGGGGTGTTGACGCAGTGCAGCAAATTTTTCAAGATGCGCCGCATGAAGCACTTGCTGCACACCTTGGAGGGTCGGCTCGCGGCCTTGCCGGTGCCGATGGCAGTCCAGTTGCCTGCGGGCCAGCAATTGGGCGCGCCCGAGCCTGCTGTAACTCTGCGCTTTCGTGACCGCATGGCCCTGGTGGCGCTGGCCACGGGCGAGATCGGCAATGTGGGGGCTGCCATCGTCGAGGGGCGCGTGGCGCTGGAAGGTGGCATGCGCGACCTGATGGCCGCCGCTGCGGGCCTGTTGACCCGCGACCCGGCCCGCGACCAGCACCACGGCTGGTGGCAGCGGGTGCTGGCACGTGCGCGGTCGATGGCGGTGCACACGCTGGCGCACGACGCGCGCCTTGTGCAGTTTCACTACGACCTGTCGGACGATTTCTACGCCCTGTGGCTGGACCCGCGCCGCGTGTATTCGTGTGCGTACTACCGGTCCCCAGACCTGACGCTGGCCCAGGCGCAGGAGGCCAAGCTCGACCACATTTGCCGCAAGCTGCAGCTGCAACCGGGGGACAGGTTTCTGGACATTGGCGCGGGCTGGGGCGGCCTGCTGCTGTGGGCGGCCGAACACTATGGAGTGGATGCCACCGGCATCACGCTGTCGCGCAACCAGCATGCGCATGTGCAGCGTCTCATTGACGAGCGCGGGTTGCAGGGGCGCGTGCGCATGCTGCTGGTGGACTACCGCGAGCTGCCGGTGCAGCAAGCCTTTGACAAGATCGCGTCGGTGGGCATGTTCGAGCATGTGGGCCGCGCGCAGATTCTGCGTTACTTTGAAACCGTGGCCCGCCTGCTGCGTCCGGGCGGGCTGGTGCTGAACCACGGCATCACGGCCGGGGGCGCAGACAACGCGCAACTGGGCGCAGGCATGGGTGACTTTATCGAGCAGTACATCTTCCCGGGCGGCGAGCTGTTGCATGTGAGCACTGTGTTGCACGACATGGCCCGCGCAGGCCTGGAGATGGTGGACACCGAGAACCTGCGCCCGCACTATGCGCGCACGCTGTGGGCGTGGTCCGACGGGCTCGAAGCCCAATTGCCTGCGGCCCGTGAGGTGCTGGCCGCACAGGGTGGGGCACAGCAGGGTGATAAGGTCTTGCGTGCATACCGCCTGTATCTTGCGGGCAGTGCCCTGGGGTTTGAGCGCGGCTGGATGGCACTGCACCAGATGCTGGCCATCAAGCCGAACGGCGATGTGGCCACCGGGGCCATGCCCGGCGCACAATCAGGCTATCCGTTCATTCGCGATTACATCTACCGCAGCTGAGTCTGCTTCTTCCTGGAAAACGCTTCACCATGCTCTACAAATTCAAATCCCGCGCCGCAGCCGATCTGATCATGCTGGAGCCGCAGGGCCGCCAGGTGGTGACCATCATGGGCAAGACACCCGGTGCCAGCGGTATCGTGACGGCCGCCCAGATCCCTGCCGCCATCGCTGCACTGGAGTCCGCCGTGGCGTCCGAAGAGGCTCAGCAGGCGTCCGCAGACGCGGGTGGAGAGGACGAGGCCAGTGCGGAAGACCGCGCTGAGGCCGTGCGCCTGCGGCAGCGGGTGGCACCGCTGATCGACATGCTCAAGCGCAGTGCGGCGGCGGATGTGGACGTGGTCTGGGGCGTGTAGCGCCTCGTCTTTTGAGCCAGTGGGCTGCGGGCAGCTTCGTTCGCGGCGCATCTTCACGGCAGCCCCCTGCAGGTTTCTTCTTTCTCGTGCAACCCTCCAATGACCTGCAACCTTTCTCCGCTGGGCATCGTCCAGACTCAGCTGGACGCCTACAACGCCAAGAACATCGATGCCCTGCTGGCGACCTACGCCGAAGACGCGCAGCAGTTTGTCCTCCACGGAGAACGGCTTGCGCAAGGGCATGCCGAGATGCGCCCGCGCTTTCTGGCGCGCTTTGCCGAGCCCGACCTGCATGCACGGCTGCTGTCGCGCACGGTGGTGGCGAATGTGGTGGTGGACTGCGAATTGATCACGCGCAATTTTCCCGAGGGTCTGGGGACGCTGGAGATGCTGTGCGTGTATGAAGTCTCGAACGGGCGCATCCAGCGCGCCTCGTTTGCCACGGGTGAAAAGCGCCTGCAGCACGCGCAGGCAGCCGTCACGGGCTGACCCGCAGGCCCGTCACCACGGCAAGAGGTCAGTCCACTTTCGCCCCCGACGCCTTCACCACCTGCGCCCACTTCTTGTGTTCGTTGTCGATGTGCTTGGCAAACTCGGCGGGTGTGTTGCCACCCGGAATAGCGCCTTGCGCCACCAGCCGTTCTTTCATCGCCGGGGTGGCCAGTGACTTGGCCACTTCCTGCTGGATGCGGTTCACGACCTCGGTCGGTGTACCGGCTGGTGCCAGCAGGCCGAACCAGGAGCTGGCCTCGTAGCCCTTGAGGGCCGGGCCTCCGGCCTGCTCCACCGTGGGAACATCGGGCAGGGCGCTGGAGCGCTCTGAACTGGTCACGGCCAGGGCCGTGAGCTTGCCCGCTTTGATCTGCGCCATCGATGAGGGCAGGTTGTCAAACATCACGTCGGCGTTGCCCGCCACCATGTCCATGAGCGCGGGGCCGGAGCCCCGATAGGGCAGGTGCAGCATGAAGGTGCCCGTCATGCTCTTGAACAGCTCGCCTGCCAGATGGATCGATGTGCCGTTGCCGCTGGAGGCCATGTTCATCTTGCCGGGGTTGGCCTTGGCGACGCGGATGAAGTCCTGCACGTTGGCGATGCCCTGGGCCTTGGCCTTGTCGGCATTCATCACCATCACATTGGGCACCGCAGCCACCAGCGTGACGGGGACAAAGTCCTTGATGGGGTCGTAGGGCAGCTTGGCGTACAGCGCGCGGTTGATGCCGTGCGTGCCCACGGTGCCCATCAGCAGCGTGTAGCCGTCCCCCGGTGACTTGGCGACGATGTCGGCGCCCACATTCCCGCCAGCACCGGCGCGGTTGTCCACAATGAACTGCTGACCAAACGCGCGCGAGAGTTCGGGCGCCATGGCGCGCGCCAGGATGTCGGTGGTGCCACCGGGGGCAAAGGGCACCACGATGCGTACGGGCTTGGTGGGCCAGGTGCTGGCTTGTTGTTGGCCGTGCGCAAGGGGCAGCAGGGCAGCGCAACCCAGGGCGGCGCAGGCCAGTGCTGCAACGGTGCGGCGGCGTGGATGGGGGCGTGTTGTCATGGCGGGAGTGTCCTTTCGCAGGTGTTTCGTATGCATGCAAAGCTTTTTACGCGGCGCGGCGCGATCCGTGCAGATGGATTACCCCAAGGTGGTGGTGCCGAGCTCGATGGCAGGCACAAAAAAGCCGCCTCGGCCAAGGCCGAGGCGGCTATTCCATCAATGACTGGAAGGGAAAATTTGATCAGTCTGCGTAGGTGCCTGCAGCCTTGATCACAGCGCCCCACTTGTCGATTTCGGCCTGTACAAACTTCTTGTGTTCAGCGGGCTCCATGCGCTTGTCGGTGACGACCACCGCGCCCAGGCCTTCTTGTTTCTTGATGAACTCGGGATCCTTCAGTGCAAGCTTGAGGGCTTCGTTGATCTTGGTCACGACGGGAGCTGGCGTGCCCTTGGGCGCGTACAGGCCGTGCCAGATGCTGACGTTGAAGTCCTTCAGGCCCGACTCCGCCAGGGTAGGCAGGTCCTTCAGAGCCGGGGTGGTCAGGCGCTTGGGCGTGGTCACGGCGTAGGCCTTGACCTTCTTGCCTTCGATCTGTGGCGTGGTGTTGGTGGTCTGGTCGCACAGCAGGTCGATCTGGCCGCCAATCAGGTCGGTGATGGCGGGGGCCGTGCCCTTGTACGGCACGGGGGTCATGTCCACCTGCATGGCGCTCTGGAACATCAGGCCACACAGGTGCGACGCTGCGCCCAGGCCCGCGTTGCCCAGGTTGATCTTGCCCTTGTTCTGCTGGATCCAGGCGGTGAGTTCCTTGAAGTTGTTCGCAGGCATGGTGGGCCGAGCGATCAGCGTCATGGGCACATCGTTGACCATGCCCAGGTATTCAAAGTCGTTGGGCACGCTGAACGACAGCTTGCGGTACAGCGCGGGCATGGTGGACATGCCAATGTGGTTGAGCAGCAGCGTGTAGCCGTCCGGTGCGGCGCGGGCTACGCGGGCTGCACCGATGGAGCTGCCGGCACCGGCTGTGTTGTCCACCACCACAGTAGCACCCAGGGGCTTGCGCAGTGCTTCGGCCAGATCGCGCGCCACGCGGTCGGTGGGGCCGCCCGCAGCAAAGGGAACCACGATGGTGATGGTCTTGTCCTTGGCGGGATAGTCTTGGGCGCTGGCGCCAAAAGCGGTGGCTGCGGCCGCAGCGATCAATGCAAGTTTCAGCGTTGTTTTCATGGGTCTCTCCTGTGAATGACGGGCCATGATAGCGAGGGGGGTTTGCGGGAACATTGCGGATATTACGTAGCACACAGGGGGCATGGTCTTTAACAAAAAGACGCCTGTAGCGCTTTTCTATAAAGCGCTGAGTGCTACTAAATTATGAGCGATGCTAGGGTAAACACTGCGGCATGCTGCCGCGCAAAGCGGGCACTTTTTGCGCTGTCGCAAACCTTTGGGCGGAGCGGGAAGGGCCGACGTTTGCGCATTGACAGCACGCCCATGCCCCTCATCACCGAGACAGGCACGACCCGATGCCAGCGTCACCGTGGAGCGGGCTTTGCCAGGCCGCGGGCGGCATTTCCTTTGGGGATAGAGCAGCGGCAGCTCCGCGCCTACCTGCGCAAGCTAGGGGTGCATCGAAGAGGAGCTGCCGCCCCTGGCAGCTGCGTCGAGGCGCCGCAGGGCGCCATGGCGGAGGCTACTTATAGCTCCGCGCGTCCTCAATCACCTTGCCATCGTTGGGCAGCGTGCCAGGGGCCACCATCTGAACGTCGCCCCGCAGCTTGGTCACCTCGCGGATCGCGTCCGAGAGCTGGTGTGCCAGGCCCTCGGCGGTCTCCACGGTTTCCACCTGCAGCACCATCTGGTCGTTGGCCATCTCGCCGCTGACCACCAGGCGTGCGCGCAGCACCTGCGGAAAACGCTGTGCAATCGTGGCCACCTGGCCGGGGTGCACGAACATGCCGCGGACCTTGGTGGTCTGGTCGGCCCGGCCCATCCAGCCCTTGATGCGGGTGTTGGTGCGGCCCGTGGGGCACTGCCCTGGCAGCACGGCCGAGAGGTCCCCGGTGCCAAAGCGGATCAGCGGGTAGTCGGGGTTGAGCGTGGTCACCACCAGCTCGCCCACCTCGCCCTCGGGCACCGGGTCGCCCGTGCCGGGACGCACGATCTCGACGATCACACCTTCATCGAGCACCAGGCCTTCGCGGGCCGAAGTTTCGTAGGCAATCAGCCCCAGGTCGGCCGTGGCGTAGCACTGGTAGCCCGCGATGCCGCGCTCGGCAAACCAGTCGCGCAGCGATGGCGGAAAGGCCTCGCCCGACACCAGCGCCTTGGTCACCGTGGGCAGCGTTACACCCATCTCGGCGGCTTTTTCGACAATGATCTTGAGAAAGCTGGGCGTGCCGATGTAGCCCGCAGGCTGCAGTTCGGCCATGGCCTGCACCTGCTGCTCGGTCTGCCCCGTGCCGCCCGCAAACACCGTGCAGCCCAGAGCGTGTGCGCCGGTTTCCATCATCGAGCCCGCGGGCACGAAGTGGTAGCTGAAGCTGTTGTGGATCAGCTCACCGGGCCGAAAGCCTGCGGAGTGGATGGCGCGCGCCATGCGCCAGTAGTCGCGCCGCGTGCCTTCGGGTTCGTAGATGGTGCCGGGGCTGGCAAACACACGTGGCATGGCCGCGCCAAAACCCAGCGCGCTGAAGCCGCCAAACACGTTGGTGGCGCGGCCTGCCTGCTGGCGCTCCAGCAACTCGTACTTGCGCGTGACGGGCAGCTTTGCCAGGGCTGCGCGGCCGGTGATGGTGGTTGCATCCACGCCCGCCAGGATGCCGGCAAATGCGGGCGATGCCTTCTGGGCATGGGCGATCTGCTGCGGCAGCGCAGCCATCAACGCTGCTTCGCGCTCTGCGGGGCTGCGCGTTTCCAGGGCGTCATAAAACGTGCTCATGCCTGGGTTTCCTTGTGAGGTGGTTTGAGGTGGCGGTTTAAACAACGAAGTGCACGTTGCCAAAAGGTAGGCCCAGACAAGTAAGTGAAGATGACTTGTGTGACCTGCCAGTCAACCCAAGTGCACCATGAACTACACCCATCTGAGCCAAAGCGAACGTTACCAAATCCAATGCCTTCGCGACGTGGGGCTGTCGATCACACAGACAGCCCTGCGCCTGGGGCGCCACCGCAGCACCATTGCCCGCGAGATCAGGCGCAACAGCGGCGCCAGCACGGCGTACCAAGCCCACAGCGCCCATCAACAGGCTCTTGCGCGCCAAAGTGGTCAGACCAACGCTCAGCGCTTTGACGATGCCCAGTGGGAGTTGGTGCTGTCGTATCTGCAGCTGGATCTGTCACCTCAGCAGGCCGCCGCCCGCCTGGGGCTGGAAAAGCGCCTGCGCATCAGCCACACCTGCATCTACAACCGGCTGCGCCGCATGGGACAAGCTGCACCGCGCCTGCGTTGCGGCCAGCGCCGACGCAAGGCACATTCGGGTGCGGGGCAACTGCGCGATCGCGTGGGTATCGCACAGCGCCCCGCCATTGTGGACAAGCGAGCGCGCCTGGGTGACTGGGAGGGGGACACCATCGTCTCAGGTGCGGGTGGACTGGCAGGGCTGGTGACCCTGACCGAGCGACGCTCGCGCTACACACTGGCGCAGCATGTGCAGCGGCGCCAGGCCGAGCCGGTGGGCCAGGCCATCATCGAAATGCTCAGGCACCATCCCAAGCACCGCCACACCCTCACGCTGGACAACGGCAAGGAATTCGCCGAGCACAGGTGGGTGCATAGACGCCTGAAGACGAAGGTGTACTTCGCCGATCCGCACAGCCCCTGGCAGCGGGGGCTCAACGAGAACCACAATGGGCTGCTACGCCACTACTTCCCCAAGGGCAGCGATCTGGGCACGGCCAGCGAAGAGCAGGTGCTCCAAGCCGTGTACCGGCTCAACCACCGACCCCGCAGATGCTTGGGCTGGAAGACTCCGCATGAGGTGTTCCATGGCTACAAAGTGAGCCCACTTACACTGGGTACTGGCGCACTTCGTTGTTGAAACCGCCGGTGAAATTGGCCTCTAGCGCTTATCCATAAAGCGCAATCAGCTATGAAATTGAGAGTGAATTTGTCCGAGGTCCGAAAATGAGCACTGCCCTGGCTGCCCGCGCTGCCCCACCAGCGCACCCGTGGAACTGGCTCTGCCAGGCCACTGGGTGCGTTCCCCTGAGGGGGAAGGCGCGCAGCGCCACAGGGGGCTCCTCAAGCCAACCAGCGCTTGCGCCGCTTGTAGCTTTTGACATCCTTGAAACTCTTGCGCTCGCCGCCGCCCACGCCCAGGTAGAACTCCTTGACGTCCTCGTTGTTGGCCAGGTCGCTCGCAGCGCCGTCCATCACCACGCGGCCGCTTTCCATGATGTAGCCGTAGTCGGAATACTTCAGGGCCATGTTGGTGTTCTGCTCGGCCAGCAGGAAGGTGACCTTTTCTTTGGTGTTCAGGTCCTTCACGATATTGAACACCTCCTCCACGATCTGCGGCGCCAGGCCCATCGATGGCTCGTCCAGCAACACCATGCTGGGGTTGGCCATCAGCGCGCGGCCAATGGCGCACATCTGCTGCTCGCCGCCCGACGTGTACGCAGCCTGCGAAGTGCGCCGTGTCTTCAGCCGCGGAAAGTAGTTGTAGACCTTCTCCAGATTGGCTGCGATCTCGGCCTTGCTGGTGCGGGTGTAGCTGCCCGTCATCAGGTTCTCTTCGATCGTCAGGTGGGCAAAGCAGTGCCGCCCCTCCATCACCTGCACCACGCCGCGCTGCACCAGGTCCGCGGGCGAGAGGTTTTCGATGCGCTCGCCGCGCAGCTCGATGGAACCCTTGGTGACCTCGCCCCGCTCGCCCTGCAGCAGGTTGGAGATGGCGCGCAGCGTGGTCGTCTTGCCCGCCCCGTTCCCCCCCAGGATGGCCACGATGGAGCCCTGCGGCACCTGCAGTGACACGCCCTTGAGCACCAGGATCACGTGGTTGTAGATGACCTCGATGCCGTTGACGTTGAGAACGATATTGCTGTTGGAGTCCATGGTGTTGCCTTCCTGTACCAATCCAAAGAGTTGTTGCACAACCCTTTGGATTGGCGGCTGCCAGAAAGCAGCCGTTACGTCACTGGCCCTTGAAACGGTCGCAGCCTGAAATACCAGTGCCACCGCGCAAGGGCCGCCCCGCCGCGCTGGTTGCGTCCCCCTTCCCGCAGCGCGAAGCGCTAAGAGAGAAGGGGGAAGCGGCAAAGCCGCTCAGGGGGATGTGCTTAGCTCTGGCAGTCCGCAGCGTCGCGGCGCGTCATCTTCTTGTCGGCCAGGTACTTGTCCGCGCCGGCCTTGACCATGGGCTTCAAGATCTGCTCATCGGCCTGGTACCAGTCGGACGAGAAGTTGAACTTCTTGCCGTCCCAGGTGTGCACGCGCGCCCAGGTGGAGCCCATGTGGTCGGCGCAGCTGGTGGACAGGGGACGCATCACGTCCTTGAAGCCCAGCGCGTCGAGCTTCTTCTGGTCCAGGGCCAGGTTTTCCATGCCCCAGCGCACTTGTTCGCCGGTCATGACCTTGCCCTTGCCAAAACGCTCCTGTGCGCGGCGCACCGATTCGACGGCCAGCATCTGGATGATCACGCCGCGCGTGTACAGCACCGAGCCCACTTCGTCCTTGGGCCCTGTGCCCTGGCCCTTGTCGTGAACGTTCTTCAGGATGTCCTGGATCACCTTGGGCTGCTGGCCCGAGGTGTTCAGTGCCAGCGCGTTGTAGCCCTTCGCGCCTTCGCCCACGTCACGCACATCGGGCTCGGCACCCGCCCACCACACGCCATACATCTTTTCGCGGGGGTAACCGGTGGCCTGGGCTTCCTTGAGGGCGGTGGAGTTCATCACGCCCCAGCCCCACAGCAGCACGTAGTCAGGGCGGCTCTGGCGCACTTGCAGCCAGGTGGCTTTTTGTTCCACGCCGGGCGCGGTCACGGGCAGCATCTGCAGCTCAAAGCCGTGCATCTTGGCGCGCTCTTGCAGCAGCGGGATGGGTTCCTTGCCAAACGGGCTGTCGTGGTACACCAGCGCAATCTTCTTGCCCTTGAGCTTGTCCAGGCCGCCATTGGCCTTGCCGATGTGCTGGATCAGGATGTCGGCGCCGGTCCAGTAGCTGCCCATGAACGGAAAGTTCCACTTGAACGCCTGGCCGTCCTGCGCCACCGACAGGCCGTAGCCCAGTGTCATCAGTGGGATCTTGTCCACGGGGGCTTTTTCGGTCAGCGCAAAGGTGATGCCGGTGGCCTGGGGGTCGAACAGAGACACGCCAGGGCGGCTCTTGAGGCGTTCGTAGCATTCCACGCCACGGTCGGTGGCATAGCCGGTTTCGCATTCTTCAAAGGTCAGCTTCACACCGTTGATGCCGCCGTCGCGGGCGTTGATCATCTTGATGTAGTCCTGCTTGCCGTTGGCCCATGGCACACCGTTGGGTGCGTAGGGGCCTGTGCGGTAGGACAGCAGCGGGAAGAACTGCTCCTTGGCTTGTGCGAGGGCGCTCGTCGCAATGGACGAGGCACCGGCAGCAACCACCGCAGCGGCGATCACGATTTTCGAAAGCTTCATGGATGTCTCCTTTGGATGAATGTGTTGAAGCACGGGGAAAACTGGCAGGGGATCAATGGGGGAAGGGCCAGAGGCGGAGTTTTTGTTTGGCGGTGGACCACAGCTTGGCCAGGCCATGGGGTTCGACGATGAGGAACCACACGATCAGTGCGCCGAAGATCATCAGCTCGGCATGCGAGACACCGGCGGTGGACACCTCGATGCCAAAGATCCCCATGAAGGCCGGCAGGAACTGGTTGAGCACGATGGGCAGCACCACGATGAAGGCCGCACCAAAGAAGCCACCCATGATCGAGCCCAGCCCGCCGATGATCACCATGAACAGCAGGCGGAACGAAATTTCCACCGAGAAGGCCGCAGGCTCCCACGCGCCCAGGTGCACAAAGGCCCACAGCGCGCCGGCCATGCCCACGATGAACGAGCTGACCGCAAACGCGCTGAGCTTGGCGTACATGGGGCGGATGCCGATCACGGCCGCAGCCACGTCCATGTCACGGATGGCCATCCACTCACGCCCGATGGCGCCGCGCACCAGGTTCTTGGCCAGCAGGGCCACCACTACCAGGATGGCCAGGCAGAAGATGTACTTGCTGGTGGCGCTTTCGATCGGCATGCCCAGCACCTGCAGGTTGGTGACCGACACCGAGCCCGAGTCGGAGTTGTTGGTGAACCACTTGATGCGCAGGAACATCCAGTCGCTGAAGAACTGCGCGGCCAGCGTGGCCACCGCCAGGTACAGCCCCTTGACGCGCAGGCTGGGCAGCCCGAACAGGATGCCGAAGAACGTGGCGCACAGCCCGCCCAGGATGAGCGCTGGGATCAGCGGCATGCCGGGAAAACGCACGAAGAAGTTGTAGGCCCCATAGGCGCCCACCGCCATGAAGGCGCCCGAGCCCAGCGAGATTTGCCCGCAGTAGCCCACCAGGATGTTCACCCCCAGGGCCGCCAGCGCCATGATGACGAAGGGGATCAGGATGGCACGGAAGATGTAATCGCTGGCCAGCATGGGCACGGCGATGAAGGCGATGGCCAGGATGATGCCGATGGCAATGCGGTCCTGCGCGATCGGGAAGATCTGCTGGTCAGCGCGGTAGCTCGTCTTGAACTGGCCGTTTTCGCGGTAGAGCATGGGGTGTCTCCTGTTGTTCTTGTGATGGGTTACACGCGGTCAATGATCTTCTCTCCGAACAAACCTTGCGGTCTGAACAGAAGGAACACCAGCGCCAGCACATACGCAAACCAGATCTCGATGCCGCCGCCCACGAAGGGGCCCAGGTACACCTCGGAGAGCTTTTCGCCCACGCCGATGATCAGGCCGCCGATGATGGCGCCGGGCACTGAAGTCAGGCCGCCCAGGATCACCACCGGCAGCGCACGCAGGGCCACCGTGGTGAGCGAGAACTGCACCCCGAGCTTGCTGCCCCAGATCATCCCGGCCACCAGGGCCACCACACCTGCCACGCACCACACGATCACCCAGATGCGGTTCAAAGGGATGCCGATGGATTGGGCCGCCTGGTGGTCGTCTGCCACGGCGCGCAGTGCGCGGCCGGTAGAGGTTTTCTGAAAGAACACCGACAGCAGGGCCACCAGCGCGGCGGCAATGGCGGCAGCAATCACGTCTTCCTTGTTGATCAGGATGCCGCCCTGGAACACCGTGTCAAACGCAAAAATGGGCTCCTTGGGCATGCCCACGTCGATTTTGTAGATGTCGCTACCAAACAGCGTCTGGCCCAGGCCTTCAAGAAAGTACGTGATGCCCAATGTGGCCATCAGCAGCGTGGCACCTTCCTGGTTGACCAGGTGGCGCAGCACCAGCTTTTCAATCAGCCAGGCCACCACGAACATGATGGCGCCCGCAATCACGAAGGCGGCCAGGTTGGCCACGATGGGGTTGTCGATGCCGGTCCACTTGGGGATCCATTCGGCAAAGCGGGCCATGGCCAGCGCTGCAAACAGCACCATCGCGCCCTGCGCGAAGTTGAACACGCCCGAAGCTTTGTAGATCAGCACAAAGCCCAGCGCCACCAGCGAATACAGCATGCCGGCCATGAGGCCGCCGATGAGGGTTTCCAAAAAGAATGCCATGAATTGTTCTCCCGATCAGTGGCTTGTGCCCAGATAGGCACTGATCACGTCTTCGTTGTTGCGCACTTCGTCGGGGCTGCCGTCGCCGATCTTCTTGCCGTAGTCGAGCACCACCACGCGGTCGCTGATGTCCATCACCACGCCCATGTCGTGCTCGATGAGAACGATGGTGGTGCCGAACTCGTCGTTCACATCGAGGATGAAGCGGCACATGTCCTGCTTTTCTTCCACGTTCATGCCGGCCATGGGCTCGTCGAGCAGCAGCACCTGCGGCTCCATGGCCAGGGCGCGGCCCAGGTCCACGCGCTTTTGAAGGCCGTAGGGCAGCTGGCCCACGGGCGTCTTGCGAAACGCCTGAATTTCGAGAAAGTCGATGATGTGCTCGACGTACTCGCGGTGGCGGATCTCCTCGCGCTCGGCGGGGCCGATGCGCAGCGCCTGCATCAGCAGGTTGCTTTTGATCTTGAGGTTGCGGCCGGTCATGATGTTGTCGATCACGCTCATGCCCTTGAACAGCGCCAGGTTCTGGAACGTGCGCGCCACGCCCATCTCGGCCACCTGGCGCGAGTTCATGTGCGAGAACGTCTTGCCCCGGAAGGTGATCGAGCCGTCCTGCGGCGTGTACACGCCGTTGATGCAATTGAGCATGGAGCTTTTGCCCGCGCCGTTGGGGCCGATGATGGCGCGGATCTCGTGCTCTTTCACGTTGAACGAGATGTCGGTCAGCGCCTTCACGCCGCCAAACCGCAGGCTGATGTTCTTGACGTCCAGGATGACGTCGCCGATCTTCTTTTTGGTCATGGTGGGGTGTTGCTGCTCGGGCGGGTAGAGAGCGGGTTTCATGCTGCAGCCTTGACGGGCGCGAAGGTCTTTGTGTCCGACAGCTTCAGGGTGGCGCTCACGCTGCCTGTGCGGCCGTCCTCGAACTTGACCTGGGTCTCGATGTACTGCTCGTTGCGGCCTGCGTACAGCGCATCCACCAGCACCGCGTACTTTTCGGCAATGAAGCCTCGGCGGACCTTGTTGGTGCGCGTGAGTTCGCCGTCGTCCGCGTCCAGCTCTTTGTGCAGCACCAGGAAGCGGCTGACCTGGCTGCCCGCCAGCATGGTGTCGGTGGCGAGGTCGGCGTTGACCTTCTCGATGCACTCGCGGATCAGCTCGTACACCTCGGGCTTTTGCGCCAGGTCGGTGTAGCCCGCGTAGGGCAGGTTGCGGCGTTCGGCCCAGTTGCCCACGGCGTCGAAATCGATGTTGACCATCACACACACCTTCTCGCGGCCGTCGCCCAGCGCGACCACTTCCTTGATGTGCGGGAAGAACTTGAGCTTGTTCTCCACATACTTGGGCGCAAACATGGCGCCATCGTTGGCGCCGCCCTTGATGCGGCCCACGTCCTTCACGCGGTCAATGATCTTGAGGTGGCCGTGTGCGTCGAGGAATCCTGCGTCGCTGGTGTGGTACCAGCCATCGGCGGTGAGCACCTCGGCCGTGGCCTTGGGGTTCTTGTAGTACTCCTTGAGCAGGCCGGCGGACTTGACGAGGATCTCGCCGTTGTCGGCCACCTTGATCTCCACACCGCGAATCGGCACGCCCACCGTGTCGGCGCGCGCCTGGTTGTCGGGCTGCAGGCACACGAACACGGCGGTCTCGGTGGAGCCATAAAGCTGCTTGAGGTTGATGCCGATGGAGCGGTAGAACGTGAACAGATCCGGGCCAATGGCCTCGCCTGCCGTGTAGGCCACGCGCACGCGGCTAAAGCCCAGGTTGTTGCGTAGCGGGCCGTACACCAGCAGGTTACCCAGGGCGTACTTGATGCGGTCCAGGGTGCCCACGGGTTCGCCGTCCATGAGGGCGGGGCCCACCCGCTTGGCTACGCTCATGCAGGCGTGGAACATGGCGCGCTTGATGGTGCCTGCGTCTTCCATGCGGATCATCACGCTGGTCAGCAGGCCTTCAAAAATGCGCGGCGGCGCAAAGTAGTAGGTGGGGCCGACTTCCTTCAGGTCGATGGTCACCGTGCTGGCCGACTCGGGGCAGTTGACCACGTAGCCGCAGGCCAGCCACTGGGCGTAGCTGAAGATGTTCTGGCCGATCCAGGCCGGGGGCAGGTAGGCCAGCACTTCTTCGCTGCTGGTGAGCTTGTCGAACTCGGCACCTGCGCTGGCGCGGTCCAGCAGGGTGCTGTGGGTGTGCACCACGCCCTTGGGGTTGCCCGTGGTGCCCGAGGTGAAGAACATCGCCGCCACATCGTCGGGCTGGGCCTTGGCGACCTCGCTCTGGAACCACTGGGGGTTCTTGGCGACGTGCGCCTTGCCTGCTTCGATCAGCGAGTCCAGCGACGCCAGGCCCTGTTCCTCGTAGTTGCGCAGGCCGCGCGGGTCGTCAAAGTAGATGTTCGAAATCTGGGGGCACTGCTCGCGGATCTCCAGCAGCTTGTCCACCTGCTCCTGGTCTTCCACCAGGCAAAAGCGCACTTCGGCGTTGTTGAGCGGGAACACGCATTCGGCCCCCACGGCGTCCTGGTACAGCGGAACAGGAATCGCGCCCAGTGACTGCGCGGCCAGCATGGTGGCGTACAGGCGGGGGCGGTTGGCGCCGATCACCACCATGTGTTCATGGCGCTGCAGCCCGGCCAGGTGCAGGCCGGCGGCCACCTGCTCCACCAGCCGCACCAGGTCAGCCCAGCTGTGGGTTTGCCAGATGCCATATTCTTTTTCGCGCAGGGCCGGGGCCGTGGGGCGCTCGGCGGCATGCTTGAGCAGCAATTGCGGGAACGTGGTCAACATTGCAGGTTCCTGAAAGTAAGAGGTGTCCGTCCGGTGACTGCCGGGAGCGCGGCCTTGTGGCTGCGTATCTGTGTATGGGATGGATGCTAGGACTGACTTTGACGTCATCTTGTCTTGCCGACGACAATTTACGGGAAACTACTCCTCGGGTAAAACCCTGACGCACTGCAAATGGCCGATGGGCGAGGGTGGCGGACGGGGTATCGCCGAGCGCTTCACAGGGGGGCGGTATCCTCACGGGCTATGTACGCCCCGTTCTTCGGCCTTCAGCACCCGCCGTTCTCCATCGCCCCTGACCCCCGCTACCTGTTCATGAGCGAGCGGCACCGCGAGGCGCTGGCCCACCTGCTCTATGGACTGGATGCAGGGGGGGGCTTCGTGCTGCTCACGGGCGAGGTGGGGGCGGGCAAGACCACCGTGTGCCGCTGCTTTCTGGAGCAGATCCCGTCGCACTGCAACGTGGCCTACATCTTCAATCCCAAGCTCACGGTGCGTGAGCTGCTGCGTTCCATCTGCGACGAGTTCGGGGTGCCGCACAAGCCCACCGTGCCGGGTGGTGTGGAAACGGTCAAGGATTACATCGACCCGCTCAACGCCTCGTTGCTGGCGGCGCACGCCGCCGGGCGCAACACCGTGCTCATCATCGACGAGGCACAGAACCTCTCGGCCGACGTGCTGGAGCAGCTGCGGCTTTTGACCAACCTGGAGACCAGCGAGCGCAAGCTGCTGCAGATCATCCTCATCGGCCAGCCCGAGCTGCGCGCCATGGTGGCCAAGCCGTCGATGGAGCAATTGGCCCAGCGCGTGATTGCGCGTTTTCACCTGGGCGCACTGAGCCCGCAGGAGACACAGCAGTACATCGCACACCGCCTGGCAGTGGCTGGGCTCACCGGGCCGCTGCCGTTTGACCGGGGTGCCCTGCGGCGTGTGCATGCGCTCTCGCACGGCGTGCCCCGGCGCATCAACCTGCTGTGCGACCGGGCGCTGCTCGGTGCCTATGCGGCTGGCGCGCGGCAGGTGAACCGGGCCATCGTCAACCGCGCTGCGCGCGAGGTGTTCGATGCGCCGGCCTCGGCCGCTGCAGCGCGCAGCGCCCGGCAGGCGGGACTGCCACGCTGGGCTCTGGCGGGCCTGGGTGCTGTGGCCGGCGCTGCAGCGGTGGCGGCTGTGGGGTGGGGCATGGGGGTGTGGCCTGCGCACCGTGGCGGCCCGCAGGTGGCCACCACAGGCCCTGGTGCCACCGTGGCGCAGGGTGCGGCGTCCAGCCCGGGCGCCAAACCCCCGGCGGCTGCGGCAGTGCTGCCCGCATCCGCTGCGGCTGCCTCCGCCCCGGTTGCTGCCGCGCCCGCTGTACCGGCGTCATCGGCGGCACCGTCTTCTGCGCTGGACCAATTTATGCAGGCCCAGCCTGCCGCCGATGCACCGGCCTGGCAGGCGCTGGCCTCGGCCTGGGGGGCGGCTTTGCCTGCGGGCGCTGATGCCTGCGCTACCCTGCCGCGCGAGGGCCTGCGCTGCTACCGCAACCGCCGAGCGGGCCTGAACCTGGTGCGCCAGATCGACCGGCCCGTCCTGCTGGCTCTGTACCCGTCGGAAGAGGCCGAGGCCCCTGTCTCGGTCTTGCTGCGTGGACTGGATGGCGACAACGCCACGCTCGAAGGCGGCGGCCGCAGCTTGCGCGTGCCCGTGGCCGAACTGGCCCAGGTCTGGCGCGGCGAGATTGCCACGCTGTGGCGCGCCCCGGTGGGCATGCCCGACCGGGGCGAGATCACCGATTCACCGGCGGGCGCGGCCTGGCTGGACCAGCGGCTGGCGAGCAAGGCCGCCGGTGGCTCAGGCCTCGGCAGCAAGCCGGTGACACCCGCCCAGCGCCAGTCGCGCATCCACCGGTTCCAGCTGGCCCAGGGCGTGACGCCCGACGGCCGCGCCGGCCCCCTGACCCTCATGCTGCTCAACCGCGCCACCGGCGTGAACGAGCCACGTCTGCGGAACACGCCTTAACCATGTCCTACATCCTTGATGCCCTGCGGCGTGCCGATGCCGAACGCGGCCGGGGCGCCGTGCCGGGCCTGCACACGCAGGCTGCGCCCACTTCTGGCGCTTCCTCCATGCCGGGTCAGGCCGGGCCGATCAACCTGTGGTTTGTCGCAGCGGGCGTGGTCGGAGCCGCTGCGCTGGCGGCCGGCGGCACCTGGTGGGCCCTGCGGCCCCAGGCCCCGGCTGTGGTGGTGGCAGCGGCCCCGGCTGTGCCAACGCCCGCTGCCGTGGCGCCCCCCGTGGCAGCGCCAACCCCGCTGCCGCCCCCTGTGCCCGCGCCGGAGCCTGCCCCGGCACCCGCACCCGCACCGATGGCACCGCTTGAGCCCCGCAGCGCCGACAAGCGCCCGGCAGACAAACGCAGCGCAGCACCTCAGCTACCCCCGCGTGAACGTGAGCGGCCCGTGGCCTCCGTGGTGGTGACGCCTCCTGCGGCGGCCCGCGCCCCCGCAGCCGAGCAGCCCGCGCGCCCGCGCAGCCCGACAGCTGCGCCCGCCCCCCAGGCCCCCGCAGCGCCTGCGCCACGGCCGTCACCAGACGCCGGGGTGGCCCCGCCGCCCGCCAGCCCCGTGTTTGCGCAGGGAGATCTGCCCGAGGCCTTGCGCACGCAGTTGCCTGCGCTCAAGGTGACGGGCGCCACCCATTCGAACAATCCGGCCTACCGCATGGCCATCGTCAACGGACAGGTGCTGCACGAAGGCGACCAGGCGGCACCCGGCCTGGTGCTGGAGAAGATCGAGCCTGGGCGTACTGTCTGGTCGTTCAAGGGCTACCGGTATGGTGTGGCGGCGCAGTAGTAAAAAAATCAGTTAAAACAGCCTCTAGCGTTTATCCTGTAAGCACTAATAGCTATCTATTTGATAGTTGTTTTGTGAGGCGCCGTGCTTTCAACACCTGGCTCCACGCAAAGCGAGAGCTACGGTGGAGTCGGCGTCACCGGCCCACCAGAGTCCGGGAGACGGCGCAGCAACCCCGGGGTCACCGGATAAACCTGCCGTCGCGCCCCACCAGCGTCAGCTCCACAAACCGCGATGCATTGCGGTCGGGGGCGCTGGCGTTGATCTCGAAGCCACCCAGGTCCCACTTCTTGAGGTTCCAGGTGGCGTCGATGAAGGCGGCTCGTGTGGGGTTGCGGCCCGCGCGCTGCAGGGCCTCGGCAAAGACGCGGGCGTTGATGTAGCCCTCCAGCGCCAGGTGCGAGGGATCGGCCGTGGCGCCCGAGGCCTTCCAGGCGGCCTGGAAGTCGCGCACCACGGGCATGACCACGTTGGAGGGCAGGGGCACGACCTGCGAAATGGCCATGCCCGTGGCATCTGCGCCCAGGGCCTTCACGGTAGCGGGGGTGCCCATCACCGACAGTGCATACAGCGTCACGCCGCGCTTGATGGCGCGAAACGCCTTCACGAATTCCAGCGTGGGCTTGCCTGCCAGGCCGATCACGATGGCTTCGAGGTTGCCGCTTGCCAGTTTGGTGGCTGCGGCGCCAGCATCCGACGCGTTGTTTTCGACCGTCACCGTCAGCGCCTCGGGCAGCTTGAGGCGGTCCATCGACTGTTTGGCGGCGGTAAAGATCTCTTTGCCGAACGCATTGTTCTGGTAGACGATGCCGATGCGCTGGATGCCGATGGTAGACAGGTGTTGCACCAGCTTTTCGGCCTCGTCGGCATAGCTGGCGCGGATGTTGAAAACACTGCGGGCCTTGGTGCGGCTCAGCTGCGCGCCGGTGAAGGGGGCGAAAAACGGAATGCCACTCTCGATCACTTTGGGCAGCATGGCGTCGATCATGGGGGTGCCCATGCAGTTGAACAGCGCAAAGTACCCAGGGTCTGCCAGGAACTGCTCCACATTGGCCAGCGCCTTGGGCACGTCGTAGGTGTCGTCCTGTGTGACCAGTTCAATGGTCTTGCCGTGGATGCCCCCCCGTGCATTGATGCCGGCAAACGCCGCCTTGGCTCCCTGGTGCATGGCCGAACCGAGATCGCCCAGCGGGCCGGTGAGGGCGGTGGACTGTGCAATCCGGATGGTCCCTTCCTGTGCGCGGGCGCTGCCCAGCCCCAGCCAGGGCAGGCTGATGGTGGCGGTCGCGGCAGCCAGCAACTGGCGCCGGGCGATGTGGGACGGTGGGCGGGCGGTGGTCGGGGGCAGGTCGGCGGGCATGTGTGTCTCCTCAAAAGGCCCGGGCCTGCGCAGCGGCGGCCGGGGGAGGCGACATCATCCAATCACGATTGGCATTTTTTGTCGGTCTGGCGACAATTGGGGTCGTGGTATTCCCGCACCTCCCCAACGCGGCAGACGGCCCTTTTTCATGAGAACCTTCGCGCCATGGACTCACGCATGAACCAGGATCTGTCTTTGCACCAGCGTCGTCGGCCGCCCACGGCGGATGAGCTGGACGGCATTCCCTGGCTGCGACTGCTGCTGCCCGCCGAGCGCGAGCGCGCTGTGGCCTCGTTGCTGGTGGGGGATGCCAAGGCGGGCGACTATGTGTGCCGCGTGGGGCGCCCGGTGACCTACTGGTTTGGTGTGGTCGAGGGGCTGCTCAAGATGAGCACGGACAACGCCCAGGGCCAGACCATGACGTACGCGGGCCTGCCGCCGGGCGGCTGGTTTGGCGAGGGCACCACCATCAAGCGCGAGCCCTACCGCTACAACATCCAGGCGCTGCGCAAGAGTGTGGTGGCGGGGTTGCCGATTGACAGCTTTCACTGGCTGCTGGACCACTCCATCGGCTTCAACCGCTTTGTGATGAACCAGCTCAACGAACGCCTGGGCCAGTTCATCGCCGCGCGCGAGATCGACCGCCTGAACAACCCCGATGTGCGTGTGGCCCGCAGCCTGGCGTCGCTGTTCAACCCGGTGCTGTACCCGGGCGTGGGCGAGGTGTTGCGCATCACGCAACAAGAGCTGGCCTATCTGGTGGGCCTTTCGCGCCAGCGCGTGAACGAGGCGCTGGCCGCGCTGGAGGCGCAAGGTGCCATCCGTGTGGAGTATGGCGGCCTGCGTGTGCTGGACCTTGCTGCGCTGCGCTCCAGCATCTTTCAGATCAAGGGCGGCTGACCGGGCCGGGGGCCTCCGTGGCTCAGCGGGGCAAGGACGGCAGCTTGCTGCGGGGCTGTAGGGATGCCTGCAGGCTGGAGCGCTGGGCGGGAGCCGGTACGGGGGATGCCGCCGGAGCCGCTGCCCCCCAGCTGTTGTCATCACCGCCGTCGCGCGTGAGGCGGAAGGTGCCCACCATTTGTGTGAGGCGCCCGGCCTGGTCCTTGAGGCTGTCGGCGGCGGCGGCGCCTTCTTCCACCAGCGCCGCGTTCTGCTGGGTCATTTCTTCCAGCGCACCCACCGAGTGGCTCACGTGGCCAATGCGCTGGCTTTGCTCCTGCGTGGCGGCGGTGATCTCGCCCATGATGTCCGACACGCGGCGCACCGACAGCACCAGTTCCTCAATGGTCTTGCCGGCGTGGTTTACCAGGGTGCTGCCTTCCTGCACCTGGTCGACGCTGGTACCGATCAGCGCCTTGATCTCGCGCGCGGCATTGGCCGAGCGGCCCGCCAGGTTGCGCACCTCGCCGGCCACCACGGCAAAGCCCCGGCCTTGTTCGCCTGCGCGGGCTGCTTCTACCGCCGCATTCAGCGCGAGGATGTTGGTCTGGAACGCAATGCCGTCGATCACGCTGATGATGTCGGCGATCTTGCGCGAGCTGGCGCTGATGGTGTCCATGGTGCGCACCACCTGCGACACCACCTCGCCGCCGCGCGTGGCGGTATCCGATGCGGTGGAAGCCAATTGGTTGGCCTGGCGGGCCGAGTCGGCGCTCTGCGACACCGTGCCGGTCAGGTCCACCAGCGAGCTGGCCGCGCTTTGCAGGTTGTGCGAGGTTTGTTCGGTGCGCTGGCTCAGGTCCAGGTTGCCCGAGGCCACTTCCGAGCTGGCGACCAGGATGGAATCCGCCGTCTGACCAATCTCACCCACCAGGGTGCGCAGGCGTTCCTGCATGGCGGCAATGGCTTCGAGCAGGCGGCCGGTTTCGTCGTGGATGCGCACTTCGACCTGCGAGGTGAGGTCGCCGCGCGCAATGCGTTCGGCCACCACCACTGCGCGGCCAATGGGGGCCGTGATGCTGGTGGTGATGCGCCAGGCAATCAGCGCGCCCAACCCAATGGCCAGCAGCACCAGCAGCCCGCCCACCACGCGGGCCTGGCTCTGCGTGTGCTCGGCCGATGCCGTGGCCTCGGCATTCAGCGTGTTTTGCAGGTCGATGAGTTCGCCCAGTTTGGTGCGCCAGGCGGTTTCGGCGGGCGCCACGCGGGTCATCAGCGCCAGGGTGGCGCTCACGGTATCGCCGTCGTCGGCGGCCTTGATAGCTGTGTCCAGTTCGGGGCGGGTCTTCTTGCCCAGGGCCTGCACTTCGCCCAGCAGTTTGATCTCGGTGGGGGTGGCGTTGGCGGGGGTCAGCAAATCGGCCAGCGCGGCTTCCTGGGTCGCATACAGCTTGAGCGTCTTGGCCACAGCATCAATCTGTTCGCGGGCCTGTTTGGGGTCGATGTCGTTGAGCATGGCCGCCGACCGGCTCTGGATGCCCATGGCGCTCACGCTCTCCAGCATGCCATTGACCAGCTTGGCCTTGTTGGCGCCGATGCCCGTGATCTGGCGCATCTGCTCGTGAACCTTGCCCACCGAGAGCTGGCCCACGGCGGCCACCGCCACCAACAGCACCAGCATGCAGCCAAAGCCCAGGCTCAGCCGGCTGGAAATCGACAGGGATTTGAGTGACGTTGCGGCCTGCATGGTGTTCCTTGGAGTCTCTTGGGACAATGAATCGTGTGGGGAGAACGAAGCAATAACGGTGCCCGCGTCAGCCACCTGCTGAATGGCCTTGGTCTGCGTCCGGGTTCAAGGCAGTGTAGGCAAAAATTACAAAATGTGTCATGACGCTTGCGGATAGTGGTATGCCCAATGTGCATGGGCTGTTTGTTACAAATCTGCGGGCAATTTTTTGCCGGTTTTGAAAGCGTATTGCGGCATTGTTGCTTCGCAAGATTACAGATAGAACTGGTGTTTACGCCTGTATTTAAAGCATCAAATGCTATACAAAATATAGCAATCCACTTTCCCTGGATTGCTCTGTGGCCACGCGGGAGTGGCCCATCAGGTATAAATCCGTTACAGATGTGAGGCCCCACGATGAAAGCTCTTTCCTTCCCTTTGGTGCGCCACATGGCTGCTGCAGCGCTGGTAGGCGCTGCGCTGGCGGGTTGCGCCACCGCACCCGCGCCAGAATCCAGCCAGCGCGAACTGGTCGTTGCGATCACGGCCTCGCACGAACTCATCACCTTCCACGCCGGCCAGCCAGACCGCATCCTGGAGCGGCGCCCCGTCACGGGTCTGCCCGCAGGTGAGCGGCTGGTGGGTATCGACTTTCGGGTGGCGCGTGGCGTGCTCTATGCGCTCTCTCAGGCGGGCCGCCTGTACACGCTCGACATTCCCACTGGCGCGCTGCGCCCCGTGGGGCCGGCACCAGCGGTCCTGGGCCTGCGGGGCACGGCCTTCGGCTTCGATTTCAACCCTGCGGCCGACCGGATCCGTGTGGTGTCGAACACGGGCCAGAACCTGCGCCTGCACCCCGACACCGGGGCTGCCGTGGATGGCGACCCGGCCGTCGAGGGTGTGCAACCCGACCCGGCCCTGCGCTATGCGTGGAGCGACACCCACGCCGGCCGCAATCCCGACATCGCAGGCGCCGCCTATACCTACAACGCCCAGGACAGCAAGATCACCACCAACTACGCCATCGACCGCACCCTCGGCGTGTTGGTGATGCAGGGCTCACGCGAAGGCACCACGCCTGTGGTGTCGCCCAACACCGGCCAGCTGCGCACCGTGGGGGCGCTGGGGCTGCCACGGCTCACCGACGTGGCGTTCGATATTTCGGACGTCGGCAATACCGCGCTGATTGCGGTGCGCACTTCGGTAGACAGCCAGACGCGGCTGCACCTCGTGGACCTGCGCACAGGGGCCACCCGGCCGCTGGGCACCGTGGGTGAAGGCGCCCCCCTGCTGGGCATGGCCATCGAGCCATGACCACCTGTGGCCCTGCCCAGCGCGCCCGGGCTGCGCTTGCCCAGAATTTTCTGGCGGGCGTGGCGCGGGCGGCTCTGGTCTGCCTGGCGGGCCTGCCTGCCGCGGGGCAGGCGGCCACGGTGCAGGTGGAGGTGCTGGATGCGGCGGGCAGGCCGCTGCCAGACGCCGTGGTGTTTCTCGAATCCGCCGAGGCCCGCAAGGCGGTCAAGCCGCTGTCCGGTGCGGAGATGGCGCAGGAAAAGCGGCAGTTTGTGCCCGGCGTGCTCGTGGTGCCCGTAGGCACCGAGGTGCGGTTCCCCAACCATGATTCGGTGCGCCACCACGTCTATTCGTTCTCGCCGGCCAAGAAGTTCGAACTCAAGCTCTATACAGGCACGCCTTCCAACCCTGTGCTGTTCGACCGCCCTGGTGTGGCCGTGCTGGGCTGCAATATCCACGACCAGATGGTCGGCTGGATTGTGGTGGTGGACACCCCGTACTACGCCCGCACACCTGCCGCACCGGGCCGGGCGCAGATCGACAACGTGCCGCCCGGCACCTACACCTTGCGCACCTGGCACACGCGGTTGCCTGTGGGCGCGCCCGCGCAGGAGCAGGCGCTCACGGTGCCCGCCACGGGTGCTGCGGCGGCATCGGTGCGTTTGGCAGGGCTGCAGCCTTGAACCGGAAGAAGCTGTGCGAACTGGGGCGCAGCCTGATCTTGCGGCTGATTGGGCTCACGTTGTTGCTGCTGCTCATCGTGCAGGCTGCAGGTTTTGCCGTGGTGCGCGCCACCATCGAGCGCAATGCCCGTGCGCAGATTGCCCAGGCCCTGGACCTGGATGAAAACGTCTGGCGCCGTCTGTTGGAGCAGAACGCCGACAAGCTGCGCCAGGGTTCGGCCTTGCTGGCCGCCGACTACGGTTTTCGCTCGGCCGTGAATTCGGGCGACGAGGAGACCATCCAGTCGGTGCTCGAAAACCACGGCAACCGCATTGGCGCGGCGGTCACCGCGCTGCTGGGCACCGACCTGGAACTGCGCGCGGTCAGCCTGGCGGGCAACATGGAGGCGTTTCCAGCCACCTTGCGCGCGCTGGTGCCGCCGCTGGCCGCACAGCCGCAGGGCAGCCAGATCGCAGTGATGGGCGGCGTGCCCTACCAGTTCGTGATGGTGCCGCTGCGCGCACCGGTGGTCATTGGCTGGGTGCTGATGGGGTTCCCAGTCAACCAGCCGCTGGCCGATGAGATGCGGCAGCTGCTGGCGGTGCACGTGGCGCTGGTCGTGAAGGGCGAGGACGGCAGGTCCAAAGTGCCCGTCAGCACGCTGCCGCCAAGCTCGCTGGCGCTGCTGCAGCGCGAGGGTGTTCCCTCGGGCGAGCTGCAGACGCCCGAGGGCATCCTGCTGGCGAGGGCCATTCGCCTGGACAGCGTGGGGGGCGAGGTGCAGGCGCTGCTGCTGCGGTCTGTGGACGAAGTGCTTGCCCCCTACCGACAGCTGCAGGTGCTGCTGGCCATCATCACCGTGGCGGGGGTGATGCTGTTTGCGGTGGGCACGGGGCTGGTCGCACAACGCCTGACCACGCCGCTGCGCTCGCTGCTGGCCGCCACGCAGCGGCTGTCGCGCGGTGAATACGATGTGCCGCTGGAACACACCGACCGCAGCGACGAGATTGGCAACCTCGCACGTTCGTTCGATCACATGCGCAGGGACATTGCTGCGCAGCAAACCGAGGTCCGCCGCTTGGCCTATTGGGATCGGCTCACCGGGCTGCCCAACCGGGAGCGCTTTCGCGAGGCGGTGGTGTTGGCCATTGCACGCAGCACCGGCGGCGCGGCGCCTCCGCACCCGCTGGCCGTGCTCACGCTCGACCTGGACCGCTTCAAACACGTGAACGACGTGCTCGGCTATTCCTTTGGTGACCGCCTGCTGCAGGCGGTGGCCGAGCGGCTGCGCCAGCAGGTGCCATCGCCCGACAACATGGTCGCCCGCCTGGGCGGCAACGAATTCGCCGTGCTGCTGCGGGGCGCCGATGCGGCCACCGCCAATGCCACGGCGCTGCGCATCACCCAGTCGTTCGAAGAGCCGCTGGCCTTCGAGGACCAGACGGTGGACCTGAGTGCTGGCATTGGCATTGCCTGCTGGCCTGGTGATGCCGACGATGCCGACACGCTGCTGAGCCGCTCCGAGATCGCCATGTATGCCGCCAAGCGCAGGCTCAGCGGGGCACAGCAGTACGACGCTTCATTTGATTCGGCCAGCGCGCAGACCCTGTCGCTGCTGAGCGAGCTGCGACACGCGGTGGAGCACCACGAGCTGCGCCTGTACCTGCAGCCCAAGGTGCCGCTGCACGGGCAGCCCGGCCGGGCTGCCGAGGCCCTGGTGCGCTGGCAGCACCCGCAGCGCGGCCTGGTGCCGCCCATGCAGTTCATTCCGTTTGCCGAGCAGACGGGGTTCGTGCGGCAGCTCACGCTGTGGATGTTCGAAGAGGTGGCGCGCCTGCTGGCCGACCCGCGCACCCAGGGCCTGGCGCTGCGGGTGTCGGTCAACCTGTCCACACGCGATCTGCTCGACCCGGAACTCAGCACCCGCCTTGCCGACATTCTGGTGCGCCATGGCGTGCCGGCCAGTGCCTTCTGCCTGGAGATCACCGAAAGCGCCATCATGGACGACCCCCAGCGCGCCGAGGCCATGCTCAACCGGCTGTCGGAGCAAGGCTTCAAGCTGTCGATTGACGACTTCGGCACTGGCTATTCCTCGCTGGCCTACCTCAAGCGCCTGCCGGTGGACGAGCTCAAGATCGACAAGTCGTTTGTGATGGGCATGGAGACGGGTGAGGACGACGCGATGATCGTGCGCTCGACCATCGACCTGGCGCACAACCTGGGGCTCACCGTAGTGGCCGAGGGCGTAGAAACCGCCGCCATTCTGGAGCGCTTGCGCACCCTGGCGTGCGATGAGGCGCAGGGCTATCACATTGCACGACCACTGCCGGTCGATGATTTCCTGGCCTGGCAAGAGGGGCAGGCGCATCAGGTGCGCCAGGGGTAAGTTTCTTTAGTTCTTGGTCTGCCAGGCCCCGCAGGCGAAAATACGCGCAATGTCTTCTCCTTCCAGTTCCCGCCCGCCTGCTGGCCCCGCTGCTGCCCCTGCGCCTGCTGCAAGCGCCAGCGCACCAGCGGCACCCGCAACCCGTCCTGTTCTCCGCCGTCCCGCCGTGGCCGCCAAAGCCGCTCCCGTCCGGCCTGCGCCGCCGCCGCGCGCTGCCAGGGCGCCCGCGCCCCCCAACTACCGCACGGCGTCGGGCTCGTTTGTTGCGCCCATCAAGCAAGCGCCCGAACGAGCGTCCGCGACGATCACCGTGAACGGCATGGTCAGCTCCCGCCTGAACAAGCGCATGGCCGAGCTGGGCCTGTGCTCGCGGCGCGAGGCGGACGACTGGATCGCCCAGGGCTGGGTGAAGGTCAATGGCCAGGTGGCCGAGATGGGCGTGCAGGTTTTGCCTACCGACCGCATCGACGTAGACAAGGTTGCCCAGGGTTTCCAGGAGCAGCGCGTCACCATCCTGCTGAACAAGCCCATCGGATATGTGAGCGGCCAGGCCGAGGATGGCCACACGCCCGCCGTGGCATTGATCAACCCCCGCACGCACTGGCGTGACGACCCCAGCCGCAACCGATTTTCTCCGCCGCAGCTGCGTGGCCTGGCGCCTGCGGGGCGGCTCGATATCGACTCGGTGGGCCTCTTGGTGCTGACCCAGGATGGTCGCGTGGCCCGGCAGATCATTGGTGAGGATTCCGAGATGGAAAAGGAGTACCTGGTGCGCGTGGTCTACCAGGCACCGGGCCAGGCGGTGCCACGCCACCCCAGTGAGCGCTCGGCGCCGCTGCAGGAAATCGACGAGCGTGATCCCGTCAGCACCAACGTGCAGGCGGTGTTTCCCCCCGCGTTGCTGGCCCGGCTGCGCCACGGCTTGAGCCTGGACGGCGAGCCGCTCAAGCCCGCCAAGGTCGATTGGCAGAACCCCGAGCAACTGCGCTTTGTGCTCACCGAAGGCAAGAAGCGCCAGATCCGCCGCATGTGCGAGCTAGTGGGCCTCAAGGTGGTGGGGCTCAAGCGCATTCGCATCGGCCGCGTCACCCTGGGCAATCTGCCGGTGGGGCAGTGGCGCTACCTGTCTCCCAGCGAGCGGTTCTGAGTACCACCAGGCTCCCCGCGTCACCGCACCGCATCCCTTGAACGGAGCCTTCTCCATGTCTACACCACCGCGACCGCGCGCTGATGCTGCCAACGCCGCCAAACCCCATCCGCTGCGCCAGTTGCGTGCGTCAGACTTGCGGGGAGTGGCGCGGTTGGCCACACAGGCCACCACGGGCATCAGCCGCGTGGCCGAGGGGGTGCACCAGTCGGTGCTGGGCACGCTGGGCCTGCCCGGCGGGCCACAGCCGGGCCAGGCGCGCGGCCTGACCGGGCTGGTCTACCAGAGCATTCGGGGCGTGACACGCCTGGTGGACGCGGGCCTGCAGGCAGGCCTGGCGCGGCTGGAGCCGTTTTTTGAACCCGATGCGCCTCCCACCGCAGTGCAGTGGGAGCGCGAGGCCGTGCTCGCCGCCCTCAACGGCGTGATGGGTGACCGCCTGCAGCGCGACGACAACCCACTGTGCACCCGCATGGGGTTCTACCGGGATGGGCTGCCTTTGGACCTGCCCGCCCTGGCCGCCAGCGGCGGGGCCACGGGCAAGCTCTTGGTGCTGGTCCATGGCCTGTGCATGAACGATCTGCAGTGGCTGCACCAGGGCCATGACCATGGTGCCCACCTCGCGCAGACGTTGGGCTATACGCCGGTCTACCTGCGCTACAACACGGGCCTGCACACGTCCGCCAACGGTGCCGAGCTGGCCGTCCAGCTGGAATCCCTGGTAGCGGCCTGGCCCGTGCCCGTGAAGGAGGTAGCGGTGCTGGCCCACAGCATGGGCGGCCTGGTGGCCCGCAGTGCCTGCCACCAGGCGGCGGCTGCGGGGCAGGGCTGGCTGTCGCTGCTGCGCCACCTCGTATTTTTGGGAACGCCCCACCATGGCGCCCCGCTGGAGCGGGCGGGGCACTGGGTGGACACCCTGCTGGGCAGCACGCCGTATTCCCGGCCGTTTGCCCGGCTGGCGCAGTTGCGCAGCGCGGGCATTACCGACTTGCGCCATGGCCATGTGCTGGAGGCCGACTGGCAGGGGCGTGACCGCTTCCTGCGGCACCCTGACCGGCGCATCCCCGTGCCCCTGCCCGAAGGGGTGGCCTGCCATGCCGTGGCCGCCACGCTGGCGGCGCGGCGCAGTCCGGCGGCCGAGCGGCTGGTGGGGGACGGGTTGGTGCCATTGCACAGTGCCCTGGGCATCCATGATGATGCGAAACGAACCCTGGGTTTTGCCAAGAGTCGGCAGGCCGTGTTCCACCGGATGGGCCACCTGGCGTTGCTGGGAGATGCGGGTGTGGCGCAGCAGCTAGAGCAATGGCTGCAGCCTGTGTGAAGACAAGCATAAAACAGGCAACACGGCAGAACCGGAAAAGCGGTTCGGATGGCCTGTTTTTCCCCGCCAGCGGTCTTGTCGGGTGTGAGGCCACCGCTACCATGTGGCCACGAGATATGTAACAAGGAGAAGCTAGTGAGTGACGTGAAATACCGCCTGGTAACCCGCAGCGACTTTGACGGCCTGGTGTGCGCCGTGCTGCTCAATGAGCTCAACCTCATCGACGAAATCACCTTCGTCCACCCCAAGGACATGCAGGACGGCAAGATTGCCATCACCAGCCGTGACATCACCACCAACCTGCCCTATGTGCCCGGGGCCCATTTAGTGTTCGACCACCACGAGTCCGAAACTGTGCGCAATTCGGGGCGGCGCTCCGAAAACCACATCATCGAAGCCCATGCCCCCTCGGCAGCCCGTGTGGTCTACAACCACTACGGCGGCAAGGCGGCCTTTCCGCGCATCACCGACGAGATGATGGCGGCGGTAGACCAGGCCGACTCGGCCCAGTATTCGCGCGAAGACATCCTCGACCCCCAGGGCTGGGTGCTGCTGAACTACATGATGGATTCGCGCACGGGCCTGGGGCGCTTTCGCGAGTTCCGCATCAGCAACTACGCGCTGATGATGGACCTCATCCAGTACTGCCGCGACCACACCATTGAAGAGATCCTGGCCCTGCCCGATGTGCAGGAGCGCGTGCAGCTTTACCGCGAACACGCCCCCAAGGCCCAGGAGCAGTTGCAGCGCTGCGCCATCCGCATCGGCAAGTTGGTCGTGCTGGACCTGCGCGAGGAGGACACCATCTGGGCCACCAACCGTTTCATGATCTACGCGCTGTTCCCTGACTGCAACATCTCCATCCACGTGATGTGGGGGTTGCAAAAACAGAACACGGTGCTGGCCACCGGCAAGTCCATCCTGGACCGCAGCAGCCAGGTTCACATCGGCAACCTCATGCTGGAGTTTGGGGGCGGTGGGCATGCAGCAGCGGGCACCTGCCAGGTGGCCAATGACAAGGCCGACCAGATCCTGCAGTCGCTGGTGCAGCGCATCACGATCGAAGGTTGACCGGCAAAGCGACAGGGGGCGGGCGGCAAGGCCGTGCGCCGTGCATGCCGCCCCTTCGCGATCAGTCGTCGCTCAGCAGTGCGCGGTAGATGGCGGCGCCCAGCAGTGCGCCTGCAATGGGCGCGGCCCAGAAGACCCACAGTTCCGACAACGCATAGGCTGGGCCAAACAGCGCCGGACCAGTGCTGCGGGCCGGGTTGACCGAGGTGTTGGTCACCGGGATGGAGATCAGGTGGATGAGCGTGAGGCACATGCCGATGGCCAGCCCGCCAAAGCCGCTGGCCGCGCGTTTGGCCGTGGCGCCCAGGATCACGATGAGGAAGATGGCTGTCAGCACGACCTCCGTCACCACGGCGGCCATCAGCCCATAGCCGCCGGGGGAGTGTTCGCCATAGCCGTTGGTGGCAAAGCCCCCGATGTCTGCGCCCGGCTTGCCCGTGGCAATGAGGTACAGCACGCCCGCTGCAGCAATGGCACCCAGCACCTGGGCCACCACGTAGCCCGGCAGCTCGGACGCCTTGAACCGGCCTCCCAATGCCAGCCCTATCGACACGGCAGGGTTGAAATGCCCGCCCGAGATCGGCCCCAGCGCATAGGCCCCGGTCAGCACCGTGAGGCCAAAGGCCAGGGACACGCCGACAAAACCGATACCCAGCTGCGGGAAGGCGGCAGCCAGCACGGCGCTACCGCAACCGCCAAATGTCAGCCAGAACGTGCCGAGGAACTCGGCGGACCATTTTTTCAGGGATGTGGGCATGGCAAGGGGGCTCCGGAGGAAAGGGGGCAGAGGATGGGAAGGCGGCCTCGCACCGAGCGCCTTCGGTGGCGTGCATCTTATGGGGTCTAAATGACAGAAATTGCTGTCAAATGCCTGCAAATTGTCAACAATCTTCAGCGCCGAAATGGCTGTGCGGGATGGCTTCGGTGCGGGCCGCGGGTGGTGAGGGGCGTGCGCCCGCACAGTGCAACCCTTGAAATCACCGAGTCCGCCCCGAGGTGAACACGCGCGAATGCCTTTCCTGGCCTCCTGGGCGTGAAACGCGTTCTTTTTGCACCTTACACAGCAACCTCCAAGACACCATGAGCACAAAACAAACCCTGTCTTTCCAGGCCGAAGTAGCGCAACTGCTGCACCTGGTCACCCATTCGCTGTATTCCAACCAGGAGATCTTCCTGCGCGAGCTGATCTCCAACGCGTCGGACGCCTGCGACAAGCTGCGTTTTGAGGGCCTGAACAATTCCGCGCTGTTTGAAGACGCCCCCAACCTCGAAGTGCGCGTGACCTTCGACAAGGCCGCCAAGACGCTGACCATCACCGACAACGGCATCGGCATGAGCCAGCAAGAAGCCATCGACCACCTGGGCACCATCGCCAAAAGCGGCACCAAGGACTTCATGGGCAAGCTCAGCGGCGACCAGAAGGCGGATGCCCAGCTCATCGGCCAGTTCGGCGTGGGCTTCTATTCCGGCTTCATCGTGGCCGACAAGATCACCGTGGAATCGCGCCGCGCGGGCCTGAAGGCCGAAGAAGGCGTGCGCTGGATCAGTGGCGGCACGGGCGACTTCGAGGTGGAAACCATCACCCGCGCCCAGCGCGGCACCAGCATCATCCTGCACCTGCGCGACGACGCCGAGGAATATCTCAACGCCTGGAAGCTCAAGCAGGTCATCGCCAAGTATTCCGACCACATCAGCCTGCCCATCCTGATGGAAAAGGAAGAGTGGAAAGACGGCGAACTGATCAACCCCAATGACGAAAACGGCGGCCGCCAGCCCGGCGGCATGGTCAAGACCGGCGAGTGGGAAACCATCAACAAGGCCAGCGCCCTGTGGACGCGCCCCAAGAAGGACATCACCGAAGAGCAGTACGCCGAGTTCTACAAAACCATCAGCCACGACCACGAGGCCCCGCTGACCTGGGCGCACAACCGCGTCGAGGGCAATACCGAGTACACGCAGCTGCTGTACATCCCTGCCAAGGCGCCGTTTGACCTGTGGAACCGCGACAAGAAGGCGGGCGTGAAGCTGTACGTGAAGCGTGTGTTCATCATGGACGACGCCGAGGCGCTGATGCCCACCTACTTGCGTTTTGTGAAGGGCGTGATCGACTCCGCCGACCTGCCGCTGAACGTGAGCCGCGAGCTGCTGCAGGAAAGCCGCGACGTGCGTGCCATCCGCGAAGGCTCGACCAAGCGCGTGCTCTCGATGCTGGAAGACCTGGCCAAACACGACAAGCACGACACCGCCGCCAATGCCGACGGCGTGACCGATGTGGTGGATGCCGACGACAAGGCCAAGGAAGGCAAGTACACGCAGTTCTACAGCGAGTTTGGCGCCGTGCTCAAGGAAGGCCTGGGCGAGGACTTTGGCAACCGCGAGCGCCTGGCCAAGCTGCTGCGCTTTGCCAGCACCACCAGCGACGCCGTGACGGTGGGCTTTGCCGACTACAAGGCCCGCATGAAGGAAGGCCAGGAGGCGATTTACTACATCACTGCCGACACCCTGGCCGCTGCCAAGAACAGCCCGCAGCTCGAAGTCTTCAAGAAGAAAGGCATCGAAGTGCTGCTGATGACCGACCGCGTGGACGAGTGGGCGCTGAACTACCTGCACGAGTTTGACGGCACCCCACTGCAAAGCGTGGCCAAGGGCGCCGTGGACCTGGGCACGCTGCAGGACGAGGCCGAGAAGAAAGCCGCCGAAGAAGCTGCCGAAGCCTTCAAGCCTGTGCTGGCCAAGCTGAAAGAAGCGCTCAAGGACAAGGCCGAAGACGTGCGCGTGACCACGCGCCTCGTCGATTCGCCCGCCTGCCTGGTGGTGCAGGACGACGGCATGAGCACCCAACTGGCCCGCATGCTCAAGCAGGCCGGCCAGCAGGCGCCCGAGACCAAGCCCGTGCTGGAGGTGAATGCCGAGCACGCGCTGGTCAAGAAGCTCGATGGCAGCGTGCACTTCCATGACCTGGCGCACATCCTGTTTGACCAGGCGCTGCTGGCCGAGGGCGGCTTGCCTGAGGACCCCGCCGCGTATGTGAAGCGCGTGAACGCCTTGCTGGTATAAAAACTTAGGCCAAATCGGCCTCTGGCGCTTTTCCATCAAGCGCTAGGTGCTATAAAAATAGTAGTAAAAACCGGTGGTGCCTGGCACCACCGGTTTTTTTATGGGGCTTTACAAAGCCGCTCAATCTTCGGGCTGGGCCTGCTCCAGGATGCGGCTGTGTGCTTGGTTGCGTTCCTGCGAGGGGGTGTCGATCAGCTCCTTGAGCGCGCCCTCTGGCAAACGCAGTCCCTTGCGCCGGTCGTTCTTGACCGGCAGGTTGCGCCAGCCCGACAGCACCAGCCAGTCCCACAGCTCCCTGGGCAGCGGATGGGTGACGGCCATCTTGACCTGCCCCCGCAGGATCACGGTGCCCACGGCGGGCAAAGGCCCCACGGGGGCGGGCTTGCGCTTCTGGCGAATGGAGAGGAGCGTGCGAAACATGTCCTTCATGGGTGGGCCAACTCGCGGTAGATCGAAGATGGCGCAGCATAGCCCAGGGGCCCCCAGCCGGTCCACCACCCGTGCTGCCAACCGGGATGGCGTGCACCCGTGGTGCAAACAATACGCAATACCGCTCGCAACTGTTAACGATTGTTGCTGGGCGGATTGCGCTGTCCGTCGTCGATAGATTCCAACCCAGCCTTGGTCCGTGGCGGCCACGGCACATCCACGCACTCCCTGCATTTTTTGCCAGCCCCTCGGGGCCTGGTGAGGTTGCGGCGTGGCCGGAAGTTGAAGCCATTCACCTCAGGAGAATTTTGATGCCCTATCGATTGACGCGCCCATGGATGAGCGCCTGCGCCTTCTGGCGCGCGCAGCCATCCAGCGGGCTCGTGCAGCCGGCCGCAAGCCCTGCAAACCCCCAGGCGCAGAGTGCCCCGCGCCCTGTGCAAAGTGCGGTACGCCGCTTTCGCTGGCTCTTGCTGGCGGGTGGCCTGTTTGCGGGTGCAGCCATGGCGCAGTCTGCCGACCTGGTGGTCAACCATGCGGATTCGCCGGACCCCGGGCCCGCAGGCGGCATCTTCACGTACACGCTGCGCATCGACAACAACGGCCCCAACGGCGCCACGGGCGTCACGCTGACGGACACACTCCCGGTGGGCTCCACGTTCGTGGATGTGGCCACCACCGCAGGCACCTGCAGTCAGGCGGCTGGTGTCGTCGATTGCACGTTGGGCAATATCCCGTTCAACAGCAACCAGACCGTGACCATCCGGGTGCGGCTGCCTTCCGCCGGGGTCTGGACCAACACCGCCACGGCTGGCAGCGCCACGACCGATCCCAACACCAGCAACAACGTCAACAGCGTGCAGGACACCACCGCCACGCAGGCGGCCGACCTTGCGCTGGTGGCGACACCTTCTGCCGCCAATGTGGTGGCCGGGCAGGCTTACAGCTATGGGCTGCAGGCCACCAACAACGGCCCGAATGCCGCCGATGGCAGCCAGCGCATCATCTTCACGGTGCCAGCCGGCGCGTCGATTACCTCTGTTCCGACAGGCACGGGCTGGTCCTGCACGCCATCGGGTGGCTATCCGCTGAGCAGCGGCAATGTGACCTGCACGCGCACGGGCACCCTGGCCAGTGGCGCGTCCGCCTCGGTGCTGACGGTTCCCGCCGTGTCCAACGTCAATGGCACGGTGACGGCTGCTTTTGCCATTGATGGCATCAAGCCCGACACCTCGGCCATGCCCGACGGCAATACCGCGAACAACACCACGTCGGTGGACGTGACCTCCACCTCCGGCGCCGACGTGTCCATCACCAAGACAGCCGCCAGCTCCAACGTGGCCCAGGGATCCAACGTGGTGTACACGCTCACCCCGCGCCTCAATGGCGGGGTGTCGCTGGCGGGCCAGCCCGTCACGGTGACCGACACGCTGGGAGCAGGGCTCACCTTCGTGTCTGCCACGGGTTCAGGTTGGGTCTGTGATGCCACGATCACCTGCACGCGCACCGAATACACCGGCGCCAACTTCAGCAACATGCCCACCATCACTGTGACCGCCACGGCGGACAACGCAGGTGTGCTGGGCAACACGGCGGGCGTGAGCACGGCGCTGTCGGACCCGGTGCCTGCCAACAACTCGGCCTCGGTCAACGTGACGGCCAGCAACGACGCCGACATGCAACTGACCAAGACGGCCAGCATCAACCCCGTGGTGCCGAACCAGGCATTCAACTACACGCTGACCGCGCGCAACACCGGGCCTCTGGCGGTGCCCAATGGCCAGGCCATCACCATCACCGATCAGGTGCCAGCGGGCGTGACGCTCAACAGCCTGGTCAGTGCCACGGGCTGGGCCTGCGATGCCTTGCCATTCTCTGGCCCAGGCAACTGGAGCTGCACACGCTCCACCGGCCTGAACGCCAATACCAATGCCCCTGTCGTCACGGTGTCGGCCGTGTTGACGGGCACTGGCACCGCCACCAACAACGCCTGCGTGGCGCTGGGTGCTGGCGTGCGCGTGGACAGCAATGGCGCAAACAACTGCGTGGGCGTGGGCGTGACTTCCACGGCCACCGAGGCCGACCTGCGCGTCGTGTCCAAGACCGCTGCGCCCGACCCTGTGGTCGCGGGCCAGAACCTGACCTATGTCATCACGGTGGACAACGTCGGCCCGGCCGCTGCCACGAACGTGGTGGTGTCGGATACGCTGGGCAGTCTTGTGAACACCGGGGGGTTTCAATCTGCCGTGGCCTCGCAAGGCAACTGCACGCCCAACGCTGTCACCAACGGCACCTCGCAGAACCTGAGCTGTAACCTGGGCACGCTGAACTCCGGCGCGCAGGCCACCGTGACCGTGGTGGTGCGCCCCAGCATTGCCGTCACTGGCCCGCGCATTAACACCGCGACCGTGCGCTCCACCGACGTGGGCGACCCCAATCAGGCCAACAACAGTGGCAGCGTGACCAGCCAGGTCACGGCCATCGTGGATGTGACCGCAGCCAAAACGGCGACACCCACCACGGTCGCGGCCGGGGCGCCCATCACCTTCGTGGCGACGATTGGCAACACAGGGCCTTCCACGGCACAGACCGTGCAGATGGTGGACACCCTGCCATCCAACGCAGCGTTCATCGACATCGTGAGCGTGAGCGGGGGCGGCAGCTGCGCGCCCATCGCCGCGGGCACGGTGGGCGGAACGCTCACCTGCAATTGGGCCAGCATCAATTCCGGCACGCAGCAGACGGTGAACTACCGCATGCGCCCTCTGGGCAGTGCAACGGGCAGCACGGTGGTCAACAGCGTGGCTGCAACCACGGCCACCGCCGAGTCGAACACCGCCAACAACAGCGCCACCACCAGCACCCCGGTCACTGCCGCGCAGCTGGACATCCTGGTGAACAAGGTGGACAGCTCTGACCCGGTAGACCTGGGCCAATCGACGACGTACACCATCACGGTGAACAACAGCGGGCCGTCGTTCGGCACCAATGTGGTGATGACCGACATCTTCCCCGCACCGGGCTCCTCGCCCACGGCCACCTTCAGCTACCAGGGCGCGCTCACGGTGAATGCAGGCGGTGCGTGTACCGAACCCACGATGGGGGCGACCAGCGGCACGCTGACCTGTAGCTTCCCGGGGCTCAGCAGCGGCCAGAGCGCCACCATCACCTACGTCATGCGCGCAGAGACCCTTACCGTCAATGGCGCCACCAGCGGCACGGCCTTCAACCAGGCGAGTGTGGTGGTGGACGAAACCGAGACCACGCTGGCCAACAACGTGGTGACCCATGACACCACTGCGCGCCGCTTTACCGTGGCCACGGATCTGGCACTGAACAAGACAGCGCCGGCAGGTCCTCTTGCGCCTGGCGCGGCGCTCGCCTACACCCTGGTGGTCACCAACAATGGCCCGCTGGCCAGTGATGGAGCGCAGGTCGTGGACGTGCTGCCCGCCGGGGTGAACTTTGTTTCAGCGCCAGGTTGCGTCAATGCGGCCGGGACCGTCGCTGCGGCGTCGGAGCGCTGGCGGTGGGGGCATCGCGCACCTTCACGATCAACACCACCCTGGCCACCCCTTACAGCGGTGCGCGTCCTCTGGTGAACTCTGCCACGGTGGATGCACCGGGCGACACCAATCCTGGCAACAACACGTCCAGCGCCTCGACGACGGTGACGGGCAATGCCAGCAACATTCCGACGCTGTCGGAATGGGGCCTGATCCTGCTGGCTGCATTGCTGGGCCTGATGGCCTGGCAGCAACCCGCCATGGGCCGCCGCCGGTAGCCCGGCCGCCACCGCCGCCGCAATCACTTCGCGGCGGCGGGCTGAACGCCAAAAGGCCAGCACGCTGCAAAGCGTGCTGGCCTTTTTTGTTCAGGGAAGGAGCGCGTGGCGGCTTGTGCGCCGTCCTGCGCGCGGCGTTTCAGCCGCGTGGGTCCGCCAGGGTCACCGTGTCTACCGTGTCCAGCCGGTACCCCATGCCATAGATGGCCGTGATCGCATAGCCGTGGGCCTGCTGCGTCAACTGCAGCTTGGTGCGCAGGCGCGAAACGTGGGTGTCGAGCGAGCGTGAAGGCGCCTCGCTGCGCTCGCCCCACACTGCTTCGCGCAGGTGCGCGCGCGACAACAGGCGGCCCGCGTTGCGGAACATGAAAAGGGCCAGTTCGTACTCCAGGTTCTTCAGCGCCAGCGTCTCGCCGTGCAGGGACAACAGCCGCTTCTCCGGATCGAACCGGTAGGGGCCGAAGACCAGCTGCTGGCCCATGGCCTGCGGGTATGCCCGCCGCAGCAAGGCCGCAACGCGGGCGGCCAGCTCCCCCACACGCAGGGGTTTGACCATGTAGTCGTCCGCGCCCCGGTTGAGCGCTTCGATCACGTCACGTTCTTCATTGCGGCGTGTGACCAGCAGGATGGGAAGTTGCTGGCCGGCCATCTCGCGCAGGCGCTGGATGACCTCGATGCCGTCCATGTCCTGCAGGTGCCAGCCAGAGATCAGCAGGTCAAAGGTTTCGTGCCGTGTGTCCTTGAGCAGGCTCGTACCGCTGGTATAGAAATGGCACACATGGTGGTGGCGCTCAAGGGCGCCCCGGATCATGTCGGGCAAGAGGGGGTCGTCGTGCAGGACGGCAATGCGCATGGTGTCGGTCTTCGGGCGCAGGCGCCCTTCGCAAGTCAGAAAACGCCTTTCCAGGAAGGCGTCTCTGGATGTTGCGCGACATCGCGCCCCTGTGCACACGGGTTGACAATCGTTTGCAATGCCCGGGCCATCGGGTGCCTCTCCGGGGCACCGCAGCGGCCTGCACCACAACACACCGCAGCGCAGGCGCCTCAGGGCGCGTTCATCTCACGCCACCAGGGGCTCTTCCTGCATGGCCTCAATCTGCTCGATCAGCATGTCCACCTGCCCGCGCCAGTAGTCGCTGGTGCCAAACCACGGGAAGTTGACGGGAAAGATCGGGTCCTGCCAGCGGCGCGCGAGCCACGCGCTGTAGTGGATGAGGCGCAGCGTGCGCAGCGGCTCGATGAGCGCCAGTTCGCGGCGGTCGAAGCTGCGGAACTGCTCGTAGCCGTCGATCAGTGCGCCGAGCTGGTGGGTGCGTTGGCGCCGGTCTCCCGACAGCAGCATCCACAGGTCCTGCACGGCCGGGCCCATGCGCGCGTCGTCCAGGTCCACAAAATGCGGGCCGCCCCGGCCCCATTCATCCAGCGGAGTCCAGAGGATGTTGCCGGGGTGGCAGTCGCCATGCAGGCGGATTGCTGTCGCATTTTCTAAGCCAAATGAGGCTCCAGCGCTTGATGGATAAGCGCTGGAAGCTATCAATTCAAGAGCTTTGTCGCATTGGGCCTTCCAGGTGGCCTGCATGTCGAGCGGAATGATCTCGTTCGTGAGCAGCCAGTCGCGCGATGCCGTGCCAAAGGTCTCCAGGTCCAGCAGCGGCCGGTGAGCAAACGGTTGGGCCGCACCCACGGTGTGGATGCGCGCCAGAAAGCGGCCGATCCATTCCAGCACCTCGAAGTCGTCCAGCTCGGGCTGGCGCCCCCCGCGCCAGGGGCTGACGGAGAACGCAAAGCCATCGTGCTGGTGCAAGGTGGCGCCGTTCAGCACCAGCGGGCCCACGGCGGGCACTTCGGCGGCCATCAGCTCGGCCGCAAAGGCGTGTTCTTCGAGGATCTGTGCCTCGCGCCAGCGGCCCGGCCGGTAGAACTTGGCCACCACCCGCTCGCCATCTTCCAGCGTGACCTGGTACACCCGGTTTTCGTACGACGACAAGGCCATGAGGCGACCGTCGCCGTACAGTCCCACTTCGGCCAGTGCGTCCAGCACATGGTCGGGCGTGAGGCGGGCGTAAGGGTGTTGGTCGGTGGCGGTGTCGGCGGTGTTGGCGCTGGCGGTGTTGTAGTTGTGGTCGGCGTCGTCGGGGTGCAGTGCGGTCATGCCCCATTGTCGCTGCCAGCCTTGCCGCAGCCCGGGCTGGGGGCGTCAGCCCGCCTGCATCGTGGCGATATGCCCGGCGCGCGGGTCGCTGTTGCCGGCCAATACCGCGGCAAACAGCGCCTGCGTGGCCTCGGGCCCCGCGTGGTGCTGCACCACCAGCCAGGGGAGGGTGGCGGTCTGTACGGCGGCGCTGAACTGGTTCCACGCCGCCACCAGGCGGTCGTTGAGGCCCTGCGCGCCCCAGTCGGCATGGCGCTTCTTGACCTGGGCAGGCGCAAAGAACATCACCGGGCGCGGGCCGGGCAACTGGCCCGCCCCACCCAGGTCCTGCACATGGCTGGCGCCCACCGAACAGCTGTAGGCCAGGCCGGTGAAATGGGCGTGAATGCGCTGGCGCAGTCCGACGCTGCCTGCAAAGTCGATGTACACGCTGGGCGTGGCGCCGTCGATCTGGTCCAGCGCGTCGTAGGTGACCACGCGGCTGTAGCAGCCCAGGCTTTCGCAGAAGGCCACGTTGCCGGGCGAGGTGAGGCCGATGACCTCGATGCCGCCCCGCTGCGCCAGCTGGAACGCGGTGCCGTAGGCCGTCTTGCTCGATGCGCTGGACAGCAGCATGCGCTTTGCGCCAAAGAACTGCTGGTCCTCCAGGAAGTCGTCAATCAGCCACGAGGTGATGAAGAGCGGCCGCAGCAGCGCCTGCACGTCCTCGTTGTCGGCGCGGTACAGCGGGTCGGTGCTGGTGCGCAGATAGTGGTTGTAGACGGCGTGCAGGCTCGCGCGGTGGGGTGCTCCGTCGCTGAAGCCCACGGCATTGGCGCGGTGGGGCGAGAGCACGGTGTGGGTACCCATGGGCCAGTAGCCGTACAGCCGCTCGCCCACCGCCACGTCGGGATGCAATGACTCGGTCACCGTGCCAAACCCCCACACGGGCACGATGCCCCAGCCGGCCTCGCCGGTGGGGAAGAACTGCCAGTAGTTCAGCATGTCGCCCAACGCGGCGTAGGTGATGTTGTTGGAGGTCAGCGCGAACTGCTCGACCCGCACGCGGACCCGGCCGTCGGCGAGGGCGGAGTCTTCGGCAGTCAACAGGCGGGTGGTGGCCAGCTGGTCCTGGCGCACGAGGAGGGTGGTGGTGCTCATGCCCCAACGCTAAACGAAAGCCCGGCGTGGCTCAAGGGGACCGCGCCACCTCGGCGACAGCCTTGGCAACCCATCAGCCCGGGAATGCCTGGGCCAGTTGTTCGAAGGGCAGCGCCTGCTTGACCAGGATGACGGTGCAGGGCGCATCGCGCGCCACGCGCATGGGCACGGTGGCGATGAAGCGCTGGGTCTGCAGCCCGTGCGTGGCCGCGCCCAGGATCATCATGCTCACATGGTTGCTGGCTGCGTAGCGCACCAGCGCGTGGGCCACATCGCCCGATTCGAGTACGTGGTAGCTCACATGGTGGCCCGACAGGTCCAGGCCCTGCGCCCACTGGCGCAGGCGTGCGATGTGGTGTCGGTGCAGGGTGGTTTCGCTGCGGTTGCTGTCGCTGTGGCTGCTGGCGCTGGGCGACACCACGGTCACGCAGGCCAGCCGCGCGCCGGGGCGGATGCCCAGCGACCGCGCCACGGCCTGGCGCAGCGAGTACAGCGTGGCGTCCGTCACGTCGGCATGGGGCACCGCCACCATGAGGATGGGGGTCTCCTCGATCTGCTGCGCGGGCAGGGGGCTGGGCGTGTAGTGCATGCCCGCCGCCCGCAGCCAGCGCCGCAGGTGGGTGCGCACGGGTGTGCCCTGCGTGCGCTCGCCGCGTTCGGTGATGAGCACCTGGTCGGGGTGCGACAAATCAAACGCCAGATGGGCAGCCGAGGGGTAGCGGTGGGAGGCCTCGGCCTCCAGGCAGCGCAGGATGATCTCCTGCAGCCAGGGCGGGATATCGGCGCGGTGCTTGCGCGGTGGCGCGGGTGTCATCCACAGGCGCTGGCGCATGCCGCCGCTGGTGGTGGGGGCGCCAAACGGCAGCTCGCCCGTGGCCAGTTCGTACAACATCACGCCGATGGCAAAGATGTCGCTGCGCGGGTCGCCACGCACACCCACCACCTGCTCGGGGGCGATCCAGGCGGGCGAGCCCACGGCCTGGCGCATTTCCTCGGCCAGCAGGTCGGGGTAGTGCGCGTGGCACGAGAGGCCAAAGTCCAGCAGCACGGCCGTGCCATCATCTTTGATGAGCACGTTGGCCGGCTTGAGGTCGAGGTGGCACACGTTCTGCTGGTGCAGGCTGTGCGCCGCGCGCGCGGTGGCCGCGCCCAGGCGTGCGATGGTTGCTGTGTCGCAGCGGCCAGGCCCTTCGTCCAGCCAGTGCTGCAGTGTCTGGCCGGGGATGTATTCCATGACCAGGTAGGGCAGGCGCACAAGGTCGCCCGCCGCCACAAAACGCGGCACATGCGTCCCGCTGAGCACGGGCAGGATCTGCAGCTCGACTTCGAAGCTCACGATGTTCTCGGCCCCGTCGCCTGCCGTCATGCGCGGGATCTTCATCGCCATGGGAAAGCCGGGGCTGCGGTCGGCCTGCGCGTATTCCACTGCGTAGATGTGGGCCATGCCACCCGCGTGGATGCAGTCCACCACGCGAAAGCCGTCGATCTCGGTGCCGGGTTCGAGCAGTTTCATTGACCATGCTCCAGCCTGTCGGCATAAAACGCGGGCAGTCCTGCCGCGCGGATGGCGGCGGCGGCGGCCAGGTGGTCATACGGCACGCGGTAGAAGGTGATCTGCCTGGCGGTGTCGTCGAACAGTGCGTACATGGCGCGCGCATCGCCGTCGCGCGGCTGGCCCACCGAGCCCACGATGCCCAGCCACTGGCGGTGCGGTGGCACGGGCACCGGCACGCCGGGCTCGGGTGCAAAACGCATCAGCTTGGCGGTGGGCGTGAGGAAGTACAGCACCTGCTCATGCACATGGCCGCAGAACACGTAGCGGATAGCGGGGTCGATGCCTTGCGCGGCGGTCATGCTGCGCTCGGCGGCGTTGGAGTCCTCGACATAGCGCCATTGCGCTGGCATGTCGGCGCTGGCATGCACCAGCAGCGCGCTGCTGCCCAGACGTGCGGTGAGTGGCAGCGACTGCAAAAAGGCGATGTGGCTGTTGCCGAGCTGGTCGTGCGTCCACTGCGCGCCCAGCTCGCTGCGGTTGCGTGGGTTGGCGGGGGGGGCCAGAGCCATGGCGTCGTGGTTGCCCAGCACGCACAGGGCGCCTTGCTGGGCCAGGTCGCGCACCTGCTCCACCACTGCCACGGGCTCGCCGCCGTAGCCCACCAGATCACCCAGCAGTGCAAATTGTTCGGCGCCCTGGGCGCGGGCGTGTTGCAGGCAGGCGTCCAGGGCCTGGCGGTTGGCGTGGATGTCGGACAGCAGGGCGATTTTCATGGGGTTGTCTCCAGCCCCATCATCGCGCGCATGGCTGAATGCCAGCTTGCAGTCAGCAGCGCTTGCCCAGATTCAAAAAAATAGCTGCTACCGCCCGTCTATAGGGCGGTAGTAGCTATGGATTTGAAAGCTCAGAGGCTGCGTTGTGCGGCGGGCTTTTTGTCCAGCGCCAGCACCAGGCCCAGCGCGATGATCGCGGGCAGCGCCTGGCTGAAGAAGATCTTGGGCGCTGCGGTGGCGGCGCCAAACACCCCGGCCACGATCACGCAGGCCAAAAAGAAGATCTTGAACACCCGGTTGCCGGTGAACAGCCCCCAAAACAGACCGGCCGCCAGAAAGCCGTTGTACAGCCCCTGGTTGGCCGCCAGCGTGGTGGTGGCGTCGGCCAGCTCCTGGGCCAGGTTGAACGTCTTCATCCCCAGCGGCTTGTTCCAGAAGAACATTTCGAGCACGAGGATGTACACATGCTCGATGGCCACCAGGGCCACCGCGATGCGGGGAATCAGCAGGCGGCCCATGGTCTTAGACGATCGTGATGGTCACGTCGATGTTGCCGCGCGTGGCGTTGGAGTAGGGGCAGACCTGGTGGGCTGCGTCCACCAGCTTCTGGGCGGTTTCCTTGTCCAGGCCGGGCAGGCTGATGGCCAGGCGGGCGGCGATGCCGTAGGCGTTCGGGATGGGGCCCAGGTCGACTTCAGCGTCGATGGACACGTCTTGGGGCACGGGAATGCCGATCTTGCCGCCCACAGCCTTCATCGCGCCGATGAAGCAGGCTGCGTAGCCGGAGGCAAACAGCTGCTCGGGGTTGGTGCCGGTGCCGGCCGTGCCGGGCGAGGACAGCTTGACTTCCAGGCGGCCGTCATCGGTCTTGGCGGCGCCATCGCGGCCACCGGTCACGTGGGACTTGGCGGTGTACAGGACTTTTTCGAGCTTGGTCATGGTGTCTTCCTTGCGGTTGTTGCCCACTGGCGGGCGGTGGAGGGAATCGGTTCTTGCGTTGTCTGCAGGCCGTCAGCGTTGCTGGCCGAGCCGGTCTCGCAGCTGCTTGAGTTCGGTGGTCAGGGCCGTCAGCTCGGCAATCGAGCACTGGCTGCTTTGCAGCACACATTGCGGGATAGCTTCGGCCTGATCGCGCAGCGCGCGGCCCTCTGCGGTGAGGGTGATGCGCACGCGGCGCTCGTCCTGCACATCGCGCAACCGGGCAATGTGGCCCTGCGCCTCCAGGCGCTTGAGCAACGGCGTGAGCGTGCCGGAGTCGAGAAACAGGCGCTCGCCCAGCTCGGACACGGTCACGCCGTCCTGTTCCCACAACACCAGCATCACGAGATACTGCGGGTAGGTCAGCCCGATCTGGTCGAGCAGCGGTTTGTACAGCTTGGTCATCGCCAGCGAGGCGGAATACAGCGCAAAGCAGACCTGGTTGTCCAGCCGCAGGATGGCGGGGCTGGGAGTGTGGGGTGTGCTGTGGCTGGGCATGGGGTGAATTGTGAGCGTGAATTCAATTGCGCGCAATTGAATTGTGAAAAACTTTGTTAATGAATGGGATTGTGCCGGTGGGGGAGCGGCGCCGCGCCATCGGTGCTATTCGCGCGCTCCGCTGGCGCATGTGGGGGCGCTGTGCCCCTTCACTCTCGGAAAATTGCTATCAATAGCAGAGCTGCTAGCGCATGATTCATATGCGCTAGCGGCCGATTAGGCTTGAAATTTGGCATGTAGTGGTTCGGCCGACGACGAACCACCAGGCCCTCAGCACCCGCTGAACTGCGCGGGCCGTCGCTCGACAAATGCGCGCACGCCTTCAGCGGCGTCCTCGCTGTTGGCCAGTTGCTTTTGCACCGGGATGAAGTCCGCCACCGCAGCCGCCTGGCCTTGCTCGATGGCCTTGAGCACATTCAGGCGCGTGGCGACCACCGCGCGCGGCGCCTGGGCGGCAATGCGCTGGGCAATCGCCAATGCCTCGTCCAGCTCCTGGCCAGCCGGCACCACTTTTTGCACAAAGTTCAGGCGGTACGCCTCGGCGCTGCCGAACTCGTCGGCCGTCAGCAGGTGCAGCAGCGCATTGCCCGTGCCCGCACGCTCGGCCATGCGCAGCGTGGCGCCGCCCGTGGCCATGATGCCGCGCTGCACCTCCATCTGCGAGAAGCGGCAGTTGTCGGCCGCCACCACGATGTCGGCGCCCAGCATCAGCTCGATGCCCACGGTGAAGCAGATGCCCTTGACCGCCACCACCATGGGCTTGGTGCGGCGCCGGTAGCCGGGCAGGCCGTAGTCATGGGGCTCCACCAGGCCTTCGGGGATGGCTTTTTCGCCGCGCTGCATGTAGGCGCTCACGGCGGGCAGGTCCAGTCCGGCCGTGAAGTGGTCACCCATGGCATGCAGCACACCGACCCGCAGGTCGGGGTCATCATCCAGGCGGGTGTAGGCCTCAGCCAGCTGGCGGAACATGGGGGGCGTCCAGCCGTTGCGCTTGGCAGGGCGGTTGATGCCGATCAGCAGCACGTGGCCAAGCACCAGGGTGTCGATGCAGCCCTCGGGCGGGGGCGTGGTGCTGGATGGGGTGGTGGTGTTGGCTTCTGACATGGCCGGGTCTCCTTTTCGTTTCCACGATTGAAAACCCGGTGCGCGGACTGCGCCGTCCCCAGGGGGACAACGCATGTGCGCAGGGCTCCCATGCGGCCGCGGCTTCAAAACCCGGCGCGGCGCCTTACCAGTGCCCCCGCGCAAGGGCCGCCCCGCCGCGCTGGGGGCGTCCCCCTGCTAGGGGGAAGGCGCGAAGCGACTCAGGGGGTTAGTAGGAATACACGCCCTGCCCCGTCTTGCGGCCCAGGCGGCCTGCGGCCACCATTTCCTTGAGCAGCGGGCAGGGGCGGTACTTGCTGTCGCCAAACTCGGTCAGGTACACGTCCATCACGGCCAGGCACACATCCAGGCCGATCATGTCCGCCAGTGCCAGCGGGCCGATGGGCTGGTTGCAGCCCAGTTTCATGCCCGCGTCGATGTCCTCGGGTGTAGCCAGGCCTTCCGCCAGCACGAAGAAGGCCTCGTTGATCATGGGCACCAGGATGCGGTTGACCACAAAACCGGGCGCGTTCTTCACGGTGATGGGGCTCTTGCCCAGGGCCTCGGCCAGGGCCTTCACGGCGTCGTGCGTGGCATCGCTGGTCTGCAGGCCACGGATGATCTCCACCAGCGCCATCATGGGCACGGGGTTGAAGAAGTGCATGCCAATGAAGCGGTCGGCGCGGCTGGTGGCGGCGGCCAGCTTGGTGATGGAGATGGACGAGGTGTTCGATGCGATCAACACCTCGGGCGCTACCAGCGCGTCCACCTGCTTCAAGATCTTGAGCTTGAGCTCATAGTTTTCGGTGGCAGCCTCGATCACGAGCTGCGCAGCCTTCAGGTCGTCGTAGCTGGTGGAGGTCTTGATGCGCGCCAGGGCGGCGTCCTTGTCGGCGGCGCTGATCTTTTCCTTCTTGATCAGGCGGTCCAGGCTGCCGGCCACAGTGGCCAGGCCTTTTTGCACTGCAGCATCCGAGATATCGACCATCACCACATGGATGCCCGACACCGCACAGGCCTGTGCAATGCCGTTGCCCATGGTGCCTGCGCCGATGATGCCTACGGTCTGAATCGTCATATAGAGAGCCCTCTTCAAAGTGAAACGGATGGACGGAATGGTAAGGCGAATCGCACGACCGTTCGGTTATCGTGCGTCAAACCTGAACCAACAAGCCGCTGCGCAGCATGGCGGAGGAGACACCACAACATGTTTGACTACATCGTGATCGGCGGCGGCTCGGCGGGCTCCGTGCTGGCCGGCCGTCTGACTGAGAACCCCTCCGTACGCGTGTGCCTGCTGGAGGCGGGGCCTGCCGACAAGAGCGTGCTCATCCACTGCCCGGCTGGACTGGCCGTGATGGCCAAGTTCGAGCTGAACGGCTGGGGCTTCAACACCACGCCGCAGGCCGCGCTGAACAACCGGCGCGGCTACCAGCCACGCGGCAAGGTGCTGGGGGGCTCCAGCTCCATCAACGCCATGGTCTACATCCGGGGCCAACACGCCGACTACGACCACTGGGCCGCGCAGGGCAACCCGGGCTGGGGCTGGGAGGATGTGAAGCCCTACTTCCTGCGCGCCGAAAACAACGAGCGCGGTGCCAACGATTGGCACGGCCGGGGCGGGCCCTTTAACGTGGCGGACCTGCGTGCGCCCAACCGGTTCAGCCAATATTTCACCGACGCAGGTGTGCAGGCCGGGCACCCGCACAACACCGACTTCAACGGCGCCACGCAGGAAGGCGTGGGCCTGTACCAGGTCACGCACAAGAACGGCGAGCGCCACAGCGCTGCCAAGGGCTACCTCACGCCGCACCTGGCGCGGCCCAACCTGCAGGTCATCACCGGGGCGCATGCCACGCGCATCCTGTTCGAGGGCACGCGCGCCGTGGGTGTGGAATACCGCCAGGGCGGTACGCTCCAGCAGGTGCGCGCGGCACGCGAGGTGCTGCTGAGTGCAGGCGCGCTGCTGTCGCCGCAGCTGCTGATGCTGTCGGGCGTGGGGCCTGCCGCACACTTGCGGCAACACGGCATCCCGGTGCTGCACGACCTGCCGGGCGTGGGCCAGCACCTGCACGACCACCCCGACGTGGTGCAGGTGCTGGACGCACCCGAGCTCAAGGACCTGTTCGGCCTGTCACTGTCGGGCATGGCGCAGACGCTGCGCGGCATTGCCGAATGGCGCAAGCACCGCACGGGCATGTTGACCACGAACTTTGCCGAGGCGGGGGGCTTTATCAAGAGCGACCCATCCGAGCCAGCGCCCGACCTGCAGCTGCACTTTGTGATCGGGAAGCTGGTGGACCACGGGCGCAAGACCGTGTTCGGCCATGGTTACTCGGCCCACGTGTGCCTGCTGCAGCCCAAGAGCCGGGGCTCGGTCATGCTGGCCAGCCGCGACCCCATGACCTTGCCTTTGGTGGACCCGAACTTCCTGGCCGATCCCGATGACATGGCGCGCATGGTGCGTGGCTTCAAACGCACACGGGAGATCCTCATGCAACCGGCGCTCGCGAAGTTCGGCGCCAAGGAGCTGGCGGCCTCGGCCAGTGCGCGCAGCGATGCCGAGATCGAGCAGTTCGTCCGCCAGTACGCCGACACCATCTACCACCCCGTGGGCACCTGCCGCATGGGGCCCGGGCCGCTGGATGTGGTGGATGCCGAACTGCGTGTGCATGGCCTCGCGGGCCTGCGTGTGGTGGACGCGTCCATCATGCCGCGCATAGTGAGCGGCAACACCAATGCGCCCACGGTGATGATTGCTGAAAAAGCGGTGGACCTGCTGCGCGCCGCGCCGTGAACGATTTCACGTTTGGTGCCCGGAACGCGATTTTTAAGGTTTTCAAAGGGTCTGTTTAAGGAGTTTTTAACAGGCAAAAGCGCGGCGAATTTCTAGACTTCTTTGCATGGAAGCGGGTGCATGGTGCACCCGGCCCGGCGCCCAAAAAAAGGTGCTGAAAGAGCCCACCGAGGCCATGAAAGAACGTGATGAAGATTGATGCCCGCGAAATTGCCGCACTGACACAAGCCCAGCCCGCCGCCCCCCGCATGGACATGTACGCCAGCATCCACAAGGCGCTGCGCGCCTTCATGGCCGACACGCTGCTGGGCCTGGGCCGCATGGATGTCGAGGACGACCTGGAGTTTGCCCACACCTGCGACCGCGTGATGCAGCTGCTGGACCTGTGCAGCGCCCACCTGCACCACGAGAACCAGTTCGTGCACGCCGCCATGGAGGCGCGCCAGCCCGGATCCAGCCAGAGCATTGCCGGTGAACATGTGGAGCACGAACAGGCCATCGCCGCTTTGGCGGACGGTGTAAACCACCTGATGGCCTGTGCCAACCCCGCACGCCCCGCAGCCACCCAGGCCCTGTACCGCCAGCTGGCGCTGTTTGTGGCGCACAACTTCGAGCACATGCACGTGGAAGAGACTGCGCACAACCGCGTGCTCTGGCAGTGCTACACCGACGCGGAACTGGCGGGCGTGCACGATGCGCTGGTGGCCTCGATCCCGCCGCACGAAATGATGGTGGTGGCCCGCTGGATGGTGCCCTACATGTCACCCGCCGAGCGCACGGCCATGTTGTCGGACATGCAGCAACATGCGCCTGCCCCTGTGCTGGCGGCGGTGCTGGCGCAAGTGCAGCCGCACCTCACGCAGCCTGAGTGGACCAAGCTGATGCGCAGCCTGGGCCTGCCGGTGGTGCCCGGCCTTGTGCACTGAGCCTCAAGCGTCTTCCAGCACCACTGGGCGCAGCACGCACAGCCGAAAACGCCCGCGCCCTGTTTTTTCGATGTGGATGTGCGGGCAGTTCTCCTGCAGGCGGCGCTGCAGCAATAGCAGGCGGGCCTCCAGGTTGTCGGCCACATCGGGCAGGCGCAGGGCGGGGTCCAGCCGCAGTTCGCGGTTGGTGAAGTCCACGCGCCCGGTGTGCTGGTGGTCGCGCAGCAGCTTCCACACGATGGCGCCCGCCACGCCCTTGATCAGGTAGTCGTCGTTGATGAATACGCTGTCGTTGGCCGCAAAGTGGCGCACCCGCAGCGCGCTGCCGCTCACCGGCGGTGCTACAGCGGGAGCGGGCGGGGGCTCGGGCGCATCAGGTGCGGCCTGCAGCAGGTCGATGGCGGCGGCCAGCTGGCCCGCAATGGCCACCAGCAGGTCTTCATCCTCGAAACCAAAGCGCATGTCCTCGGGGCTCTCGGCAAACAGCACGCCCAGCAGGCGCCCGGCCGACAGCAGTGGCACCGCCACCTGGCTGTGCGGCTCTGGCAGGCCGGGGTAGGGGATGTCCAGGCCGCGCAACGGGGGCGCATCGGGTGCGGCATGTGCGTCCATGCTTTCGCGGATGGCGTGGCTGTACAGGGCGGCGTGCGTCATGTGGCTGATGCGCACCGGCGTGCGCTCGCGCGCGGCCATGCCGATCACTCCCTGGCCCAGCCGAATTTCTGAACCCACGCCCGATGTGGCATAGCCGCAGCTGGCCACCGTGTAAAGCTGCTGGGCGCTGGCATCCAGCATCAGCACCATGGCGTGCTGGATGCCCAGCTTGTCCTGCAGACCCTGCAGCGCGCCTTGCAGCAATTCGTCCAGCCCCGAGCAGCGCGCGATGCCTTCGCTGCACAGGCGCAGCGTGTGCAGCAAGCCGGAACGCGGCGCCGGTGCCGGCAGGCCTTCGCCCGCCACCGACTCGATGCGCTCCACCGCGTAGATGTCGGCCCCTTTGAGTTCAAACACCTCGGCCATGCCCGCGTGCGACGCAATGCCCGCCAGCTGCGCGCGCATGCTTTCGAACACCGGCCCGCTGTCCTCGGTGCGTTCGTACAGCAGGTGCAGGCGGTAAAAATGGGCGGTGACCGGGTCCAGCACCAGCACCGACGCGCGCGGGTTGCGCAGGATGTTCTGGCGGGTCTTGTTGAAGAACTGGAACGACAGCGCCACATGTGCCACATCCACATAGACCACCTGCGAGATGTAGGCCACGTTGGGTGTGCCGTCAGGGTCGCAAGTGGCCATGACGGCGGGAATCGCCCCCTCCAGGCAGGGGCGGATGCTGTGCAGGGACGGCGCTGCGGTGCTCATGGCTGCGGCGTAGGTGGTGAGGGTGATGTGGGTGGCGCACACAACTGTGCGCCTGCGCGCGGGCCCGGCGTCTGGTCGAACGCGCTGGTGGGCGTGAAGCTCACGGCCACCACATCCTGCAGCGGCGCTGCCAGCATGGCGCCCACATACTGCGGCCCGTAGCCGACCTGGCCCACCTCCTGCACCATGGACTGCAGGTAGACCTGCAACACCGGCAAGTCGCCGTCATGGGCTGGGCGCTGCGTGGCCCGGCGGGCCTTGAGCTGCAGCGTCTGGTGGGTGGACGGCACGCTGAACACCACGGCGATCTCACCGGTGTGCGCAATGTCCTGCAGCAATTGTTCGGACTGGCTGCGCCGCAGGTACACCGTGACCTCCCGCCCATCGCCGCTGATATGGCTGCCCACGGCCCGCATGATGCTCGGCCGTAGGGCCGCATCGCGTGACGCCACGATGGCCGACACGCCCTTGGCCACCATGGCGATATGGCTGGGGCCTAGCAGTGCGGTCATGCCTTGAAGCGCTTGCGGGTCAGGGCCAGAGCCACCCAGAAGGCCACCACGGTGGTCACCACCAGCACCAGACCATCGCGCAGGGGGTGGGCGGGCCACTGGTCCATGAACAACGGGCGCACCAGCTCGACCGCATTGGTCAGCGGCAGCCAGTCGGAGATGGCGCGCACGATGGGGGGCAACTGTTCGCGCGGGAAGAACACACCCGAGAGAAACATCATGGGCGTGAGCACCAGCGTGAAGTAGTAGGTGAAGAAGTCATACCCCTTGGCCAGGGCGTTGAAGATGAGCGCGATGCTGGAGAACATCACCCCCACGAACAGCAACACCGGCCAGGCCACCAGCAGCTTGGGGCTGTGGCTGATACCCAGCGCCAGCATGACGCCCAGGATGGCGGTGACGGTGAATAGCGCCTTGAACGCCGCCCACAGCATTTCGGCCAGCACCACGTCGTCCAGGCTGACCGGCGCGTTCATGATGCCGTCCCAGGTCTTTTGCACGTGCATGCGCGAGAAGGCCGAGTACAGCGCCTCGAAGCTGGCCGCGTTCATGGCGCTCATGCAGATGGAGCCGCTGGCCAGGAACAGGATGTAGGGCACCTTGGTGTCGCCCGCCGCTCCGCCCACATTCACCTGCCCCACCAGGGCCCCCATGCCGTAGCCAAAGGCCACCAGCCACATCAGCGGCTCGGCAATGTTGCCCACCAGGCTGGGGATGGCCAGCTTACGCCAGACCAGCAGGTTGCGCAGGAACACGGGCCACCAGCGGACGGACAGGCTGGGCGGGCGCCATACCGACGGCGGGGGCGGGGCCACAGGGGCCACGGAGGACGGGGTAACTGTTTGCATCCGCTTATTGTGCGATGTTGGCGGGCGGGCGCACAGTCCCCGATGTGTTCCTAGTCGCCACCTGGGCACGGCCATTGCTTGGGTGCCCCTATGCCCACCCATGTCCTGAACCTGCCTGCCGGTGCCAGTGCCCTCTGGCAAAACCGCCTGGGGCTGCTGCTGGAGTCCACGGGCGAGGGCGTGTTTGGCATCGACCTGGCGGGCAACTGCGTGTTCATCAACCGGGCGGGCGCGCAGATGCTGGGCTTTGCGGCCGATGAGGTGATGGGGCGCAACATGCACGCGCTCACCCACCACAGCCACCCTGACGGCAGCCCTTATGCCGACAGCGACTGCCCCATCTTCAATGCCTTCCGCCAGGGCCTGCCCTGCCGGGTGGACACCGAGGTGTTCTGGCGCCGCGATGGCTCGGCGTTTGCCGTGGAGTATTCCAGCCACCCCATTTTGGAAGGCGAGCAGGTGCAGGGTGCCGTCATTGCGTTTGTGGACATCACCAGCCGCAAACGCGCCGCCGACGAGCTGCAGCGCGCGCACGACGACCTGGCCCGCGCCAATGACGAGCTGGAGCGCCGTGTGGCCGCGCGCACCCACGAGCTGTCGCAGGCGCTGGCGCAGCTGCGCGAGCTGTCGGCCTACTCGGAGCAGGTGCGCGAGGACGAGCGCACACGCATCGCCCGCGAGGTGCACGACGAGCTGGGCAGCCTGCTGGTGGCGCTGAAGATGGATGTCAACTGGCTGCACAAGCGCCTGGGCGAGCAGGGCGAGCGCACGCCTGAGGCCGCAGGCGACATGCGCACCCAGATGCGCTGCAAATGCCAGAACATGAGCCGTCTGATCGAAAACGCCGTGGACAACGTGGGCCGCATCATCACCGACCTGCGCCCCAGCATCCTGGACCACCAGGGCCTGTGGGCGGCGCTGGAGTGGCAGGCGCAGGAGTTCGTGCAGTCGGCCGAGCTGGAGTTGGCGTGGCAGATGGACGTGCCTGCCACCCTGCACCTGCCCGAGCCTGCCGCCATCGCGGTGTTCCGCATCTTTCAGGAGATGCTGAGCAATGTTGGTCGCCACGCGCAGGCCAGCGCCATCGACATTGCGATTGACGTGCAGGACGATGTGCTGCAAGTGCGCGTGCGCGACAACGGCGTGGGCGCCACCCGCCAGGCCCTGGAGGCGCCCACCGCCTATGGCGTGATGGGCATGCGCGAGCGGGCGCGGCAGCTGGGGGGGCGGTTGAGCATCACCAGCGAGCCGGGGCAGGGCTCGTGCCTGCAATTGCTGATTCCTCTGGAGCTGTCATGAATTCCGTGGTTCGCGTGTTGATCGGGGATGACCACCGCATCGTGCGGGAGGGGCTCAAGCAGGTGCTGGGCGACCCGGCCAATGGCATGCCCGAGATCACTGTGGTCGCCGAGGCCACACAGGGCAGCGAGGTGCTGGAGCTGGTCGCCGCCCTGCAAGGGCCCACGGGAACACCGGGGCTGGACCTGGTGCTGCTGGACATCGCCATGCCGGGCATGGACGGCCTCGAAGTGCTGCAGGCGCTGCGCAAGGCCTGGCCTGCGCTGCCGGTGCTGATGCTCAGCACCTACCCCGAGCGGCAATACGCGGTGCGCTGCATCCAGATGGGCGCAGCGGGCTACCTGCACAAAAGCGCCGATCCCGACGACATGGTGGCCGCCGTGCGCAAGGTGGCCGCTGGCGGGCGCTACCTGACGGAGGCGACCGCGCAAGCCCTGGCAGGTGCACTAGAACGCACCGGGGTGGTGCGCACCGCCCAGCAGGGAACGCCCGCCGGGGTGGACGCGCTCTCCTATCGGGAGCACCAGGTGTTCCGCCTGCTCACCGCCGGGCAGAGCGTGAGCGAAATTGGTGCGCAGCTCAAGCTCGCGCCCAACACGGTGAGCACCTACCGCGCCCGCATCCTCGAAAAGACCGGCGCGCGCAACGATGTGGAGCTTGCGCTGCTGGCGCGTGGCGCACCGGCAGAGTGAATTCGGTGCATTGCACGACCGATTTGTAGTGCTGGCCCTACACGCTGTAGACACCACACCCACGAATTCATGACAGCGGGCCGACACCGGCAAAAACTGGCCCGCGCTTTGCGTAACGCCTGGCACCAACTTCTTCGAGGTGTGCCATGTCCGAATTCTTCTCGCCCTACGATGCCGACCGCCCGTTGATGCTGAAATGCAGCTGTGGCCGCGACCACACGGTGGCCGACCACCACGCCGAGGTGTCGGCCGATGCCGCCGCAGCCACCCTGCGCCAGCGCAGCGAGACCTGTGAGTTCGAGCTCTACAGCAACGAGTTCATCGAGGCCACGCTGGTCAAGGCGCTGTTTCCGCAAGACGCAGTGCGCCGCCGCTTCATCAAGGCGGTGGGCAAGAGCACGGCCATGGCGGCCATTGCCAGCGTTTTGCCCGTGGCCAGCATGCAGGCCATGGCGCAGGAAAAGCAGGGCGCGCTGGAGAAGACCAACCTCAAGATCGGCTTCATCCCGATCACCTGCGCCACGCCGCTGATCATGGCCCACCCGCTGGGCTTCTACAGCAAGCAGGGCCTGAACGTGGAGGTGACCAAGACGGCCGGCTGGGCGCTGATCCGCGACAAGATGATCAACAAGGAGTACGACGCCACGCACTTCTTGAGCCCCATGCCGCTGGCGATCTCGATGGGACTGGGCTCCAACGCCACGCCCATGAACGTGGCCACCATCCAGAACGTGAACGGCCAGGCCATCACGCTCAGCCTCAAGCACAAGGACAACCGCGACCCGAAGAACTGGAAGGGCTTCAAGTTCGCGATTCCCTTCGAATACAGCATGCACAACTTCCTGTTGCGCTACTACCTGGCCGAGGCGGGCTTGAACCCCGACACCGACGTGCAGCTGCGCGTGGTGCCACCCGCCGAGATGGTGGCCAATCTGCGCGCGGGCAATATCGACGGCTTCCTCGGTCCCGATCCTTTCAACCAGCGCGCCGTGTTCGAGGAAGTCGGCTTCATCCACCTGCTGACCAAGGACCTGTGGAACGGCCACCCCTGCTGCGCCTTTGGCACCAGCACCGAGTTCATCCAGAAAAACCCCAACACCTTTGCTGCGCTGTACCGCGCGGTGCTCACCTCGGCCGCGATGGCGCGCGACCCGGCCAACCGCGAGCTCATCGCCAAGGTGATCGCGCCCCAGGCCTACCTGAACCAGCCCGAGGCCGTGATCAACCAGGTGCTCACCGGCAAGTTCGCCGATGGGCTGGGCAAGATCCAGAACGTGCCCGACCGCGCGGACTTCGACCCCATGCCGTGGCAGAGCATGGCCGTGTGGATGCTCACGCAGATGCAGCGCTGGGGCTACATCAAGGGCGATGTGAACTACAAGCAGATCGCCGAAAAGGTGTTCCTCATCACCGACGCGAAAAAGCAGATGAAGGCGCTGGATCAGAAGGTGCCCGAAGGCGCGTACCCCAAGTTCAAGATCATGGGGCGCGAGTTCGATGCCGCCAAGGCGAGCGAGTACGCAAAGAGCTTCCCCATCCGCAAGGCGGCATGACATGACTCCCGCCAAGAACCTCAACCTGCGCGCGGGCCTGTTGTCCGTGCTCATCTTCCTGGCGCTGCTGGGGATCTGGTACATCGCCACCGCTTCTTCGGGCGCGGGCAACAGCACGGCCGGCATGACCGCCGAGCAGATCGAGTACGCCAAGATGATGGGCAAGGACCCAGGCGCCAGCGCCAAGGGCAGCGGCTTCCCCTCGCTGGCAGAGATGGGTCGTACCGTGTGGGGGCATGTGTCCAACCCGTTCTATGACAACGGCCCCAACGACAAGGGCATCGCCATCCAGCTCGCGCATTCGCTGGGCCGGGTCGCGCTAGGGTTCGGCCTGGCCTGCCTGGTGGCGATACCGCTCGGTTTCGTCATCGGCATGTCGCCGCTGCTGCGCCGTGCGTTCGACCCGTTCATTCAGGTGCTTAAGCCCATCAGCCCGCTGGCGTGGATGCCGCTGGCGCTCTACACCATCAAGGACTCGTCGATCTCCGGCATCTTCGTGATCTTCATCTGCTCGGTGTGGCCCATGCTGGTGAACACGGCGTTTGGCGTGGCCTCGGTCAAGCGCGAGTGGCTCAACGTGTCGGCCACGCTGCAGGTCAACCCGCTGCGCAAGGCCTTCCTGGTGATCTTGCCCGCCGCAGCACCCACCATCCTCACGGGCATGCGCATCAGCATGGGCATCGCCTGGCTGGTGATCGTGGCTGCCGAGATGCTGGTAGGCGGTACAGGCATCGGCTACTTCGTGTGGAACGAGTGGAACAACCTGTCGCTCACCAACGTGATCTTTGCCATCCTGGTGATTGGCGTGGTGGGCATGTTGCTCGACCTGGCCTTCGGCCAGCTGCAGAAGGCGGTGACGTATGTGGAGTGATGTCGCCCAGCGCCCGGCTGTTCCAGCCCCTCTTGCCACTGACACACCCCAACGAAAGGCCTCTGCCGTGACCCAAGGCTTCCTCCAGATCGACCGGCTGAGCAAGGCCTTTATGCCCACCAAGCCGGTGTTTGCCGACGTGTCGTTCACGCTCGACAAGGGCGAGTTCGTCTGCATCATCGGCCACTCGGGCTGTGGCAAGACCACCATCCTGAATGTGCTGGCAGGACTCGACACCGCCACCTCGGGCACCGTCATCATGGACGGGCGTGAAGTGGCCGGCCCCAGTCTGGACCGGGGCGTGGTGTTCCAGAGCCACGCGCTCATGCCCTGGCTCACGGTGCGCCAGAACATCGCGTTCGCCGTGAAGTCGCGCTGGCCTGACTGGAAGAAGAGCCAGGTGGATGCCCATGTGGAGAAGTTCGTGGCGCTGGTGGGCCTGAGCCCTGCCATTGACAAGAAGCCTTCGCAACTCTCAGGCGGTATGAAGCAGCGCGTGGGCATTGCGCGCGCGTTCTCCATCCAACCCAAGATGCTGCTGCTGGATGAGCCCTTCGGCGCGCTCGATGCGCTCACGCGCGGCACCATCCAGGACGAATTGATGGCCATCGTGCGCCAGACGCAGCAGACGGTCTTCATGATCACGCACGATGTGGACGAAGCCATCTTGCTGGCCGACCGCATCCTGCTCATGAGCAACGGCAACGAAACGCCCGAGGGCTACCGCCCCGGCGGCATCGCCGAGGTGGTGGTGAACCCGCTGCCACGCGAACGCACGCGCACCAGCCTGCACCACCTGGACGGCTACTACGCGCTGCGCAACCACATCGTGGACTTTTTGGTGACACGCGCCAAAGCCCACTGATTTCCTGAGTAACCAAGCCCTGTCATGTTGCCCCTTGCGGGCGGCAGGGAGGGCTGCACCCTGAAGTTCCTGTCCCCTGTTCCAAAACCCACCCACACCAAGGAGCCATCACCATGAACCGCAACGACGTTACCGAAAAGATCATCAGCACCAAGGTCGCCAAGGGCCTGCAATGGGAGGCCATTGCCAAGAAGGTCGGCCAGTCCAAGGAATGGACCACCGCCCTGTGCCTGGGCCAGATGACCGCCACGCCCGAGCAGGCCAAAGTCGTGGGCAAGATTTTCGGTCTCACAGTCGAAGAGCAGAAATGGCTGCAAGTGGTGCCCTACAAGGGCTCGCTGCCCACGCCCGTGCCCACCGACCCGCTGATCTACCGCTGGTACGAGGTGGTGAGCGTGTACGGCACCACCATCAAGGAGCTGATCCACGAAGAGTTTGGCGACGGCATCATGAGCGCCATCGACTTCAGCATGGACATCCAGCGCGAAGCCAATCCCAATGGCGACCGTGTCAATGTGGTGTTGTCCGGCAAGTTCCTGCCGTATAAACAGTACTAACCCCCTGAGTCGCTTCGCGCCTTCCCCCTTTCTCTCGAATTGCTGCGCAATTCGGGAAGGGGGACACCGCCAGCGCGGCGGGGCGGCCCTTGCGCGGCGGTCGCTGGTATAGGCCGTGCTCGTTACACCGGCGTGGGCCTATGCATTGCGCCGAGTGGGGTAACGAAGACAGTCAGAGCACCTTGACCGCCCGGCCGATGAACTGGATGGGGCCCGTAGGCTTGCCAATCGGTGATCCCGTGGGCGGTTCCAGCGTCAGCTCGAACAACTGGTTGGGCTGCAGCGGCGGCAGCTTGTCCAGCGGGATCTGCAGCGGCTGACCGGGCTGTACCAGGCCCAGCGATACGGGGCCGCTCCAGCCGTCGGCCTTGGTCCAGAACTCCAGGGCCTTGTCGGCCGGTACTTCGGCCATACCCAGCGGAATCAGGCTGATCTGCCGGGGCGAGCTGGCCTGCACCACCCAGCCCGGGGCCTTGTCATGCGGCGCGACCAGTACCACCATGAACTGCGGCGGCGCGGCCACTGGGGCGGTGCGGGTGACGAGCACTGCCGCGAGCACCGCCGCCATGGCAAAGCCCGAGCCGGCGAGGGCCCGCCACAGGCCCAGGTGGTCCCACCAGCGCACGGACGGTTTGCGTTTTGTTTCTGCGCGGGGCGGTGCAACGGGTGTCGCAGTCTGTTGAGGGCTCGCCGCTCGCAGCGACTGGTCGATGCGCGCCCACAAGGCAGCGGGCGGCGCGATGGGCTCCGCCAGCTGGGTCAGCGGCAGCAGGCGGGCTTCCCATTCGGCAACCGCCTGTTGCAGTGCCTTGTCACCAGGCAGGCGTTGCTGCACACCCTGGCGCTCGGCAGCGAGCAGGGTGCCCAGTACGTACTCACCGGCCAGAACGTGCAGGTCTTCCGGTGAGGGGGTGGACGGCGTGTTGCGCACGTCGGTCATGCCATGCACTCCCGCAGCGATACCAGGCTGCGCCGGATCCACGCCTTCACGGTGCCCAGCGGCGCGCCGAGGCGCTCCGCAATTTCGCCGTGCGAGCAGCCGTCCATATAGGCGTGCAGCACGCAGTTGCGGCGCGCGGGGTCCAGGGCCTCCAGGCAATGCTGCAGGCGGCCCAGGCTGGCGTTCAGCGCAAAGGTTTCCTCGACCTCATGGTGGGCCTGCACAGACATGTCGGCCTCCAGGGCTTGGGTGGTGGTGTCGTCCACATCAACATGGCGGCCCGCGTCGCGCACGGCGTTCAGGGCCAGATTGCGCACCACGCTGTAGATCCAGCCGCGTGCGCTGCCCCGGCTCGCGTCGTAGCTGGCGGCACGCGTCCAGATGTTCACGCAGGCATCGTGCACGATGTCCTCGGCCAGCGCGCGCTGGCGCACGATGCGCAGCGCCACACCCAGCAGCCGCGCGCCCTCCTGTTGGTACAGGCGGTGCATGGCCTGCCGGTCGCCGGCTGCGCAGGCAGCCAGAGCGGCTTCGTAGTCAAAATCGCCAGGGGTGTCGGGCACGGTGTGCAGGCAGCGGGGCCTTGGCTAAAGGGTGGGCGCATCGTAGCCGCAAACCCGCCACCGCCCGGCGGTAGCCCCCGCTGGGCAGGGGATTGCGTGTGCGTGGTTTACGCGGCCTTCCAGAAGATGTAGTCGGCCTGGTACTTCACGATCTGGCGCTCGCCCTTGTTGGCGGTGGTGCAGGCAGCAGCGGGTGCCACGCCGCCCTTGAGGGCCACGCGCTGGATGAAGGTCACGCCGGTCATGGCGCCCGAACCCGTGGCGGGGTTGGCCTTGACGAGCTGGTAGGGCAGGTTGCCCGTGCCCGAGGGGGCCACGGCCAGCTGGGTGGCTGTCAGCTTGGACCCATCGCTCGACTCCCAGGTGGCGGGCGGGCCGTAGTAGGTGCCCACTTGTTTGCCACTGCGGTCATTCAGCACGGCCTTGGGGCCCACAAACACCCATTCGGTCTGGCCCGGCATGTTGGCCTTGTCGCGGCATTCGTAGGTGATCTCGCCCACGCCCACGGTTTCCATCGCCACCTTGTTGCCTGCGGGCACCTTGATGCTGTCGGGCAGGCTGTCCTGCGAGTACATGGATTTGGAGGGCGACGACATCGTCGAGCCGCAGGCGCTCAGCAGCACGGCGGCGGCAATGGCGCCCGTCAGGGGGAGCAGGCGGGAGATTGGGGACGTGTGGACGGTCATGGCGGTTCTCTCTGGTCTATGGGTTGATAGGACAGCAGCAAGATGCGCTGCTGTAGGTACTACCCACGAAAACGCCGTTTGGATGCAGGGGATGCAAAAAATTTTTTCCGATGCCAGCCCGGGCAGGGCGGCTGCCTGGGCGGGGGCTGCCTCAATGCAAGGTCAGCGGCCGGGTGGTGGTCTTGACGCGCACCACGGCCGCCCGGTGCTCATAGGGGGCCACCGGTTGGCCCAGGATGGCGGCCGCCAGCGTGCGCGCCTGCCGGGCAATCGGTTCGATATAGCGGCTGCACTGCCCGTCGATGCTGATGCAATCGCCCAGTGCATGGATGCGGGATACGCTGGTTTGCAGCGTGCCTGCGTCCACCGCAATGCCATGGGTCCAATCAAGCCCTGCACTCTGCGCCAGGCGGTGGGGGGGCAGCAGGCCTGCTGCCACCACCACTTCGTCCGCCGCAAAACGCCGCCCGCTGGTGGTGGTGACGCGGTAGCGCGAGCCCACGCGTTCCACCTGCTCCACCTGCAGACCGCCTTCAAAGCGGATGGACAGGTCTTTCCAGGCGTCCAGCAACTGCGGGCCCGCCTGCTGGTCGTGCCAGCGCGCCAGTGGTTCGGTGGCCGTGTCCAGCAGCGTGATGTGGTGGCCGCCCAGTGCCAGGTCGTTGGCCAGCTCACTGCCGACCAGGCCCGCGCCGATGATGAGCACGTCCTTGGGCTGGTCGCCCAGGTGCTGGCGCAGGCGCTGGTAGGCGTCCAGGTGGTTGATGCGCCAGCACAGGCTGGCGGGCAAGCCCGGAGGCAAGGCGGCCTGCGCACCGTGGGCCAGCACCAGGTGACCGTAGCGCAGCACGCCCCGCGTAGTACGCAGTTGGTGGGTGTCGGCGCAGATGCGCACGGCATGGGTGTGGGCCAGCAGGGTGACGCCCAGGCGGTGCGCCGCATCGCGACCGGTTTCGGACACCAGGGCCAGCGGGTCCAGCTGGCGCGCCATGGCCACCGACAGCAAAGGCTTGTCGTACCGGTCGCCCGCGCAGGCCGTCACCAGGGTGATGGGCAGCGTGGCGCTGTGTTGGCGCAGGGTTTCGGCCAATTGCCAGCCTGCAGGGCCCGCGCCGACGATGACCACGCCCGGCTCGCCACGCACGCGAAGGGAGGCGGCTGGCGCTGCGCTGGCCTGCGCCCGCAGCGCCTCCAGCGTGGGGGCTTCGTACGGCGAAAAATCGGCCTTGGTCACGCCGCACAAGGGGCAGGCCCAGTCGTCGGGTATGTCCGCCAGCCGCGTGCCGGGCGGCAGGCCGCCATCGGGGTCGCCGTCGGCCTCGTGGTAGACGTAGCCGCAGGCGTTGCAGATGTAGCTCTGCCAGGGCGCCTGGGTGGCCGCGTCGGCAAACGCATCGCACAGCGCCTGCGATGCCGCGCTCAACACGAACTCGGAGGCAACCGACGGCGTGGTGGCGGTGGGGAGGGCGGGCGTCATGCAGGCATCTCCTCGGTGCTGAGCCGGGCGATCTCCTTGCGCAGGTGCTTGATGGCGGGCGTGACGATGGCCACAAAGTGCGACTCGCGCACGCGCCGCTGCACGTCCGAGCTCATCAGGTAGCCGCGCGCACCCTGGTGCATCAGGGCGGACTGGGCGGCGCGCAGGCACAGCTCCGCGCCATGGGCACGGGCGTCCAGCACATCGATGAAGAAGTCGGTGCTTGTGTCGAACGGCGTCTGGGCCAGTTGCATTACGCGTGCGGTCAGTGCATCCAGTTCGGCCTGCAGGGCGTCGGGCCGGTCTTCCAGGAACTGGTTGACGTGGCCCAGTTGGGCCTCCACCGCCCACATCGAGTCGATGGCGCCCTGGGTGATGCCCACCGCCATGCCACATTGCAGCATCACGAACGCAGCGCGGATGCGGGCAATAAAGGGGCGGGTGGGGTCGGCCATGATGTCGGCCGTGCCGATGAAATGGTCCTTGAGCCGCAGCGCATAGGTGCCCGTGCCCTCCATGGCGGAGAAGCTGGGGCATTCGCGCATCTCCACGCCCGGTGCGTCGCAGCGCAGCAGGAACATTACCTCGCGCTGGCTGGCCGTGCCGTCGGCCTCCACCACCGCCGCAATCGCGCCGCAGTAGTGGTCGGGCCCCAGGTTGCTCACCCAGGGCAGCGTGCCGTTGACGAGGTAGCCGCCCTCCACCGGCGTGGCCTTGAGCAACAGACTTTCGATTTGTGCATAGCTCTTCATGGGGTTGGACAGCGCCGTGCCCCCCATGCCCGCGCCGCTGGCGTGGCGCTGCAGCACATCTCCCGTCAAGGCATGATTGCCCGACTGCTGCAGGTACAGCCCGCACACCGCCTGGCACCACATCATGAAGCCTGTGGCGCCGCACACGCGCGATGCTTCCGCCATGGCGCGGATGGCCAAGCCGTAGTCGGCCGGGCCGGCGGTGCTGTCCAGGTGTGCGCTCATCGCGCCCACGGCGGCCAGTTGCTGCAGCTCCGCGCAGGGGTAGTAGCCGGTGCGGTCAATCGCCTCCACCTGCGCGGCCAGCGGGCCCTGGGCAATCTGGCGCACGGCGGCCAGCAGCGCATCGCCCCGCAGGGCGCCGTCCAGGTGGAGTTGAGGGGGGAGGTCGGCGGGGTTCATGGGGCTCCTTGGGTGCGCGGGGCGGGCAGGATGTGGCGCTGAATCAATCAGCCAGACTGATCTCGAAAGGGATCGGGTTGCGCATACTGTTGGCCACGGGCGAGTAGAAGTTGGCGTGCTGCACGATCTCGTCCAGCACCTCGCGCGGTGCATCGCCTTCCACCAGCACCTTCACGCGGATCGCCTGAAAGCCCATCTCGGGGGGCGTCTTCTGTAATGCACCACCCGCACCCCAGGCGGCGGGGTTGCCGATGTCGCCTTCCATGAACACCTCGATCTTGCTGAGCTTGACCTGCTTCCAGGTGGCCACGGCCGTGATGCCCACGGCCAGGCAGCCGCCCAGGCCTGACAGCACGATCTCGCCGGGCGCAGGCGCCGTGTCCTGACCGAACAGGTGCAGGGGCTCGTCCACCACCACCGGCGCATGGTTGCCCACATAGCTCAGCGAGCGGTACTGCCCCTCCATCACCGTATGGACCTTGTTGGTACCCCGGCTGGCGGGGTTGTTGCGGCCCTTGTCGGCAAAGGCCATCAGCCCGTCGCGGTCGATGGGGCGCAGGTGCGTGTGCACTGTGGTCACGGTGGTGATGGTGGTGATAGGGGCAGAGGGTTCCAGCAGATCGGTGGACATGGTGTTCCTTGGAGAAAGAGAAGGGACTGAAAAAAGGAAGGACAGGGTTCGCAGCGGGCCACGCCCGCTGTAACAAAGCACGGGGCTCAGGCCGCCAGCGCCAGCGCAGGCTTTTTGGGGAACTTGACCAGCGGCAGCCCGCTTTCGATCGGCAACTTGTCGTCGCGCGACCATTCGTTCCACGAGCCGAAGTACATGCGCACATCGGCAAAGCCCGCCTGCTTGAGCGCCAGGAAGGTGTTGGACGCGCGTGCGCCCTTGAAGCAATACAGGTACACCGTGTCCGCCGGGCTGATGCCCGCCGTGGCGCATTCGGCGCGCACTTCGTCGGGCGACTTGAACACCGGACCCTGGGGCGAGGGCTTCATGAAGCGGTACCACTCCAGCCACTTGGCGCCCGGCAGGCGGCCTTTGCGCGGCGCAAAGTCCTTGCCATAGGGGCTGGAGCTGTCGCCAATCCACTCGTCCACATCGCGCACGTCCAGCAGCACGGTGTCGGTGCCCAGGGCCTCGATCACGTCTTCCTTGGTCAGCATCACATCGGTGGTGGCCAGCTGGGTGGGGAAGATGGCGGGCGTGGGCACCACGGCCTCGGTGGAGACGGGCAGCTCTGCCGCCTTCCAGGCCGAGTAGCCGCCATTCAATACCTTGACCTTGGGGTAGCCCAGCCAGGTCAGCAGGTAGTAGCCCCGGCAGGACTGGCCGTAGCCGCTGTTGAGCGCATCTTCATAGAACACGGCCGTCTCGGCACCCGACAGGCCGATGGCGCCCAGGTGCGCGGCAAAGGTGTCTTTCAGCTCCTGCAGGCCTTGGGGTGTAGAGGTGGCGAGATACGTGAAGGTCTCGCGCAGGTTCACCGCGCCGGGGATGTGCCCCAGGGCATAGGTGTCGGCGTCGCGGGTGTCGATCAGCACCACAGGTTCTGCGGCTTGCAGGGCCAACAGCTGGGTGGGTGAGATGAGGACGGCGTCGGAGGCGGTAGCGGTCACGGTGCTCATGGAAAACCTTTCGGTGCGGTGGTGGGCGGGATGCCTGCCCTCCTTATCGCAACAGGTGTGCCAGAGCTTGTGAGTGCAAAGAAATTTGAATCAAATTGGCCGTTAGCGCTTATTAATAAAGCGCTAGTAGCTATAGATTTAATAGTTTTTTTGCGCCGACGATCATCAAGAATTAGAACGACCCACGCAGACGCCCAACACTGTGTCTACAAATTGTCGACACAGTGTTAGGCATCACTTCAAACCTGCTTTGCGCAGCCGGTAGCTGAACTGACGCAGCGTCAGCCCCAGGCTTTGCGCTGCACGCGACTGGTTGCCGTGGTGGTCGGCCAGCGCGGCCTGCAGCGCTTGCACGCTGTGCGATTGGGCCGGGTGGTAGTCGCGCACCAGCGGCGCTGCGTGGGTGGCCGGGTTTGCTGCACCTTCGTACGGCGCTGCTGACGGCAGAGCGGGTGGCAAAACCACCGACGCAGCGGCGGGCAGAAACCGGTCCAGCTCTGCACGCGCCACCAGCGTGTCGTTGGCCAGCAGCACCAGGCGCTCAATCACATTGCCCAGCTCGCGGATGTTGCCGGGCCAGGGGTGTTCTTCCAGCCGCGCCAGCGCGTCGGGCGAGAGGTTCACGTTGCGCTGGTGCGCCTGGTTGGCGCGGCTCACAAAGTGCAGCGCCAGCGCGCGGATGTCTTCACGCCGCTCGGCCAGCGAGGGCAGATGGATCGGAATCACGTGCAGGCGGTAGTACAGGTCCTGCCGAAAGCGCCCGGCCTCCACATCGGCCGCCAGGTCGCGGTGGGTGGCCGCCACCAGGCGCACGTTGACCTTGATCTCGCGCTGCCCGCCCAGGCGCACCAGCGTGCCCTCTTGCAGCGTGCGCAGCAGCTTGGACTGCAGGGCTAGCGGCAGCTCGCCAATCTCGTCGAGAAAGATGGTGCCGCTGTCGGCCTGCTCGAACCAGCCCGCGCGGGCTGTGCTGGCGCCGGTGAACGCGCCTTTTTCGTAGCCAAACAGTTCGGATTCGAACAGCGCGTCCGGAATGGCCGAGCAGTTGACCTTGATGAAGGGCCGGTCGCGCCGCCCGCTGGCCAGGTGCACGGCGCGCGCAAACAGCTCCTTGCCCGTGCCCGACTGGCCCAGCAGCAGCACGGTGGCCTGGGTCTGTGACACGCGCTCCAGTTCGCTCAATGCCTGCAGCAGCGGCGGCGAGCTGCCAATCAGCCCGTAGCGCGCGCTTTTGGTGTTGAGCGCGTTGGCCAGCACGGCATTGCGCGCCTCCAGCTGCCGCGTCTGGTCGGCCACCAGGGCTTCGAGCTGCAGCAGCTGCCCCACCAGCGTGGCCAGCACGCGCAGCACGGCCAGGTCGTCGTTCAGGTGGCGCTGGCGGCTGCGGATGCGGTGGCAGGCCAGCACGCCGATGGGCACGTTGATGACCTCGATGGGCAGGGCGATGAAGGCCACCGTCTCGGGCGGCAGCTGGTGGCGCGCCACCACGCGGCCCAGGAACAGCGGTTCTGCGTCGATGTCCTGCACGATGGCCGGCTGCCCCGTGGCCAGCACGCGGCCCGTGATGCCCTCGCCCCAGGCGTAGCGCCCGCGCTGCACCTCGGCCTGGGTGAGTCCGTACGCATGCTGGATGGAGGCGGTGCGCGGCGCGCCGGCTGGGGAGGAGGGGGCGTCGTCCACCAGCACGATGCGCCCCCGGTTTAGGCCCAGCAGCTCACTCATCAGGTGCAGCATTTCGCGCAGCACCAGGCCGGGCGCCAGGCTGCGGCCGATGAGGCGCATCACCTCGCGCATAAGCAGCAGCTCCTGGGCGTGCCAGTCGGTGGGGCTGTGCGAGCGGGCCGTGCTCGAAGGGGAGGGCATGGGCGGTGGGGGCATGTCAGGGCGATTGCAAGTTCTGCGCCCGGGTGCATTAAAGTCGCCTGCGTCCAGCTATTTACCGACTTTTTCACCTTCTCGAAAGCCCCCACCATGACCACCCTCGGAACCCCCCTGTCCCCCCATGCCACCAAAGTCATGCTGCTGGGCTCGGGCGAGCTGGGCAAGGAGGTGCTGATCGCCCTGCAGCGCCTGGGCGTGGAAACCATCGCCGTGGACCGTTACGAGAACGCGCCCGGCCAGCAAGTGGCACACCACGCGCGCACCATCACCATGAGCGACCCGGCCCAACTCAAGGCGCTGATCGAAACCGAACGGCCCCACCTAGTGGTGCCCGAGATCGAAGCCATCGCCACCCCCATGCTCGAAGAGCTGGAAGCCGCGGGCACCGTGCGCGTCATCCCCACCGCCCGCGCCGCCCGTCTGACCATGGACCGCGAAGGCATCCGCGTGCTGGCGGCCGAGACGCTGGGGTTGCCCACCAGCCCTTACAAATTCTGTAATTCGCTCGAAGAGCTGCAGGCCGCGATTGATGGCGGGATTGGTTACCCTTGCATCGTCAAGCCCGTGATGAGCAGCTCCGGCAAAGGCCAGAGCAAGATCGACGGCCCGGCTGACGTGAAGAAGGCCTGGGACTACGCCATGGCCGGCGGCCGCGTGAGCCACGGCCGTGTGATCGTCGAGGGCTTCATCGACTTCGATTACGAGATCACCCAGCTCACCGTGCGCTCCGTGGGCGCGGACGGCCAGATCGAGACCCACTTCTGCGACCCTATCGGCCATGTGCAGGTGAGCGGCGACTATGTGGAAAGCTGGCAGCCCCACCCCATGCACCCGGCCGCACTCGAAAAGTCGCGCCAGATCGCCAAGGCCGTGACCGACAACCTGGGCGGCCAGGGTTTGTTTGGCGTGGAGTTGTTCGTCAAAGGCGAGAACGTGTGGTTCAGCGAAGTCAGCCCCCGCCCGCATGACACCGGCCTGGTCACGCTGTGCACCCAGCACCAGAGTGAGTTTGAATTGCACGCACGCGCCATCCTGGGCCTGCCGGTGGACACCAGCCTGCGCAATCCCGGCGCCAGCGCGGTGATTTATGGCGGTGTGGAAGCCCAGGGCATCGTGTTCGACGGCGTGGAAGAAGCCCTGCGTGTGCCGGGCACCGACCTGCGCCTGTTCGGCAAGCCGGAGAGTTTTGTGAAGCGCCGTATGGGCGTGGCGCTCGCGCGCGCTCAGAATGTGGACACGGCGCGTGCGAACGCCAAGCTGGCGGCGAGCAAGGTCAGGCCCCGCGTGGCCTGATAGCCTGCGGCCGCAGTTGCGGCGGGCCGGTGCGACGACGGCGCTTCTGAAGGAGAACCCCTGTGAGCCTGAGTGCGCGGATCCTGTGGCTGGTGTTGGCCGCCTCCTTGTTGCCTGTGCCAGCCCTTGTGTGGCTGCTGCTGGAGTTCCGGTCGGCCACCACCGGCCAGGCGCGCGACCGGCTGGTGGCCCGGGCAGGCATCATTGCCAGCGACCTGGACGACAAGATCGCTGGTACCGGGCAACTCCTGTTTGGCCTTGGGCGCGTACCCCTGCTGGCAGCGGGCGACAAGGCCGCCTGCTCTGATTTCCTGGCAGATGTCCTCAAGGAACATCCTCAGTACACCGGCATCCTCACCATCCAGCCCGATGGCTCCCTGTTCTGTGATTCGCTGCGCAGTGGCCGTACCCTGGACCTCCGGGACCGCGGTTACTTTCAGCGTGCGCTGACGGCCTCCGGGCCAGTGCTGGAAGCGGTCATAGGCCGCCTGACTGGCAAGGGTGTGCTGCAGGTGGCGTATCCGGTGCGCGATGCGGGAGGCGCGTTGCGCTTCATCCTGCTGGCCTCGCTCGACATGCAGGACTACGGGCAGGCCATGGTGCGTGCACAGCGCTATGAGCGCATGCATCTGCAGGTATGGAATGCTGACGGTTCGGTGATCATGGACTTCCGCCGGCCGGAGATGGCGCCGCTGACCCTGGGGGACGCCGAGCGCACTTTCATGTTGCAAGGGGTCGAAGGGCATGCCGTGATGGAGGGGGCCGATGGCGTGCGTCGCGTCTGGGTGCGCGCCCAGTTGCCGCGCGCACAGGGCTCGGATCTGCGTCTGGCCCTGGCCGTGCCCGAGGACGACCTGCGTGGCCCGGTGGAGCGTCAGTTCCGGCGCGCACTGCTGGGGGTGCTGGCACTGGCGGTCATCGTGTTCGTTGCTGCTTTTCTGTTGGTGGAATTTGCGGTGCGCCGCCATGCCATGCGCGCCATCCGCGCCATTGGCCGCATGGATGCTGGCAACTACGCCGAACCCATTGGTACACCCTATCCCCCGGGAGAGCTGGGGCAGGTGGCCCGGGCACTGGACCGGATGGCGGAGTCCCTGCTGCGCCAGCAGCAGTCCATCGCGCAACACACGGAGACGCTGGAGCGCCAGGCGCGGCGAGACCCCCTGACCGACTTGGCCAACCGCTACAGCCTCACGGAGCGGCTGGACGCAGCGTTGGACCGGGCGCGGGAGCAGGGCCACTGCGTGGCCGTTCTGGCCATGGACCTGGACCGGTTCAAAGGGGTGAACGACAGCCTGGGCCATGCCCGGGGCGATGCCTTGCTCAAGGAGGTGGCGGTCCGGTTGCAGGGTTGTGTACGCCCTGGCGATGTAGTGGCCCGCCCGGGAGGGGATGAGTTTGTGGTGGTGCTGCCCGACCTGCCGGACCCGGCGGTGGTGGAGCCCATGGCGCGGCGCATTGTGCGGGCGCTGACCCTGCCTGTGGAGACCGGCACGTCCAGCTGGTTGCTGGGCACCAGCCTGGGCATTGCGGTCTTCCCGCAGGATGGGGACTCTGGCGACCTGTTGTTGCGCAATGCAGACGTGGCCATGTACGACGCCAAGGACCTGGGTGGGAACCGGCTGGCTTTCTTCAGCCCGCACATGACGGAGGTGTTGACGGAGCGCCTGCGGGTGGAGGCGGGCCTGCGCCATGCCATCGAGCACGACGGGCTGCGCCTGCACTATCAGCCCATCATGGATGCGCGGACGGGTCGGGTGTCGTCGGTGGAGGCGCTGGTGCGGTGGGCGGACCCGGAGCGTGGGCTGGTGTCTCCGCTGCAGTTCATCGGCATTGCGGAAGAAACGGGGCTGATCGTGCCACTGGGCGAATGGGTGCTGAACGAGGCCTGCGCGCAGGCACGGCGGTGGCTGGATGCCGGGTGGGGGGAGATCCCGGTGGCGGTGAACCTCTCGGCGCGCCAGTTCCAGGAGCCCGAGCTGGACCAGGTGGTGGCCCGCGCCTTGCAAAGCACCGGGTGCCCACCCCGGTTGCTGCAATTGGAGATCACTGAAAGCTCGATCATGGAGCCCGTGGAGGAGGCCCTGCAGACCATGCAACGCCTCACCGCGCTGGGCGTGCAGTTGGCCATCGACGACTTCGGCACCGGCTATTCGTCACTCAGCCAGCTCAAGCGGTTTCCGGTGCGCAAGCTCAAGATCGACCGCTCTTTCGTCAACGACCTGGGGAGCAACGACCGGGGCGAAGTGCTGGTGGACGCCATCGTGGCCCTGGCGCAAAAGCTGGGGTTGCGCACGGTGGCCGAGGGCGTGGAAACCGACCACCAAGCCCAGTGGCTGGCCCGGCTGGGCTGCGACGAACTGCAGGGTTACCTCTTTTCCCAGCCTTGCGCGCCACAAGACCTTGAAAACTGGTGGCAGGGCCGGGTGGCAGGCCCTCCCGCCGGCCTCACTCCCGGATCTGCCGCCCCGTGAGCTTGAGGAACAAATCCTCCAGATTCGCTGGCCGGTGCAGCGTGCGCAGGTGGCCATGCTGCCCCAGCGCCTGCAGTAGCGGCTGCGCGTTCTGCGTGTAGAAAAACACCGTCTCGCCGCTGATCTCCACGCGCGCGGCCAGGGTGCGCAGCGCGGCGTCTTCGGCCATCTGGACGGCCCCCACGCCGAACACCTCCACCACATCCGGTTCCAGGTGCTGGGCGATCAGCTCACGCGGGCGGCCTTCGGCAATCTTGCGGCCGTGGTCCAGCACCAGCAGGCGCGAGCACAGGCGCTCAGCCTCGTCCATGAAGTGGGTGGTCAGCAAGATCGACTTGCCTTGCTGCAGCAGCAGTTGCAGCCGCTCCCACATCAGGTGGCGGGCTTGCGGGTCCAGGCCCGTGGTGGGCTCGTCCAGCAGCAGCAGGCGCGGGTTGTTGACCAGGGCGCGCGCCAGCGACAGGCGCCGCTTCATGCCGCCCGATAGTTCACCGGGCTTGGCATCGGCCTTGTGGGTGAGGGCTGCGAACTCCAGCAACTGGGGTACACGCTCGTCCATCACTGCGCCTTTGAGGCCAAAGTAGCGGCCGAACACGCGCAGGTTTTCGGCGCAGGTGAAGTCTGGGTCGAGGGTGTCAAACTGCGTGACCACGCCCAGCTGCGCCTTGATGGCCAGCGCATCGCGTGGCATGTGCAGCGGTGCGGTGCCGGGCTTGGAGGTGAAATGCACTTCGCCGCCATCCGGTGACGCCAGGCCCAGGCACATGCGAATGGTGGTGGTCTTTCCAGCACCGTTGGGGCCGATGACGCCCAGGCATTCTCCGGGAGCAATCGCGAAGGACACGTCGTCCACCACCGTGGTCTCGCCATAACGTTTGCGCAGGTGCAGAGCTTCAAAAAGTGCGGTCATGGGGAGATTGTGTGCGACGTGGGCATACCCGGTGTTGCACGCAGTCGTTGTGGCAAAAATCAACACTTAGCGCAGGTGGATAGTGCACCGATTGCTATCAAAAGAGGATCAATTGGCTCATTCCGCTGCGACTAGCCGCCCACGGCCCGCCGTCTTGGCTGCATAGAGGGCGCCGTCGGCACGGGCCATCAGTTCCGCCAGGGCGGCCTCACCGGGCTGCAGGACGGCCATCCCGGCGCTGTAGTCCAGCGCAAAGCCCAGCTCGGCCACACTGGCTGCGTGCAGGCGCCTGCGCAGTCGCCGGTCCAGGGCCAGTCCGGCGGGTTCGCTGTTGTGCAACAGCAGCACACCAAACTCCTCGCCACCCAGGCGGCCAACCAGGTCGCCGCTGCGGCAGGTGTCGCCCAGCAGGCGGGCAAACAGTTGCAGGGCGCGGTCCCCGGCCTCGTGGCCATGGGTGTCGTTGACCTGCTTGAAATGGTCGAGGTCCAGCATCATTGCCGTCATGGGCAACTGGTGGCGTGCGGCGTGGGCCAGCAGGCTGCTGCCTTGGGTGGTGAAGCCGCGCCGGTTGAGCACGCCGGTGAGGCCGTCGGTCATCGCCAGCGTGCGCAGCTTGTGTTCAGCCTCCGACCGCCAGGCCACCAGCAGGGCGACCGTGCCGAGCACCAGGCTCACGTTGGTGGCCACAGCGGCAGCGAGGTTGACAGGGTGGGGAGTGCGAAAGCTGGGGTACTGGTCGGTGAAGGCGCCCAGCATGCCCCGCGCCAGCGTGAACGCGGCCGACGTCAGCAGGCAGCCCATCAGCAGGCTGCGCCAGCGCAGGTTGGCCTCGACCACAGGCGCCAGGGTGGCGCGCGCAACGATGCACAGGATGGTAGCCAATACAAAGTTGGCCCAGCCCACGCGCCAGGCGTAGTGACCAAAGCCCAGGGTGTAGCCCAGCGGGGCGGCTATCACCAGCACCAGCAGCAGGCGGCGCAAGGGACGGGGGCCCAGCCATTCTTCGAGCGCCCGGTACAGCATCCACTGTGCGGCCGCGTTGCAGGCAATCGACACGGTGGAAAGGGCCTGGTCCCACAGGGTGGATGAGGCAATGATGGCCGCCCAGGCCACGGCCTGCAGCAGCATGCTGGCCTGCACATGGCGGGCCGCGCGGCTCACGTCCCGGCCCATGATCAGCGGCAGCGCGGCCGAGATCATGAACAGGTTGGCCGCCATGACCGTCATCAGCGTGAGGAAATCCAGTGGCATACGCAGCGGCCCCGGGGCCTGTGTTTACTGAAAAGCGACCTCGGCAAAGCTGCGCAGCTTGCGGCTGTGCAGGCGGTCCACGCCGCCGTTGCGCAGGATCTCGATGGCGCGCATGCCGATGCGCAGGTGCTGGTCCACCCGCTCGCGGTAGAAGTGGTTGGCCATGCCGGGCAGCTTGATTTCGCCGTGCAGGGGCTTGTCGCTCACGCACAGCAGGGTGCCGTAGGGCACGCGAAAGCGGAAGCCATTGGCGGCGATGGTGGCGCTTTCCATGTCCAGCGCCACGGCGCGGCTCTGGCTGAAACGGCGCTGGGGCGTGTTGTCGGGCAGCAGCTCCCAGTTGCGGTTGTCGGTGCTGGCCACGGTGCCGGTGCGCATCACGCGCTTCAGGTCGGCGCCGCTGATCTGCGTGACATCGGCCACGGCCTGCTGCAGCGCCAGCTGGATCTCGGCCAGCGCCGGGATGGGCACCCACAGCGGCAGGTCTTCGTCCAGCACATGGTCCTCACGCACATAGGCGTGGGCCAGCACGTAGTCGCCCAGCTGCTGGCTGTTGCGCAGGCCCGCGCAGTGGCCCAGCATCATCCAGGCGTGGGGGCGCAGCACGGCGATGTGGTCGGTGATGGTCTTGGCGTTGGCGGGGCCCACGCCGATGTTGACCATGGTGATGCCGCTGCTGTCTGCGCGCACGAGGTGGTAGCCGGGCATTTGCGGCAAGCGCGGCGGGGCTACGCCCAGTTCGTCGCCGGGCTGGGCACTCAATCCCACGCGGCGGGTGACCACGTTGCCCGGCTCGATGAAAGCGATGTATTCACTGTCGGGCTTGGCCATCTCGGCGTGGCCCAGGCGCACAAATTCGTCGATGTAGAACTGGTAATTCGTGAACAGCACGAAGTTCTGGAACCACTCGGGCGCCGTTCCCGTGTAGTGGCGCAGGCGGTGCAGAGAGTAGTCCACGCGCGGCGCGGTGAACAGCGACAGCGGCTGCGCCTCGCCCGGGCGGGCCTGCCAGGTGCCGTTGGCGATGCCGTCGTCCATGGCAGCCAGGTCGGGCAGGTCGAACACGTCGCGCATCAGCATGCGGCGCTCGGGCGTCAGCGTGCCCTCGATGTGGTCGTGCTCGGCAAACGAAAAATGGATCGGAATGGGGTGGGCGCTGGTGCCCACTTCCAGCTCCACGTTGTGGCTGGCGCGCAGCAGGCGAAACTGCTCGGCGTAGTAGTGAGCGAACAGGTCGGGCCGGGTGAGGGTGGTTTCGTAGCGCCCAGGGCCTTCCACAAAACCATAGGCCAGCTTGGTGTCGGCCCGCGCCACGGTGGTGGTGTGCACCCGTACAAAGGGGTAGAACGCGCGCACGGCGCCTTCGGGCGTTTCGCCCGCCACAAAACGCTGCATGGCGTCGCGCAGGTGGCCAATCTGTTGCTGGTAAATGCGCTGCACCTGGGCCAGTGCGTCGGCCGGGTCGGTGTGGCGGGTGGGAGCGATGAAGTCGGGGATGAGGGGCATGCTCCTATTGTCCACAAGCCGGGAAGGTGTCAGTGTGACGGCACCGGGAAGGGATCGGAAACAGGTTCTTAAACCGGCAAATCGCGCATCCAGCGCTGGAGCGCCACGGCATCCAGCGGCACCGACACCACATGCCCCTGGATCAGGTCACACCCCAGGCCCTTGAGCAATTGCACCTGCGCCGGGGTTTCCACCCCTTCGGCCACGGTTTTGAGCTGCAGGCTGCGGGCCATCTGAATGACGGCCGTGACGATGGCCACGTCGTCGGGGTTGCCGGGCGTGTCCACCACAAAAGACCGGTCGATCTTGAGGCTGTCGATGGGGTAGCGCTTGAGGTAGGCCAGCGACGAATACCCCGTGCCAAAGTCGTCGATCGAGATGCCCACGCCCAGCGCTTTGAGGGCATTGAGGGTGTCCAGAACCTGGCCGGTCTGGTGCATGAGCACGGATTCGGTCAGCTCGATCCCCAGGTACTGCGGCGCCAGGCCGGTATCGCGCAGCGCCGCAGCGATTTCGCCAGCGACATCGCGCTGGCGAAATTCGAGGGCCGACAGGTTCACCGCCACGGGCACCAGGGCCAGGCCCTCGTCCTGCCATTCCTTGAGCTGGCGGCAGGCCTCGCGCATCACCCAGCGGCCGATGGGGGTGATGAGGCCGCGCGATTCCGAAAAGGTAATGAACTCGTCCGGCCCCACCAGGCCGCGCTGCGGGTGGCGCCAGCGCACCAGAGCCTCCAGCCCTTGCAGGGAGCCGTCTTCCAGGCTGATCTGGGGCTGGTAGTGCAGCACAAAGGCGTTGTCCACGATGGCCTCGCGCAGAAGGCGCTCGTGCTGCAGCACATCGATGGCGCTGGCTTCCATGCTGGGGGTGTAGAACTGGCGGTTGCCGCGGCCGCTTTCCTTGGCGTGGTGCATGGCTGCATCGGCGCAGCGCAGCAGTGCATCGCCGGTGGTGGCGTGTTCGGGGAAAAGGCTGATACCGATGGAGGGGGACACCGTCAGCGGCACCTGGCCCAGGGTGAAAACGCCGTGCATGGACGCCAGCAGCTTGTCGGCCACCCGGGCGGCATCGTCGGGGCCCTGCACATCGGTCAGCACCACCACAAACTCATCGCCGCCCAGCCGCGCCACCACGTCAGCGTCGCGCACGCCCTGGCGCAGGCGTTCGGCCACGTTGCACAGCAGCTGGTCGCCTGCATGGTGGCCCAGCGAGTCGTTCACCGTCTTGAAGTGGTCCAGGTTCACAAACAGCACGGCCGCGCGGCCATGGCGCCTGCGGGCCAGCGACAGCACCTGCGACAGCTGCTCCATCAGGAAGTGGCGGTTGGGCAGCTGCGTGAGCGTGTCGTGCAGCGCAATGAAGGCTTCGCGTTCCTGGGCCTGCTTGCGGGCCGTGATGTCACGCACCACCACGATGCGGTAGTCCGCATGGTGCAGTGGCATGGTCTTGCCCACCACCTCCACGGGAATGGCGTGGCCGTCCTTGTGGCGGATGGTCACTTCGTAGGGGTCTTCGCGCCCGCTACGCGTGTAGTCCAGCGCCACGGCCCGCCATTCAGGGCTGATGAAGTTGAAGATTGACAGGCCTACCACCTCCGCCAGCGGGTATCCCGTCAGCCGAGTCAGTGCCTCGTTACCATCGGTGATGATGCCGTCGCGGTGGAAAACGATGGCCTCGTCCGTCGCTTCGGTGAACTTGCGCATGCGCTCTTCGCTCTGCCGCACCTGGCGTTCCGCGCGCCAGCGCTCGGTGATGTCGGTGATCAGCACGAACGAGCCCAACTGCTGCGCGCTGGCGCCGAAGTGCGGGATCAGGTTGACCTCGATCATCCGCGCCTCGCCATTGGGCAGGGTTTGCTCGCGCGTGTATTTCACGCGCTCACCGTGTGAGCAGCGCTCCACATGCGGCTGAATCGCCTGCCAGGCCTTGTCGCCAATCGCCTCCTGCACCGTGAGGCCCAGGATGGATTCGGTGCTGTGGCCGTTGTAGGCCGAGTACCCCTGGTTGGCAAACTGGCAGCGCAGGCCCGGCAGGTCGTAATAGGCCATCAGGGCCGGGACCGAGTCAGCAATCAGGCGCAGCAAAGCGTCGCTGGAGCCGCTGGGGCCAGGGGCGGGGGCTGCGTTGAGGGTGTCTTGCATGGGCTGGCGTTGATGGGATTCGTTATAGCTGATAGACCTGACAGCAAGGCTTGGGGCAACTCCCCATGCAAGTTTGCTGCGCGGGTGGGCGGGTTGCAGCTATCTATCTGTCACCATGGGGCATTGCCAGACGAACAAAAGACAGGAAAGGTGCGGGAGTTCCATGCAGGAGTTCGGAGGTTTTTCCACAGCGCTGGCCGTGCTGGCGAGCGCAGCGGGGTGCGGTTTGCTGATGGGTATTGAGCGCGAGCGTCGCAAAGGGGCGGGGCCCGACCGGGCGCTGGCCGGGGTGCGGTCGTTCACCCTGGCTTCCCTGGGGGGCGCGGCAGCTGCGCTCACGGCGGTTCCTGTGCTTGTGGTGGTGGGGGCCCTGTTGGTAGCGGCCCTCACGGTGGTGGCCTATGCGCGCGACCGCTCTGGCGACCCTGGCGTCACCACCGAGATCGCCCTGTTTCTGGCCTATCTGATCGGGGTGACCTGCGCGCGCGACCAGTTGCTGGCCGCCGCCCTGGCGGTGGTGGTGACGGGGCTGCTGGCGTTGCGGGACGTGTTGCACCAGTTTTCCAACCAGTGGCTGCAGCCCGGCGAGGTGCGCAGCGGGCTCATTCTGGCCGCCTTGGCTTTGCTAGTGTATCCGCTGGCCCCCAACACCCCCTGTGGCAAGACGTGCTGAACCCGCAGGTGGTGGTGCGCCTGGTCATCGTGCTGCTGGTGATCCAGTCGCTGGCGCACCTGGCCAAGCGACTGATGCAGGCGCGCCATGCCGTGGCGCTGTCGGCGCTGGCCTCCGGGTTTGTCTCGAGCACCGCCACCATTGGCAGCCTGGGGATGGAGGTGCGAGCGGGCCGGGCCACAGCGCACACCAACGCAGGCGCTGCGGTGCTGTCGTGTGTGGCCACCATGGCCCAGATCGTGGTGGTGGCCGCCACCGTGCAGCCGCAGTGGCTGGCGCGGCTGTGGCTGCCCGCGCTGGCGGGCGGGTGTGTGGCGGCCGCCGTGGGATGGTGGGGCGGGCGCGGCGCGGCGCACCTGTCTGCGAAGGCTACGGACGCCGGTGCGGAGGTGGCGGTTGCTGTACCCCCTGACACCCCCATGTTCAAGCTGCGCGATGCCTTGCTGATTGCTGCTCTGCTCACGGGCATTCAGGCCGGTGTGCAGGGGCTCACGGCGTGGCAAGGCGACGCGGGCATGCTGGCGGGCGCGCTGCTGGCGGCCCTGGCCGACGTGCATGCCGCCACGGCGGCCGTGCTGGTGCGCGGCGGCCCGGACAGCGCGGCCGCACCTGCCATTGCGCAGGCCCTGATGGCCGCGCTGCTGGTGCATGCAGGCAGCAAGTGTGCGGTGGCCCTGGCCAGTGGTGGCTGGCGCTACGCGCTGGCCGTGGCACCGGGCGTGCTGGCGCACACCCTGGCTTTTGTGGGGTGTTGGCCCTGCAGGCATAGCGGCTGGTGAAGGCGGGGCCGGATAATCGGCCCATGACCTCCAAAGAAAACCAAGCCCGCACTGATTTCAGCGCGCTGGCCCTGAGCCCCGCCACGCTGGCCAACCTGCAGCAGCTGGGCTACACCACCATGACCCCCATCCAGGCTGCCAGCCTGCCGCCCGCATTGCTGGGCAAGGACCTGATCGCCCAGGCCAGCACCGGCAGCGGCAAGACCGCCGCCTTTGCGCTGGCCCTGCTGGCCAACCTCAACCCCCGCCGTTTTGCCGTGCAGGCGCTGGTGCTGTGCCCCACGCGCGAGCTGGCCGACCAGGTGACCACCGAGATCCGCCGCCTGGCGCGGGCCGAAGAAAACATCAAGGTCGTGACCCTGTGTGGCGGCGTGCCGCTGCGCGCACAGACGCTGAGCCTGGAGCACGGCGCGCACATCGTGGTGGGCACGCCCGGCCGCGTGATGGACCACCTGGAGCGCCAGCACCTGTCGCTGGAAGCGCTCAACACCCTGGTGCTCGATGAGGCCGACCGCATGCTCGACATGGGCTTCTTCGACGACATCGTCGTGGTGGCCAAGCAGTGCCCCAAGGAGCGCCAGACGCTGCTGTTTTCGGCCACGTACCCCGAGGGCATCGCCAAGCTCAGCGCCCAGTTCATGAAGTCGCCCGAGCAGATCACGGTGCAGGCCCAGCATGCCGAAGGCAAGATCGAGCAGCGCTGGTACGAGGTGAAAAACAGCGAGCGCCTGCACACGGTGTCGCAGCTGCTCAACCACTTCCGGCCTGAATCGTCCATCGCCTTTTGCAACACCAAGCAGCAGTGCCGCGACCTGGTGGGTGTGCTGCAGGCCCAGGGCTTCAGCGCGCTGGCGCTGTTTGGCGAGCTGGAGCAACGTGAGCGTGATCAGGTGCTGGTGCAATTTGCCAACCGCAGTTGCTCGGTGCTGGTGGCCACCGACGTGGCCGCGCGGGGCCTCGACATTGCCAACCTGGCCGCCGTGATCAACGTGGATGTGACGCCCGACCCCGAGGTGCACATCCACCGCATTGGCCGCACCGGCCGGGGCGATGCCGACGGCCTGGCGCTGAACCTGGCCAGCCTGGACGAGATGGGCTCCGTGGGCAAGATCGAGCAACTGCAGGGCCGCGAGTCGCGCTGGTTCCCGGTGGCGGACCTCACACCCACAGGCAGCGGCCCGCTGGTGCCGCCCATGGTCACCATCCAGATCATCGGTGGCCGCAAGGAAAAGATCCGTGCGGGCGACGTGCTGGGTGCGCTGACCGGCGAGATGGGCTACACCCGCGAGCAGATCGGCAAGATCAACGTGAACGACTTCTCGACCTACGTGGCGGTGGACCGCGCCATTGGCGCGCAGGCCGCCCAGCGCCTGAACCAGGGCCGCGTGAAGGGCAAGACCGTGAAGGCGCGGCTCGTCACGGACTGAGAGGCTGAGAGTCTTTTATCCATGCCCGCCTTGCACGCGAAAACGCCCCGGCTCGTCGTTGCAAATGCTCGCCATAGCCCGAGCTATGGCTGTGCTTTGCGCCTAGATCCGAGGCGTTTTCGCGCGCTTTTCGGGCTCGGCTAAAAAACTCTCAGCCTCTGAGGCGCTCACGTGGGGCCAGCGCCGCTGCGCGGAGGCTGGCTGCGCTGGTGGCAGGTGAAAGTTTTGGTAGGCGGTTTCAACAACGAAGTGCGCCAGTACCCAGTGTAAGTGGGCTCACTTTGTAGCCATGGAACACCTCATGCGGAGTCTTCCAGCCCAAGCATCTGCGGGGTCGGTGGTTGAGCCGGTACACGGCTTGGAGCACCTGCTCTTCGCTGGCCGTGCCCAGATCGCTGCCCTTGGGGAAGTAGTGGCGTAGCAGCCCATTGTGGTTCTCGTTGAGCCCCCGCTGCCAGGGGCTGTGCGGATCGGCGAAGTACACCTTCGTCTTCAGGCGTCTATGCACCCACCTGTGCTCGGCGAATTCCTTGCCGTTGTCCAGCGTGAGGGTGTGGCGGTGCTTGGGATGGTGCCTGAGCATTTCGATGATGGCCTGGCCCACCGGCTCGGCCTGGCGCCGCTGCACATGCTGCGCCAGTGTGTAGCGCGAGCGTCGCTCGGTCAGGGTCACCAGCCCTGCCAGTCCACCCGCACCTGAGACGATGGTGTCCCCCTCCCAGTCACCCAGGCGCGCTCGCTTGTCCACAATGGCGGGGCGCTGTGCGATACCCACGCGATCGCGCAGTTGCCCCGCACCCGAATGTGCCTTGCGTCGGCGCTGGCCGCAACGCAGGCGCGGTGCAGCTTGTCCCATGCGGCGCAGCCGGTTGTAGATGCAGGTGTGGCTGATGCGCAGGCGCTTTTCCAGCCCCAGGCGGGCGGCGGCCTGCTGAGGTGACAGATCCAGCTGCAGATACGACAGCACCAACTCCCACTGGGCATCGTCAAAGCGCTGAGCGTTGGTCTGACCACTTTGGCGCGCAAGAGCCTGTTGATGGGCGCTGTGGGCTTGGTACGCCGTGCTGGCGCCGCTGTTGCGCCTGATCTCGCGGGCAATGGTGCTGCGGTGGCGCCCCAGGCGCAGGGCTGTCTGTGTGATCGACAGCCCCACGTCGCGAAGGCATTGGATTTGGTAACGTTCGCTTTGGCTCAGATGGGTGTAGTTCATGGTGCACTTGGGTTGACTGGCAGGTCACACAAGTCATCTTCACTTACTTGTCTGGGCCTACCTTTTGGCAACGTGCACTTCGTTGTTTAAACCGCCGTAAAAACTGCCGCCAGCGCTTAATGGGTGTCATTTGTTGCTATTTATTTGATAGTGACCAGGTTCTGCCCGGCGGCGGATCATTCCCGCAGTTTTTTTCACGCCGCCTGTGGCATCTACGCATTGCACCAAGACCTATAGAGGACTATAGTTCTTGGCATGACCACATCCCACAAAGTTGTTGCCTTTGACAGTGCCCCGGGACTGAGCCGCTACGCCGCCCTGGCCGCCGCCCTGCGTGCCCGCGTGGTGGCCGGGGAGTGGCCACCCGGCTCGGCCCTGCCGGCAGAAAGCCTGCTGGCTACCGAGCACCAGGTGGCGCTGGGCACCATGCGCCGTGCGCTGGAACTCCTGGTGGCGCAAGGCCTGGTGGAACGCATACACGGCCGGGGCACCTTTGTGCGCCAGGGGATTGCCGGTGCGTCGATGCTGCGGTTTTTCCGGTTTGACAGCGGCAGTGGCGAAATGCCGCGCTCGCGCATCCTGTCACGCCAGCGCGTGGCGGCCCCGGCCGCCGTGGCCCGCAGGCTGGGCTTGGCCACGGGCGAGCTGGTGCTGCGACTGCAGCGTTTGCGCCTGCTGGCCGACCAGCCCTGCCTGCTGGAAGAGCTGTGGTTGCCGCTGGATGTGTTTGCTTCCCTGGCTGAAGGCAGCACCGCCGAATGGGACGACCTGCTGTACCCCATGTTCGCGCGGCGCTGCGGCGTGCATGTGCACCGTGCCGTGGACGACATTGGCTTTGCCGTGCTGACGGCCGCTCAGGCCATCCCCCTGGGGCTGGCCGCAGGCCATCCGGGCGTGGTGGTGCAACGGGCCGCCTACGACCTGGGCGGGCGCTGCGTCGAATGGCGCACCACGCGCGGCGATGCCCATGCCTTTCACTACACCGTGACCATTACATGAACGACAACCGCGGGGGTGTCCGTGGCCTGGCAAGCCAGTTCCACACCCCCTGCTGGACTTGGGGCGCCAGCTTCCTGCGTGTCCCCCTGAACGCCTGAAAACTCAACCAAGGAGACCTGTATGCCCCATCTGTCCGATCCTCTGAACCCCCCTGGTCTGTCGCGCCGCGCGGCGCTGGCTGCTGTGGGCGCCACCTTGGCCGCCCCCTGGGTGCACACCCGCGCCGCGGGCGTGGGCGGCGGACGCACCGTGACCCTGGTTGTCTCTTACCCGGCAGGCGGCGGTGCCGACCTGATGGCCCGCATCATCGCGCCCCGCATGGCCGAGGCGCTGGGGCAAGGCGTGGTGGTGGACAACAAGCCCGGCGCCAGCGGCCAGCTGGCCGCATCGGCCGTGGCCCGCGCCACGCCGGATGGCACCACACTGCTGCTCGATGCATCGTCGTTCGCCGTCAACCCATCGCTGTATCCCAAGCTGCCCTACGACAGCAACACGGCCTTTGTGCCACTGGCCGTGTTGGCGACCTTTCCGAACGTGCTGGTGTGCCACCCGGGCTTCGGTGTCAATTCCGTCAAGGAGGTCATCGCACGCGCCAAGGCCAAGCCCGAGGACGTGGCCTATGCGTCGTCCGGCAATGGCTCGGCCCAGCATCTGGCCGGGGCGTTGTTTGAAGAGCGCACAGGCGTGCGGCTGTCCCACATTCCCTACCGTGGGGGCGGCCCTGCCATGAACGACGTGATGGGCGGGCAGGTGCCGCTGTTCTTTGCCAACGTGGCCTCGTCCCTGGGCCACATCCAGGCAGGCAAGCTGCGGCCGCTGGCAGTGACCAGCGCCGTGCGCGCCCGCTCGCTGCCCGATGTGCCCACCATGGCGCAGGCCGGCGTGGCCGACTACGAAGTGCTGGAGTGGAACCCCGTGCTGGCTCCGGCGGGCATTGCGCCCGAGGTGCGCACGCAGCTGGTCAACGCCATCCGCAAGGCGCTGGCAGACCCTGAGGTGCTGGGACGCATCCGCGCGCTGGGCGGCGATGCCTTTCCCGATGCCACCCAGGCCAGTGCGGGCAAGTTCATCCAGGCCCAGCAAGCGCAGTGGGGCAAGGTCATCCGTGAGCGCAAGATCGTGGTGGGCTGACCCATGGGTGCGCTGGCCACATCCACACCGTTGCGGGATGCCCTGGAGGGATGGGACACGCACGTCCATGTGTTTGATGCCGCCGCCCCGGTCCAGGCTGGGCACTACCAGCCTGCGCACCAGCCCCTCGAACGCATTGAGGCAGAAGCCGCGAAGCTGGGCGTGGGCCACCTCGTGTTGGTGCAGCCCAGTGTGTACGGCACCGACAACCGGCTGGTGCTCGACGCCCTGGCGAGCGAACCGGGTCGGCACCGTGCCGTGGTCGTGGTGGATACCGACATTGCGGATGCTGTGCTGCAGACCATGCACGCCCTGGGCGTGCGCGGCGTGCGTTTCAATCTGGTGTCCCCCGTGGGCAACGGGGCGCAGGCCATGCAGGCGCTGGCGCCCCGCCTGAAGGCGCTGGGCTGGCATGTGCAGTGGTATGCAGCACCCGCCCAACTGGCGCAGATTGCCCAGCTGCATGCGCAAACGGGGCTGCCCTGTGTGCTGGACCATCTGGCGGGGATGCACGCCGCCTTGGCGCAGGACGATGCGGCCTGGCAGGCGCTGGCAAGGCTGGCCGACCTGGGGGCATGGGTCAAGCTGTCGGGCTGGTACCGCCTGCACGCCGTGGCCCCGTACGCCGAACTGCACGGCGCGATCCGCCGCGTGGCCGGGCTGATGGGTGAGCGGCTGGTGTGGGGTTCGGACTGGCCCCACACGGCGTTTGCTCCGCACGCTATGCCCCCCTACGCGAGTGTGTGGGAGCCGGTGGTGGATGCCCTGGGCTCGGCGCGCGCCGACAAGGTGCGCATGGCGGGCGCTAAGCTGTACCGCTGAAGCGAAGGGGGTGTGGGGGCATTGGCATGGGTGCTTGCCGCACCCTCCGTCTCTCTACCTGGCGCCTGCCTCATCCAGCATCCGCACCATTTCGCTGAAGCCGCGCTGCCGTGCAAGTTGGAGCGGCGTGTTGCCCTGCCGGTCGGTCAGCGTCTGGCTCGCACCCGCCCGCAGCAGGGCTTGCAGGGTCGCTTGGTGGCGCGGGCCGCCGTTGCCCAGCACAATGGATTCGATGAGCGCCGTCCAGTGCAGGTTGTTCACATGGTCCAGCGGCGCGCCGGCGGCGATCAGCTGGCGCACCACGCCGTCGTGCCCCAGGTGCGCAGCGGCGATGAGTGCCGTACCGTCGTAGCGGCTGGTCACCTGTTTGGCGCTGGCGCCCAGTTGCAGCAGCACGCGCAGCGTGGCCTCGTCGTCGGCCACGGCGGCAATGGTCACGGCGTCGTAGCGGTCGTTTTCCAGCAGATCCAAGCCAGCGCCTGCTTTGGCAAGGGTGCGGATCGCTTCGGCCTGCCGGGCGTATGTGGCCACATGCAGCGGTGTGCGGCCGTAAGCGTCGCGTGCGTTCAGATCACCCTTTGCGGCAATCAGCTTGTTCAACGTCGGCATGTCACCCCGCGCCGCAGCGGCATGCAGGCCCTGGTAGGCCGCAGTTTCGGCCGCTGTGGGAGGCACTTGGGCGGGTGCCGGGCGTGGGTGTGTCAGCAGCAGCGCACACGTGAACCCTAAAGGCAAGGCAAAAAAACGAACCATGGTGTTTTCCTCTCGGGGTATCCAATCCGTCGCTACGCAGAACTTGCTGCGTCGGCTATGTGCGCGGCCAATGCCCGCGGCCACCGCGCAAGGGCCGCCCCGCCGCGCTGGTGGCGTCCCGCTGGGGGGAAGGCGCGCAGCGCCACAGGGGGTTACTTGATCTGATCCTGCACCTTGGCGATGCCTGCGACAGCACATTGCTCGTCCAGGTGGCCACCGGGTGCGCCGCCCACGCCCACGGCACCGATGACTTCGTTACCCAACTTCACTGGCACGCCACCGCCCAGCAGCAGGTAGCCGGGGATGTTCACCAGGTTGGCGGCAGCGGGGTTCTTCTGGGCGCCTTCCATCATGGCCAGCGTGGTGTTCTTGGCCGATGCCGAGGTGTAGGCCTTCAGGCGACTGGCTTCCAGCGTGTGGGGGCCTGCGTTGTCGGCGCGGTGCACGGCGCGCACGGTGCCTGCCCGGTCCACCACGGTGGCGGTCACGTTGTAGCCGTTGGCGCTGCAGGTGGCGACGGTTTGCGCGGCGATCTGCGTGGCCAGGTCCAGCGAGATGTTCTTTTCGGTGCGTACGCCTTCGGCGCTGGCGGCGGTGGCGATCAGGGACAGGGTGAGGGCGGCGATGGTGACGAGGCGGTTTTGCATGGTGTTCTCCGGTGTTTTTGACGTCGGTGCCACCCGTTGTGGCGCCGTGGGAGAACTGTAAAAAAGGCTGCGGTTTTCAGCCATTCGGGCGGCTACGCGCGGGCCTCCGTAGAACTACGGAAGGCCTTTGCAAAGCTGCTCAGGATGTCGCATCCACCAGCGCCGCATACCGCCGTATCAGTTGCGCCAGCGATTCCGCGCCCAGCTTGCCAAACAGGTTGGCGCGGTGCGTTTCCACCGTGCGGGGCGACAGTGCCAGCGCGCGCCCGATCTCCTTGTTGGTCAGGCCCTCCACGATCAAGCCCAGCACCTCACGCTCGCGGGCCGACAGTTGCACGAAGCGCTCGCGCGCCTGCTGGTCGGCCTGGTGGCGTTCGCGGGATCGCACATGCTGGCGCACGGCGTTCTGCAGGGCTTCAATCAGCACTTCGTCGTCCACCGGCTTTTCCAGAAACTCCGCCGCCCCGGCCTTGAATGCGCGGCGGCACATCTCCACCGTGCCGTGGCCGGTCAGCAGGATCATGGGCTGGTCCACGCCCTGCGCCAGCAGCTGCTCCAGCACCGTGAGGCCGCTGATGCCGGGCATGCGCACATCGAGCACGATGGCGCCGATACTGGCGCGGTCAAACCCTGCCATGAAGGACTGCGGGTCGGCCCAGGCCTGCACGCGCAGGCCCACGGTGCTGATGAGCAGGGAGAGGCTGTCGCGCACGGCGGCATCGTCGTCCACCAGGTGGATCAGGGGCGAGAGGGATTGCGCGTTATCGGTCATGGGCGGGTGGTGCGGTGGGCAGGGTCAGCACAAACTCTGCGCCCCTTGGGGCTTGGGCTGGCGCTGTGGCCTCAGGCGCCAAGGCCAGCTGCGCGCCCATGGCCTGCGCCAGGCTGTCGCATAGTGTCAGGCCCAGTCCCAGCCCGCCCGTGCGTGTGGTGTAGAACGGCTCGAACAGGCGCTGGCGTGCCTCGGGTGGTATGCCCGGGCCGTGGTCGCGCACCGACAGGGTCACGTGCCCGATATCGGTGCGCGCCATGGCAATGTGCAGCTGGCGTTCGGTGGCTGGCACCTGTTCCAGTGCCTGCAATGCATTCATCAGCAGGTTGTGGATGATCTGCTGCAGGGCCACAGGCTCGGCCAGCACGGTGGGCAGGTCGGGGGCGGTGGTCACGCTGGGCACCACACCACGCTGGGCCAGCTCGGGCTCCAGCAGGTGCAGCGCGTCGTGCACGGCCGTGGGCAGCGCCAGCGGCTGGGCCTGGCCTGCCAGGTCGGGGCGCTCCACCAGGCGGCGCAGGCGACCCACCACGGTGGAGGCGCGGCGTGCCTGCTCCACCGCACGGGCCATGGCCGTCTGGGCGGTGTCGAGGTCAGGCGGTTCATCGGCCAGCAGGCGCTGGGCGGCCTGGGTGCTTGACAGCAGGGCCGTCAGTGGCTGGTTCAGCTCGTGCGCCATGCCGGCGGCTAGCTCGCCCAGTGTGTTCAGGCGTGCCACCTGGCCCAGGCGCAGCAGCTCTTCGGCCCGCTGGCGGGCCACGCGCTGGCTCCACAGTGCGCGGCCAGCAGCCCACAGCGCAGCGGTCAGCACGCACCAGCCCAGCATGCCCCACCACGGCAGCTCGTGCAGGCCCACGCTGCGGCGGGCCACCACGTCCAGTGGCTGGCTTTGCGCCGCCAGCAGCTTGTGAAACTCGTAGGTGCGGCTCCAGGCGCCCACGTCGGATCGGCCGGGCTGTACGACGAAAGCCTCGCCATCGCGCTCCAGCGTCACGCGCACGGGGCTGGTGGTCCTGTCCATGGGCCACTCGTCCGTGGGAATGGTGCTGCGCAGGTCGATGTGCAGTGCGTAGCTGGCGGGCGTGCCTGCCAGCACGAGGTGATAGCGGCCTGCGGGCAGGTTCAACCCTGCCATGGCCGCATGGCCGGTGCGGCGTGAGGAGGCTTCAGCGGCCGCCAGTTCTGCCTGCAGTGCGGGGGGCCAATCACTCTGCGCTGTGCGCTGCAGCACCGCCAGAATTTGCGGGTAGACCGAAGGCAGGCGGGGCAGGGGGGATGCGGCGTCGGTGCTGTTGCTCGCTGCGGCGGTGGGCTGCAGCAACGCCAGCGTGGCCATGATGGCATCGTGCTGCACCACACGCTGGCTCAGTAGCCGGTGCACGATGCGCGCGTCGGTCTCGAACGCTGCGTGCAGCTGCTGCAAACGCGCGACTGCCAGCCAGCTGGCGCCTGTGCATGCGACCACGGCCCAGAGCAGCAGGCTGGGGAGATGCAGGGTGCGGTACGAAGGAAGGCGGCGGCGCCATGCCGGGGTCATGCGCGGATTCTGGCATGGGGGCTTGCGCGGGACGCGCTTCGACGATGGAGCGCTGTCTGAGCGAACGGCCTAAAGCGGGTCTTAAGGCCGCTCTGGTGTAATTCCGGCTCGGTTCTTCAGCGCTGCTCCTCCAATACCTCCACCCATGTCCAACCCTGCTCCAAAGCCTCACCAATGGCTCACACCCCGCAACCTGCTGTGGGCGTCTATTGCGGTGGCGGGGGTCACCATCGCGCTCAAGACGCTGGCCTGGGTGGTCACTGGCTCGGTGGGCCTGCTGTCGGATGCCATGGAGTCGTTTGTCAACCTGGCCAGCGCCATGTTTGCGCTGGCCATGGTGACCGTGGCGGCGCGGCCTGCGGATGACGACCACCCCTACGGCCACCACAAGGCTGAGTATTTTTCGTCAGGGTTCGAAGGCATCCTCATCGTGGGGGTGTCGGCGGGCATCCTGTGGGCGGCCGGGCACCGGCTGATGGACCCGCAGCCCATTGAGCAGGTCGGCTGGGGCTTGGGGCTGTCGGTGCTCAGCTCGGCGCTCAATGGCTTTCTCGCGTGGCTCATGTTCCGCTCGGCCCGCGAGTACCGCTCCATCGCGCTGGAGGCCGATGCGCGCCATCTCGTCACCGACGTGTGGACCTCGGCCGGTGTGCTGGTGGGCATTGCGGGCGCGGCCCTCACGGGCTGGCTGTGGCTCGATGCCGTGGCGGCGATTGCCGTGGCGCTGAACATTCTCAAGGAGGGCGTGGAACTGGTATGGCGCTCCTCCCAGGGCCTCATGGATTCAGCGGTAGAGCCCGAGGTGCAGGCCACCATCGACGCCACATTGCAGCAGTTTGTGCAATCGCAGGCGCCCGGTGCCGTGCGGTTTGACCATGTCTCCACCCGCCGTGCGGGCCAGCGCCAGTTTGTGGACATGCACCTGCATATGCCTGCCGACTGGACGCTGCGGCACGCCGCCGAGTTGCGCGGCCAGGTCGAGCGCGTGCTGATGACCGCCGTACCCGGCCTGCGCGCCACCATAGAGCTGCTACCCACCGATGTGGAAGCGCATTTCGACGACCCCCGTGACGATTTGAAGGATGCCGTGAAGTGATCAGCGTATTGCAACGTGTGCGCGAAGCGCGCGTAGATGTGAACGGGCAGACCGTGGGCGCCATCGGCGCAGGCCTGCTGGTTCTGGTGTGTGCCGAACGCGGTGACACGGAGATGGAGGCCGACAAACTGCTGGCCAAGATCCTCAAGCTGCGCATTTTTTCGGACGCCGCAGGCAAGATGAACCAGAGCGTGCAGGACACCGGTGGCGGCCTGCTGCTGGTCAGCCAGTTCACGCTGGCGGCAGACACCACCGGCGGCAACCGCCCCAGCTTCACCCAGGCGGCTGCACCCGATGAGGGGCGGCGGCTGTACGACTATGTGGTTGCCCAGGCGCGCAAGGTGCACCCCGAGGTGGCCACGGGCCAGTTTGCCGCCGATATGCAGGTGCATCTCGTCAATGACGGCCCGGTGACCATCCCGCTGCGGATACCTCCTACAGCGGCTTAGTGGTCAAAAAAGATAGCATTCAGCGCTTGATGGGTAAGCGCTATGGCCTTTTCCCCCTCTTATTTTCGAGAGAAACCAAGGGCGACACCGGCAGCACCCGGAACCCTGCCGACGCCAGCGCCAGCCAGGTGGCAATGGCCAGCATGACGGCCGTGTAGGCATCCCACCCCTGGCGCTGCGCCCAGGTGGCGACGATGCCAGTGAACCACTGCATCAGCGCCACACCCAGGAACATCGCCATTGTGTAGGCCGACAGTGCCCGGCCTGTGAGCGTGGGCGGATAGGAGGCCCGCACATCGGCGTACTGCAGCACGCCATAGCCCGACAGCAGGCCCATCAGCAAAATCAGCACCACGCTGGCCGCAGCGTTCCCGTGCAGGAACGCCAGCACTATGAACAGGCTCGCCATGAGCAGCGAGGCATTGCCGATCCAGCGCCTGCGGCGGGCGATGCCCGGGTCCAGCCGACCGCCCAGACCCGGTGCGAAGAGGGCAATCAGCGAGAGCCCCAGCGCAACGTTGCCACTGTCTACCAGCGAGAGGTGGTAGCGGTCCATCAGCAGCGGTGCCAGCCACAGGCCGCGCAGCGACAAAAATGCGGCGTAGCCCGACATGCCCAGCAGCAGAATGCCCCAGGTGTGCGGCACGGTGAGCAGCTGACCAAAGCCCAGCAGCGCCTGGCCCCAGGTTTCGCGCTGCGCCGGGGGCGGCACCAGCGGGGTGGGCTCGTGCACGCGCAGCCAGATCAGCAGCCACGACAGCGCGCTGAGCACCGCCAACACGGCATAACCCGTGCGCCAGCCGCCGCCGTGTTGCACCAGCCAGGCCAGCGGCGTGCCGGTGAACAGCAGGCCCAGGCCACCCACACCCATCGCCACGCCCGACAGGTAGGCAAACCGGTCCGCCGGAAAATGCCGTGCAATGAACAGCGTGCAGGCCAGAAACGCGGGCGAGCAGCCCACGCCGATTAGCAGTTGCCCTGCCATCAGCCAGGGGTAGGTCGGCGCGGTAGCCGAGAGCGCCGACCCTGCAACCGCCAGCGGAAACGCCGTGAGTACCGTGCGCCGCAGGCCGTACAGGTCCAGCCCCACGCCCATCAGCAACTGGGCCACGCCGAAGGAAAGGCCAAACAGCCCCGCAAACGCGCCCAGCGACCCTGGCGAGAGCCCGAAGTCCGCCGTCAGTCCTTGGGCCACCATGGCCGTGGTGGTGCGAAAGGCCTGGCTCAGTGCAAACCCGCTGAGCAGCGCAAGCAGCATGGCCCACAGCGCACGCGGTGATGGCCGGCCGCTGTCCGCAGGAAGGGATGGAGATGCCGACGAGGACGGCAGGGGGCTGCCGCTCACTGCCGCCAGAAGAACAGAGCGGCCATTACCAGCCCGGTAGCCACAATGCCCCAGCGCAGCACGTTAGCAGGCAGCTTGCGCGCCACGCGTGCACCACCATACCCGCCTGCGGTGGCGGCCACCATCATCATCAGCGCCTGCTGCCACAGCACCACGCCACCTGCCGCATAGATGAGCACGGCAATGGCGGTAAGCAGGGCCGACACCCAGTTCTTGAGGCCGTTCATAGCGTTCAGGTTCGTCTGCCCCAGCAGACCGAACAGCGCCAGCAGAAGGATGCCCAGCCCGCCGTTGAAATAGCCGCCATAGGCAGCCACCGCCAGCACGCCCACCGTGGCCTTGGCGGTGGAGGGTTTGCCGCCCGCCAGCATCCGGCGCAGCTGCGGCCCGAATGCAAACAGCGCCGTGGCCGCCAGCAGCAGCCAGGGAACCACGCGGCGGAAGGTGGCGTCGGGCGTGACCAGCAGCAGCGCGGCCCCGGCCGCGCCCCCGATGAGTGAGAGCACCACCAACAGGCGCATCGACAGCCCCGGCGGCGGGGCCGTGTCTTCGCGGAAACCCCATGCGCCGGCCATGTACCCCGGCAGCAGGGCTACCGTGCCCGTGGCATTGGCCACCACAGGCGGCACGCCAGTGAAGACGAGGGCGGGCAGGGTCAGAAAACTGCCGCCTCCGGCGACGGCGTTGAGGGCGCCGGCAACGAAGGCGGCGGTGAGCAGCAGGGCGGTGTTAAACATGCACCGATATTAGAAGGCGGCGTAGCGGTCATTAGCGCTGGCGCGGGTGCAACAGTTTTGTCTGCGTACGTCCGATGGCCAACGTCCACATGACAGCTCGTACCGTGTGGCGTTGACGTTCCGGGTGGAGTTGTCGTCCTTTACGTCATTGTCCACGGCGATGCCTGAGGGTGCCGAGGCACCGGAGGATCGAAAGCATGGTAGCGGTGCTTTTCTTTTCGAGGGCGGTCAGTAAAGATACAGCGCACCGTCGAACTGGTTGTCCGCCCCGACGGCCAGCGTGTGTCCATCGGCCGACAAGGCCAGGGTCCGGCCGAAGGCCAGCGACATCTTGGTGCTCATTGGCTTTACATAGGCGCGCTGGTTCCAGGTGCTGCCGTCGCGGCGGTAGATATACGCGGCGCCTGCCTGCCAGACGGTGTTGTCGGCTTGGTTGCCATTCATGCCGGTGGCGCTGCTTGCCTCTTGGGGGGCGCCCACAGCCAGTGTGTTGCCGTCAAACGATAGCGCCAGGGCATTGCCGAACACGTCCCCTGTGTCGGTATTGCTGGCCTTGATATAGGCCTGCTGGTTCCAGCCGACGCTGCCGCGCGTGTAGACGTAGGCGGCCCCGGCTCCTTGTGCAGAGTTGTCACTCTGCCCCCCCTGGATGCCCGTGGCCTTGCTGGCTTCGCCCTGCGCGCCCACAGCCAGTGTTGCCCCGTCGCCTGAAAGGGCGAGTCGATAACCGAAAAAGTCGTTGGCATCGGTGTTGCTGGCCTTGATGTAAGCCTGCTGGCTCCAGACGCTGCTGCTTCGCGTGAACAGGTATACGGCCCCCGCTTTGTTCGCGGACCTGTCTGCCTGGTTGCCGTTGATGCCCGTTGCCGCACTGCGTTCGCCCAGCGCACCAACCGCCAACGTGTTCCCATCGGCTGACAAGGCTAGGCTGGTGCCAAATTGCTGGGCGTTGGCGATGACGTTGATGAACCCCGGGGCTGTCACGTATTCGGGCGTCTGCTCGGTGTTGCTTGCCTTCACATAGGCCTGCTGGTTCCAGGTGTTCGCAAAACGGCTGAATACGTAAACAGCCCCAGCGCTTGGCATCATGGAATTCGTCTGGTCGCCATGGATGCCGGTGGCGTTGCTGGATTCACCCACCGCGCTTACGGCCAGCGTGTTGCCATCTGCCGCCAGCGCAACACTCCAGCCGAACGATTGGGCCACGCCGGTGTTGCTCGGTTTCACATAGGCTTGCTGAGTCCATTGGCTGTTGCTGCGGGTGAAGACATACGCCGCTCCGGGGCTGCCCGGCTTGGCGGTGTCCGTCTGGTCGCCGTTGATGCCCGTGGCACCGCCACGTTCCCCAATGGAGCCCGCGGCCAGCGTATTGCCGTCGGCCGACAGTGCCACACTGAAGCCAAATGACGTTTCGGACGCGGTATTGCTGGCCTTGATGTAAGCCTGCTGGGTCCAGCCGCCGCCGCTGCGCACGAACACCACCACGGCGCCGGAGCCGGACGCTGCGGCGTTCCCCGGATCCCCATTGATGCCGGTCGCGCCGCTGTCGTCGCCCGTCGCCCCCACCGCCAGGGTGCTGCCGTCTGCAGAAAGGGCCACGCTGCTGCCCCATCGTGCCGATAGGCCTGTGTGGTTGGGCTGGATCTGACCAATGGCTTTCGTGAGGTCGGGCACCAGCGCGGCGGTAAAGGCGCCGCAGCCGCTGGCATCGCAGGCGCGCACGCGGTAGCTGGCATTTACCCGCTCGTGCAACAACTGGGATGTCAGGCTGTGTGCGTAAGCGGTGTTTGCAAGCGTGCCCCCGATCTGCACCTCTGGTTGGGAGCCCGTTGCGCCATCGGGGTCCTCGAACAGTTCATACCGTGTGGCGTTGGTGCTGGCGTTCCAGCTGAAGTTGTAGGCCTTGACGTCATAGCCCACGGTGAAGTCCGTGGGGGACACGGGGCCTGAGGGCGCAGGATCAGAGGGCTCGGCGCTGCCGGAGCCACCGCAGGCCGTCAAAGCCAGAGCCAGGGGCGCAGCGAGCAACAAGGCGCTCAGGCGCCGGGGGATCAATACCATGGTTGTTTACTGGTGAAGGTTCGTTTCTGCGCGCCGGGTCAGTGGGTGCCTATGGGTACATCGCGCTAGAGGCCGTCAATACAGGTACACCGAGCCGCCGGTTCCAGGCTGAACGGTGTTGGGGTCTGTTGCGCTGGTGGCCTCTGATCGAGAGGCTATTGCAAGCGTATTTCCATCTGCCGATAGTGCTATGGCCTGGCTGAAATCAATGTGGCTGGCCGTGTTACTGGCCTTGAGGTAGGCCCGCTGGCTCCAGGCGTTGCCGTTTTGCGTGAAGAGGTAGGCAGCGCCCGCGAGCCTTGCGGAGTTGTCCGTTGGGTCGCCATTGATGCCGACGGCCTTGCTCATTTCCGCAGGGGCCCCCACGGCCACTGTGCGGCCGTCCGCCGACATTGCGAGCGTTCGGCCAAATCCCTCCAATTTTTCGGAGATGGCGGGTTTTAGGAGTGCCTGCTGGCTCCATTGGCCGACCTGCCGGTGGAATGTGTACACGGTCCCCGGCGCAGCCGTGTCCGGAGGGGAAACTGGGCGCGGCGTGACGGCATCGGTATATCCAGGAGCGCCCACCGCCAGCGTGTTTCCGTCGGTGGACAGTGCGAGCGCGGTGCCGAAAGCGGTGGATTCGATGACCGGGGGTTTCAACGCTGCTTGCTGAGTCCAGGTTGCACCATTGCGGGTCAGGACATAGGCCGCCCCCACGCTGCTCACATACCGCCCACTCGGGTGGAGGGCATCTGGAGCCAGAAAGCCTTTTCTGTGGGGGGCGCCGACGGCCAGCGTCTGCCCATCTCCCGAGATGGCCAATTGGGTGCCAAAGCGGTCACTATCTTCGGCTTCGCTGGAAGTGACCCGGCTATGGACGGTCCATGTGTCGTTGTTGCGCGCGTACACATGGACCGCACCCCCAAAGTTGATCTGGTTGGGTGTATTGAGACCGTTGTATTCGCCGGGCGACCCCACGGCCAATGTCTTGCCGTCTGCCGAGAGGGCCAAGGCTGACCCAAAAAAGGTGCTGGGTTGCAACACCTCCAGCACGGGTTTGATATAGGCCTGTTGCGCCCAGGTTCCCGTTGTGCGCCTGAACACATAGGCGGCCCCCGCCCCAAATACGGATGTGTCGGCCTGATTGCCATTGACCCCCGACGCATTGCTCGATTCGGCGGGCGCGCCTGCGACCAGTGTGTTGCCGTCCGCCGAAAGGGCCACGGTGGCACCAAAACTGCCGCCTTGGTTGCTGGCCTTGACATAGGCTTGCTGATCCCACCGACCGTTGACTCTGGCGTACACGTAGACTGCGCCGCTATAGTCGGTCGCTTCGGATGGAGACGGATCTCCATTGATGCCGTGCGATGCGCTGCTGTCCCCGGGTGCACCGATTGCCAGGGTAGAGCCATCGGCCGATAACGCCACACCCCTGCCGAAGTCATGGGTTCCGAAGCGTCCGGACCAGCGGGGTGCAGGCGCGCTGGCCCGGAAGTACCCGATGGCACGGGTCAAGTCGGGCACCACGGAGCTGGTGAAAGCGCCGCAGCCGCTGGCATCGCAGGCGCGCAATCGGTAGCTGGCGTTCACACGCTCGTACAACAGTTGTGCGGCCAGGCTGTGCGCGTAACTGTTGGGGGCGATGGCTCCACCCACCTGGGCTTCGGGCAAGGGGCCGAGGCCGTCTGGGTCCTCCAGCAGTTCGTAATGTGTGGCGCCTGCCGTGGCGCCCCAGTGGAAAAGATAGCCCTTGGTGTCGTAGCTGACCGAGAAGCCGGAGGGGGCGGTTGCTTTGTCCAGGGACGCATCGCCACTGCCTCCACCACAGGCGCTGATCGCCAAAGCAGCAAAAACACCCGTTGAACTGAACTGAAAGGCGCGCAGCAGCATGCGCCTTGCCTTCACATCTGGTAATTGCATTATTCCCAACTCCCTGAAAGTTGGAAACTTTTATACCATCTGGTAAAGGAACAGAAGAGGGAACAGAAGAAACTGATACCTTTTGTTTCCGGGGGCGCGTTGGTCTGGGTTCCAAAGACTGGGGCTGAGTGCCCCCCGCAACAGAGGAGCTATGGCCCAGTGGCGTAAGGGTCTTCAAACCCCAGCTCGCGCAGGATGTCCGTCTCGTAGGTCTCCATCTCCTGCGCGTCCTCCTCGCTGGTCTCGTGGTCCCAACCCTGCGCATGCAGCGCCCCGTGCACCAGCATGTGGGCGTAGTGCTCTTCCAGGCTCTTGTTTTGCTCCTTCGCTTCGCGCTCGATCACCGGGGCGCACAGCACCAGGTCGGCGGTCACCACGGGTTCCTGGGTGTAGTCGAAGGTGAGCACGTTGGTGGCGTAGTCCTTCTTGCGGTACTCGCGGTTGAGCTGCTGGCCTTCTTCGGCGCCCACGATGCGTACGGTGATCTCGGCATCGGTGGCCAGCGCGTGGCGAATCCAGCGGGTGACCTTGTGGCGTGGCAGCACGGCGCGGTGCGCGGTCGCGCCTTCAAACTTGCCGAACTGCAGCGACAGGGAGAGTTGGTTTAAAGACATTTTTGCTGTTTTTGGCCGCCAGCGCTGGATGGGTAAGCACTGAAAGCTATCAAAATAATAGTTCTAGTCTCGGCTGCGAGAAGCCGGGGCGCGGCGCGGTGCGTCGTAGGCATCGACGATGCGCGCGACCAGCGGGTGGCGCACCACGTCGGCCGTGGTGAAGCGGGTGACGGAGATGCCCTTGACCCGCTTGAGTACCCGCTCGGCATCGATCAGCCCGCTCATGGCCCCCTTGGGCAGGTCGATTTGGCTCACGTCGCCCGTGACCACGGCCTTGGCGCCAAAGCCGATGCGGGTGAGGAACATCTTCATCTGCTCGGGCGTGGTGTTCTGCGCTTCGTCCAGGATCACGAAGGCGTTGTTCAGCGTGCGCCCGCGCATGAAGGCCAGCGGCGCGATTTCCAGCGCATTGCGCTCGAAGGCTTTCATCACCTTGTCGTAGCCCATCAGCTCGTACAGCGCGTCGTACAGCGGGCGCAGGTAGGGGTCTACCTTCTGCGCCAGATCGCCGGGCAGAAAGCCCAGGCGCTCGCCCGCCTCGACGGCCGGGCGCGTCAGCACGATGCGCTGCACGGCACTGCGTTCCAGCGCATCCACGGCGCAGGCCACGGCCAGATAGGTCTTGCCGGTGCCGGCAGGGCCGATGCCAAAGGTGATGTCGTGGCTGGCAATGTTTTCGAGGTACAGGTTCTGTGTGGGCGTGCGGCCGCGCAGGTCGGCCCGGCGGGTGTTGAGCACGATGGCGCCCTCGGGCGCCTCCACCAGGGCGGTGTCCCCGGCCAGCATGAGCTGCAGGTGGTCCTCGGTGATCGGGCGTTCGGCCATCTCGTACAACGCCTGCAAAAGCTCCATCGCCTGCGTGGCCTTCGCTTTGGGGCCGTCCACCTTGAACTGCTCGTGCCGGTGCGCAATGCTCACCGAGAGGGCCACTTCGATGGTGCGCAGGTGCGCGTCGGCCGGGCCACACAGGTGCGTGAGCCGGGTGTTGTTGTGGGGGGTGAAGGTGTGGCGCAGGATCACGCGGATAATTCCGGTTGGATCGCCGCAGTGCGCGGCAAAGGACATCAATGATAGGCAAATTGACCGGCACCCTGCTGGAGAAGAATCCCCCCGAGGTGCTGTTGGACTGCCATGGCGTGGGCTATGAGGTGAATGTGCCCATGAGCACGTTCTACAACCTGCCCGCTGTGGGCGAAAAGGTTATCCTGCTGACCCAGTTCATTGTGCGCGAGGACGCGCAGCTGCTGTATGGCTTTGCCACGGCGCCCGAGCGCCAGGCGTTCCGCGAGCTGATCAAGATATCGGGCGTGGGGCCGCGCACCGCGCTGTCCATCCTGAGCGGCATGGGCGTGGCGGATCTGGCCCAGGCCATCACGCTGCAGGAGGCGGGCCGCCTGGTCAAGGTGCCGGGCATTGGCAAGAAGACGGCCGAGCGCCTGTTGCTGGAGCTCAAGGGCAAGCTGGGGGCCGACATGGGCGCTGCCCACGGGCCAGCAGCCAGCGACGCACAGGCCGACATTCTGCAGGCACTGTTGGCTTTGGGCTACAACGACAAAGAGGCTGCGGCGGCCCTCAAGGCCCTGCCACCAGAGGTGGGTGTGAGCGATGGCATCAAACTAGCGCTGAAGGCGTTGGCCAGGTAGTGCACTTGCGGGTTTGTTGCGGCAGTTGTTTTCGTGTTCAATGGCGGTTTTGACCGGAGCGAGGGAAAGAAATGAAAAATGGAATGATGTGGCGGATGGGCGTTGCCTGGAGTGCGGCGCTTGCCTTGTTGGCCGGATGCGGCGGAAGCGGTACCGAGGCCAGCGTGCAAAAGGCGGCCTCTGTGCTGATGGTGGATGGCTGGGTGCAGCCCGCCAGCGTGGACCAGGGTGTCTCGAACATCAAATCCCGCAGCGCGCTTTTCACAGCGCCCACACCTACCCGGGTGAGCCTGGGAGCCTTGGAGGCCTCCAAGACGGCTTCGCTGGGTGGCGGTATTGGCCCACGCCAGGTGGGTACAGCGCGCGATGTGGTGGCCACCCGCGCCGCAGCCCAGACACAGCAGCAGTTGCAGTGGAAGCCCACCGCCACCGGCGGTAAGGTGGCTGCTATCAGTTTTTCTGCCGAAGGTGCGTACGGATTGCGCCTGGGCGTAGTGGTCAAGGCGCTGCCACAAGGCACAGTGCTGCGTGTGTACAGCCAGGCCAACGCCTCCAAGGTCTTCCAGATTTCCGGCCAGGAAGTGCTGCAGCGCATTGAGCGCAATGCGCAGGCTGGCGACACCACCCTGGACGGCCAGACCTGGTGGACGCCCGATACCGGATCGGACGAGGCCACGCTGGAGCTGGAACTGCCAGTCGGTGCGGATGCCAGCACGGTGGACATCTCGGTGCCGCGCGTCTCGCACATCTTCGAGAACCTGTCGATCCCTACGGAGGCAGAACTCTCCACCAAGATCAACGAATCTGCTTCGTGCCACCTGGATGCCACTTGCTACGACACCTATGCGACCGAGCGCAATGCCGTGGCGCGCATGTTGTTCACGTCCGGTGCCAACACCTATCTGTGCACGGGCACATTGCTCAACGACAGCCGGTCTTCGGGCACGCCGTATTTCTTGACGGCCAACCACTGCATCTCCAAGCAGTCCGAAGCCGCCTCGCTGCAGACCGACTGGTTCTTCCGTTCGCCAACGTGTAACAGCCGCACCCTGTCGAGTGCCACCATCCAGCGCGTCAACGGCGCATCGCTGCTCTACGCCTCGGGTGCCATGGACATGGCCCTGCTGCAGCTGAACGACGCACCTCCTGCAGGGGCCGTCTTTGCCGGTTGGGATGCGGGCACCCAGGCTTTGAGTACACCTGTGGTGGGTCTGCACCATCCCCGGGGCGACCTGCTCAAGGTCAGCCTGGGTACGTTGAACAGCCTGATTTCCTGTGCTCCCACCAGCGAAACCCAGTTCCAGTGCAGTGGCACAACGGGCAACTACTATCGCGTGAACTGGACCCAGGGCACCACCGAAGGTGGCAGCAGTGGCTCGGCCTTGTTCAAGGGTGGCACACACGTGATCGGTACGCTCTACGGCGGCGGTTCTAGCTGCACGGCCACCACGGTCCCCGATTACTATGGCCGTTTTGACGTGGCGTTCAACGCAGCGCTCAAGAACTGGCTGTCGTCTGCCACGCCACCCACTGGCCCCACAGGGCGGGTGCCTGTCTATCGCTTCTACAACAGCGCTGGCCTGGAGCATTTCTACACCAGCAATGTTGGCGAGCGGGATCTCCTGATCAACCAGTTTGGATCGAGCTTCATCTACGAAGGCCCGATCTTCTATGCGTATCCTATTGAGGGCTCCAACCTGTTCCCCGTATACCGTCTGGTTGACCTAGCGCGCAAGATGCACCTCTACACGGCCAACCCAGCAGAGCGCGACGGGCTGGTCCGTGCATTCCCCACTGTGGCCCTGGAAGGCACGGCATGGTGGGGTCAGGCTGCGCCGGGCAATGGTGCTATGCCTGTCTACCGCTACTTCAACCGCAGCACGAACACCTACTTCTACACAACCAGTGCAGCGGAGCGCAACTACATCAACGCCAACCTGAGCCAGCAGTACCTTGAAGAAGGTATTGGCTTCTATGTCTGGGCGGACAAGTAACCGCGCTGCATGACCATCCAGACCGACGACTTCGCCCCCGCCCCCGCAAAACGCGTCATCTCGGCCGTGCCCGCGTCGCCCCAGGAGGAGGCGATCGAGCGCGCGCTGCGCCCCAAGCTCCTGCAGGAGTACGTGGGCCAGGCGAAGGCGCGCGAGCAGCTGGAGATTTTCATCGGCGCGGCGAGGAAGCGGGGCGAGGCGCTGGACCATGTGCTGCTGTTTGGCCCGCCCGGTCTGGGAAAGACCACGCTCAGTCACATCATTGCGGCTGAGCTGGGGGTCAACCTGCGCCAGACCAGTGGCCCTGTGCTCGAAAAGCCCAAGGACCTGGCGGCTCTGCTGACCAACCTCGAAAAGAACGACGTTCTTTTCATTGACGAGATCCACCGCCTGTCGCCTGTGGTGGAGGAAATCCTCTACCCCGCGCTGGAGGACTACCAGATCGACATCATGATCGGCGAGGGGCCTGCGGCGCGCAGCATCAAGCTCGACCTGCAGCCCTTCACGCTGGTGGGCGCCACCACACGTGCGGGCATGTTGACCAACCCGCTGCGCGACCGCTTTGGCATCGTGGCGCGGCTGGAGTTCTACACAGCCGAAGAGCTGGCGCGCATTGTCAAGCGCAGCGCGGGGCTGCTCAATGCGCCCATGGATGAAGAAGGCGGCTTCGAGATCGCCCGCCGCTCGCGCGGTACGCCGCGCATTGCCAACCGGCTGCTGCGCCGCGTGCGCGACTACGCCGAGGTCAAGGGCGACGGGCGCATCACCAAACCCATTGCCGACAAGGCGCTGGCCATGCTGGATGTGGACCCACAGGGTTTTGACGTGATGGACCGCAAGCTGCTGGAGGCGGTCATCCACCGCTTTGATGGCGGCCCCGTGGGGCTGGACAACATTGCCGCCAGCATCGGGGAAGAGGCGGGCACCATCGAAGACGTGATTGAGCCCTACCTCATCCAGCAAGGCTTTTTGCAGCGTACGCCGCGTGGGCGCATTGCCACGCTGGCGGCGTTCCGACACCTGGGGGTGGCGCCGCCCAAGGCGGCTGGCGGGCTGTTTTCTGAATGACGGAAGGCACAGCGCGTGGCAACCAGGGCAGATCTGTGAATAGGCGCTGGTTTGCTGTTGCGTTGGGCGCTGTCGTGCTGGTGGTGGCTGCCTTTACCGGGGTGATGGCGCTGCGTGGTCCGCAGGTCGATGCCCTGTTGGTGCAGTCGGCGCCGCTGGTGCGCACGCTGCAGTTTTCGGCGCGCGTGGCCACGTTGTCGCGGGTGGATGTGGGCAGCACCGTCACGGGCCGCGTGGCCCAGGTGCAAGTGACAGAAGGCGCGCAGGTGCGCCGGGGCGACGTGCTGGTGCAGCTGGAGTCCGACGAGCTCGCGGCGGCGCTGGCGCAGGCCGTGGCGGCCGAGCGCCAGGCGCAGTCCCGCCTGGTGGGTCTGCGCAGTAGCGGCCGCAGCGCTGCACAGGCAGCGCGCGCGCAGGCCAACGCCACCCTGCAAGCGGCCAGCGCCAGTCTGGCGCGGGTGCAGCAGCTGGTGGCCCAGGGGTTCTACAGCGCCGCGCAGCTCGATGAGGCACAGCGCGCCGTCGATGTGGCCCAGGCGCAGCAGTTGAGCGCGCAGGCACAGGTCCAGGCCAACGCCGATGCCGGCACTGACGTGGTCCAGGCGCAGGCGCAGCTGGCGCTGGCCCGGGCGGCCACGGTGGCGGCCCGGGCCCGCCTGGCACAGGCCACGCTGGTATCCCCGGCCGATGCCCGCGTGCTGGTGCGCGACGTCGAGCCCGGGCAGATCGTGCAGCCTGGCAAGGCCTTGCTCAGCCTGGCGCTGGCCGGGCCCACCCAGCTGGTGGCCCAGGTGGACGAACGTTTTCTGGACCAGTTGCTGCCGGGCCAAAAGGCCTCGGTGGTGGCCGATGCCTTTGCGGGCCAGCGCTTTGCAGCGCGTGTGCTCACCATCGCACCCTCGGTGGATGCCCAGCGCGGTGCCATCGAGGTGAAGTTTGCGCTGGAGCAGCAGGCCCCCGCCTTTCTGCGCGAGGACATGACCTTATCGGTCGAGGTAGAGACTGCGCGGCGCGAGCGTACTCTGGTACTGCCCCAGGCGGCCCTGCGCGGCCCGGTGGAGGGTGACCAGGCGACGGTGATGGTGTTGCAGGAGGGGCGCGCCCAGGCCCGCCCCGTGCGGCTGGGGCTGCGCACACTGGACGCTGTGGAGGTGCTGGACGGCCTGGCCGAGGGCGACACCGTGCTGCGGGGCGGTGCCGTGCAGGCGGGCGACCGCGTGCGTGCCCGCACGGTGGCCTGGTCCGCAGGTGCGGCCACCGCCGTTTCCCCCACCCCGGGGGGCGATGCAGGCTCCGCACTGACCAACGCCATGGGCCGCTGAGCTCTCCGCCATGTGGATCTGGCCCGGCTTCGAGTTGCGTGTGGCGCTGCGCTTTCTGCGCGAGGGGCGCATGCAGACCGTGCTCATCATCGTGGGCGTGGCGGCAGGTGTGGCAGTCATTGCCTACATCTCGGCGCTAATCAGCGGCTTGCAGTCGAACACCCTGGCCAAAACACTGGGCGCCCAGGCGCACATCACCCTGCGGGCGCCGGACGACCTGGTCATACCGGCAGCCCCTGCCTTGCCTGGCACCGCTGCGCTGACCGAAACCCAACCGCGTGCCCAGCGCCTGCGGTCCGTGGCCAATTGGCAGGCGCTGGTGCCGCTGCTGGAGCGCTTACCCGAAGTCGCCGGGGTGTCGCCCATGGTGTCCGGCTCAGGCCTGGCGCTGCGCGGCGAGGCATCGCAGGCCATTGCCCTGATGGGCGTGGACCTGGACCGCTATGACCGCGTGGTGGGGCTGCGTTCCAAGGTGGTCAGTGGCACGGCGCGGTTGTCACCGGGCGAGGCCATCGTGGGGCGCGAGCTGGCCTCCGACCTGGGCGTGCGCGTGGGAGACCGCCTCACCGTGCAGACCAGCGGCGCGGGCGGCACGGTGAGTGATTCGGTGCGCGTCACCGCGCTGGTGGACCTGGGGGTGAAAGACCTGAACCGGCGCACCGTGATCGTGCCGCTGCGCGCGGCGCAAAGCCTGCTGGCGCTGCCGGGTGGTGCCAGCCAGCTCGACCTGACCCTGAAAGATGTGTGGGTGGCCCAGACCCTGGCGCGCGAGTTGCAAACGCAATTCCCCTACAAGATCGAGAGCTGGCAAGAGAGCAATGCCCAGCTGGTGTCAGCGCTCAATGCGCAGTCCATCAGCACCTCCATCATCCGGGGCGTGGTGCTGGCGGTGGTGGTGCTGGGCATTGCCAGCGTGCTGGTGGTCTCGGTGGTGCAAAAGGGCCGGGAGATCGGCATCCTGCGCGCCATGGGCGCCACGCGGGGCCAGGTGCTGCGCGTGTTTCTGGTGCAGGGCGCCGTGGTGGGGACGCTGGGCTCGGTGCTGGGCCTGCTGCTGGCGGTGGCGCTGATCTGGGTGTTCACGCATTTTGTGCGGGGCTCGGATGGCCTGCCGTTGTTTTCGATCGCGCTGCCGCTGGGCATGGCATTGCAGATTGCACTCATTGCCTCGGTGTGTGGTGTGCTGGCGGCCGTGGCGCCTGCGCGGCGGGCAGCGGCGCTGGACCCAGCGCAAGCCATCAGGATGTGATGAACCAACCCGCCGCCCCCGAACTGATCGTGCTCGATGCCGTGCGCAAAAGCTACAACCTGGGCCGCCCCAGCGAGGCCGAGGTGCTGCACGGCATCCAACTGCAGGTGCGCCGGGGCGAGTTCATCGCGCTGATGGGGCCTTCGGGCTCGGGCAAGAGCACGCTGCTCAACATCCTGGGCTTGCTCGAACGCATGACGACTGGCAGCTATCTGCTGGACGGCGAGGCGGTGCAGGGCCTGGACGATGCAGCCCTCACCCTGCGCCGGCGCAGCACCCTGGGCTTTGTCTTTCAATTCCACCACCTGCTGCCTGCTTTCTCGGCGCTGGAGAACGTGACGCTGCCGGCCCTCATGGCCGAAGGCCGCGTCAGCCCCGCCCATCGCGATCACGCGCGCAGCCTGCTCGACGCCGTGGGCCTGGCCCAGGCCATGGACAAGCGCCCCGCAGAGCTGTCAGGCGGCATGCAGCAGCGCGTGGCCATTGCGCGCGCGCTGGTCATGAACCCGCCGCTGGTGCTGGCCGATGAGCCCACGGGCAACCTCGACACCGCGTCCTCTGCCGAAGTGTTTGCCCTGCTGCGCCATATCCATGCCGAGCGGGGCACGAGTTTTGTCGTGGTCACGCACGACCCGCGCCTGGCCGCGCGCTGCGACCGGCTGGTGGAGCTGATCGACGGCCGGATTGCCCGCGACGAGGCCATCACTGTGGGCGTGGAGCCTGCGCCCAGTGGGTAAGCTGCAGGCAGGTGATTTGCTATCAAATAGGTAGCTATTCGCGCTTGATACTGAAGCGCTGAAGGCCATTCTGGCTAAAAAACCATCGCACAGAACACACAGGTGCTCAGGAGGAGCGTGTTGCCGTCCCTGGGGCGACGTTCGGGGTCTTGTCCCGAGCCATGTGCGTGCGGCCCTCTTCTCCGGACGCGCCCGTTCGCTGCACTGCGGTGGGAGGCACCGGGGTTTTGCTGGCCAGCCATCCACTGACGATCAGCGCCTGCGCCGCATAGTACGTGGCCAGCACCCAGACCTGCGCCATCGGCAACGGCATCACAAACCGGTTGGTGGCCAGCAGTGAGTCGCTGAGCATGAAAAACCCGGCGCCGACCGCTACCAGCAGCGACGGTGCATCGCGCAGCACCGTCGCCCGGCCGATGGCCTGAGCCGCCATCAGCGCGATCACCAGCACATAGGCCGCCACCGGCGCGCGCAGTGCAGGTGGCAGGCCACCCGCCCACAGAAAGGCGTACATGGCCACGCCAATGCCCAGTGTGGCGGCCAGCGCACCCCGGTGCGGAAACCACGCCTGCCCGCTTTTGAACAGCGCCACATAGAACAGATGTGCCACCAGAAAACTCACCAGGCCCGGGATGAAGAAGCCCTGGAACATGAGGAACACATCCCCGGCCAGCGATCCGGCCAGCGCGGCCGCGAGGAGAAGCAGGATCTTTGGGTTAAATTGTCCTCTAGCGCTTGTTGGATAAGCGCTAAAAGCTACCAAAACAAGAGCAAAAACCATCGTCAGCGGCTTGAACAGCCAATGCCATTCCATGAACCCCAGCGCGCTGGTGGCGGTGGCCAGCGCGCCGCTTTGCAGCATCAGCGCCATCAGCACGGTGATACGTCCCTGCATCACTGCGCCCAGCGACCATTGCACCGTCAGCAGCACTGCAAACCAGATGGCGTTGCGCGCCAGCGGCGCCGCATCTGCCTGCCAGAGAAAAGCCGCCACGCCCGCCAGCAGCAGCGCGAACTGCACCAGCGCAAACCACTGCGCGGCGCGCGACATCGGCGGGTGGTACAGCTGCATCTGTGCCATGCTGAAGGCGGGCTTGGGAAAGCGCTCTGCCACATCGGCAGGCCGCCAGCCCGGAGGCTTGACCCAGACCTTGAGCTTGTCGAGCCAGCTGCGCGCGTGCCAGCTGTCATGTGCCAGCCCCGCATACACCTGCGCGTTGGCCCAGAGCGGGTCCCAGCTGTTCAGCAGGCCGCGCGTGCCGTACACACACTTCTCCTGGTCGTCTTCGTCCTTGAAGGTGCCAAAGAGCCGGTCCCACAGGATCAGAATGCCGCCGTAGTTCTTGTCCAGGTAGGCGTCGTTCACTGCATGGTGCACCCGGTGGTTGCTGGGGCTGCAGAACCAGCGGTCAAACCAGCCGAGCTTGCCCACCTGCTCGGTGTGCACCCAGAACTGGTAGAGCAGGTCGATGAGCGCCACCACTGCAAACACCAGCGGCGGCACGCCCGCCAGTGCCATGGGCACATAAAAGATCCAGCCCAGCAGCGCGCCCGAGCTGGTCTGGCGCAGCGCGGTGGAGAGGTTGTAGTCCTGGCTCTGGTGGTGCACCGCGTGCGCGGCCCACAACACGGCCGACTCGTGCCCCATGCGGTGCAGCCAGTAGTAGCACAGGTCGTAGAACACCAGCGCCAGCAGCCAGCCGGGCAGGCTGGTCCAGAACGTGTCATTGCGCCACAGCGCCACGTGCTCGAACAGGGCCGTGTAGATGCCAATGCGCAGCAGCCGGGTGAAAACCGCGCTGGTCTGGCTGAGCATACCGAGGCTGATGCTGCTGACCGCATCGGCCAGCCGGTAGGTGTTGCGCTGCCTTCTGTAGCCCACCGCCAGTTCGATGGCGATCAGCAAAAAGAAGACGGGGGTCGCAAGGACAATGATCTGGCTGGGGCTCATGCCGCATTGTCGGTATGCCGGGTCGGGGAGGGATTAGGGAAAGAACGGGTCGAAAGATCGGAGTTTCCACGCCTTGCAGGCGTGGCTCGGTTGGTGCCCATGTGCCACGGCGCCAGTTGCAAGGTGGCACGGCCGTTAAGCTGGGCGAAAGCTGCGCGTGCCATGATCCGCCCCCGAGCGCAAAAGGCGAGCAAGTTTGATCCTTACCATTCCGTAAAATAGAAGTCTCCGCTGGCCCCTCTCGGGTGGCCCTTTCGTTCTTTCGTCAGTGCAAGCTGACCCGCCCTTCTGTCCGCAGACTTTCGCCGCAGACAGGCGCAACCCCCCAACAAGACACATGAACAGCAGCGCGCATTGCCTGAAGGCAGCGGGCTTTGGCGCAGCTTTTGGCGCCAAGGTGGTCCTGGTAGATATTGACCTGATGCTGCCACGCGGCAGCATCACTGCACTGCTGGGCCCGTCTGGCGCTGGCAAGTCCACCTTGCTGCACGCCCTGGCCGGGCGGTACGCCGACCATCCGCGCTTCACCGAATGGGGCAGCGTTGAGTACGAAGGAAGGCCGCTGGGTGAGGGCAACCGTCCGCGCCTGGTGCAGCAAAACGCCAAGCTCATGGCGGCGACCGTGTTCCATGCCTTGGCCGACCCGGTGCGTGAACGCCTGGGCCGCTCGCCCGCCGAGGTGCGAGCCTGGTGCACTGAGCTGGTCCAGCGCATGGGCGTGCCTGAGCTGGCAGCCCTGTTCGACCAGCCCACGCTGGAGCTGCCACCCGTGCTGCAAAGGGCCGTGGCCATCTTGCGCGAAGCCGTGGCCGAGCCAGCGCTCCTGATGGTGGATGAGCCCACGGCTGATCTCTCGGACTATGACGCCTATGTGCTGCTGGAACTGCTGCGTGAAGTGGCCCGCACCAGCACGCTGCTGGTGGTTCTGCACAACCAGCGCCATGCCGCCAGCCTGGCCGACCGCATGGCGCTGCTGGCAGGTGGGCGGGTGCAAGAGGCGCGTGGCATGGAGGAGTTTCTGTCTTCGCCCGTGTCCGCAGCGGGCCAGCAATTTGTGCGTACCGGCAGCTGCGCCGTGCCAGCGCCCGACGCCGACCCGGCCATGTTGGCAGAGGGCGTGATGCCGCCGCCGGACCTGGGCCATCTGCCCGCCCGCGTGCTCGCCACGCTGCCTGTCCCATCCACTGGTGCGCAGCAGCCCACGAACGGTAACGCGGCTCCTGCCCGCAGCGCGGCTGCGGCTTCCACCGCTGGAGCGCCCCATGGCTTTGCGTGGTTGGAGCCTGGTCGGCTTGCGGGTACCCCGCTGCCCGGGGTGGTGAACGACATGGACCATGACCTGGCAGCGCTCAAGCGCATGGGCATCAGCCGCCTGATCACCCTCACCGAACGCGATCTGCCGCAGGATGCGCTCAAGCGCCATGGCCTGGCCAACCTGCACCTGCCCATCCGTGACCACGAGGCTCCCAGCCTCGGGCAAATCCAGATGCTGCTCAAGCGCATGGAGACGCTCATGGCGCAGGGTGAGGTGCTGGCCGTCCATTGCCTGGCCGGGCGCGGGCGCACTGGCACGGTGTTGACTGCCTGGTGGATTCGCGAAGGGCTGACCGCCCAAGAAGCCCTGCGCCGCGTGCGCCTGCTGGACGCGCACTACGTACAAAGCGCCGAGCAGGAGGAGTTTCTGCAGCGCTATGAGGACGTCATCCTCCAAAAAATTGTGTAAACGACAACAAAAGAAGGAAAACTGCGATGAGTTTTGAAGTAGCGCTGAGCAATGCAGCCGCCTCTGTTCCGGAGTGCGTGGCGGCCGGTTACGTGGACGTGGCATCGGGCATGCTGTTGTCCCTGAAAACGGTGGACTCTCACCCACAGCAGGTCATCGACCTGCTCGCCGCTGCCACGGCCGACATGTTCAATGGCCCCAATGTGAGCATGATCGAGCGGATGTTCAAAAAAGCGCGTGGGCTGGAGGACGACGGCTTCCACTATTTTCAGGAAATCATCGTCAACAGCGAGAACCTGATTCACGTCTTCCTGCGTGGCAAGACCAACCCCGAATACGTGGCCGTCTTCGTCTGCCGCAAGACTGCCAACCTGGGCATGGCCTTGACCAAGGCGCGCCTGACGATGCCGACGCTAGAGGCGGCGTTTTAAGCCCGTCCAGCGCGCGTGCTTTAGCTCAGGGCTCCGCGTGCATCCACCCGGATGATGCGCTCCACCGTACCCGTCGCCAAACCGCCGCGCACGCCGATCAAAAAGTCGTGCAGGTTCACCGTCGGGTCGCAATGGCCCGGGATGAGCCACAGCATGTGGCCCAGGCTGGGCAGGCGGGCGTCGGGCGCGTCGGCATACAGCAGGCCGTGTTCGTCGCCGCCGTTGGCGTAGCGCAGGGTGCGGTCGGCGGGCAGCAGTGCCACGGTGGGCAGGCCAGAGTCGATGGCGTGGCTCTTGTGGCCTGCGTCGCACACGGCGTGGGTGTCGCGCACCGACACCACCTGGGTCTTGACGTACAGCGCGTGTTCAAACGCGGGTTGTGCCGGTTCACGCTCGTTGCGGGCGTAGTCGGCATCCATGAACAAGAACGAGCCCGCCTGCAGCTCGCCAAACACGCCGCTGGCAGCCTCGTGCACGAGGGTGCCGGTGCCTGATCCGGTGACCAGCGGCACGGGCAGCCCGGCGGCTTCGATGAGCTGGCGTGTGTGGTCGGCAGCGCGCACCACGGCGGCGATGGTCTCGCGCCGGCCCACGCTGCTGGCCAGGTGCTGGGCGCGCCCATGGTAGGCCTGCAGGCCCGCAAACCGCAGGCGGGGGCTGCGCGACACGGCCAGCGCCAGTGGCACGGCGGCTTCGCCCGGTGGCACGCCGCAGCGGCCCTGGCCTACGTCGATCTCCACCAGCACGTCGATGCCCGCATCGCTGCCGGATTGCGCCATGGCTTCGGCCAGGCGCTCAATGCCGTCGATGTGGTCCACGGCCACGCCCAGGCGCCCGCCGCGTGCCGCCAGCTGGGCGGCCAGCCGCGCCACGCGGTGCAGCTTGGGCATGGCAATGACCTGGTTGGTGATGGTGATGTCATCCACCCCACCGGCCGCCAGCGCCTCGGCCTCGGCCACCTTCTGCACGCACACGCCCTGGGCGCCTGCGCGTTGTTGCAGCAGTGCGAGTTCGGCACTCTTGTGCAGCTTGGCGTGGGGGCGCCAGCGCACCTGGTGCTTGCGCGCAAAGTCGGCCATGCGCTGGATATTGCGGTCCATGGCGTCCAGGTCCACCACCAGAGCGGGGGTGTCGATCAGGTCCACGCGTTGGCCGACGGTAGATTGCAATTCAGGCGTGGGTTTCATCGCGCAGGACGATTTGGTCAAGGTGTTGGGTGTCTGCCCAGCCGACGAGGGTAAGGCCGTCAGGCGTCCACAGCAGGCGGTTGATGGCGGCGTTCGCGAGTTGCCAGGTGCGCGGCGCCTGGATGTCCTGGCGCGTGGCCAGGCGGTACAACACATCGAGCACGCCGCCGTGCGCCACCATCACCACCTGCTCGCCCACATGCTGCTGCGCCAGGACGGTCACGGTGTGTTCGATGCGCTCGCGCAGCGCGACGAGCGACTCGCCACCTTCGGGGGTGTAGTGCGGGTCGCGCTTGCGCCAGCGCAGCGCGTCTTCGGGCAGCTCGGCCTCGATCTCGGCGAACGTGCGGCCCTGAAAGTGGCCAAAACTACGTTCGCGCAGGCCGGTATCGGTCACCAAAGGCGCGCCCGTGGTGCGGGCCACGGCCTGGGCCGTGGCGTGCGCGCGCTGCAGGTCGCTGGTGTAGATGGCGGCAATCGGTTCACCCACCAGTGCCTGGGCGACCTGATCGGCCTGCCACAGCCCCGTGTTGTTGAGCGGAATGTCCAGGTGGCCCTGGATGCGGGTGTCCACGTTCCAGGCGGTTTCGCCGTGGCGGATGGCAATGATGCGGGTGGCGTGCATGTCAGTTTTCGATGGCGTTGGATTTAGCTCGCAGCCGCTCAGGGGGATGTTTCATTTTTGCGCCAGGGGCAGGCGCACCTGTCGAGGGCCCTGGGGTGGCTTTGGAAAGCCATCGAGTGCAGCGTCAAACAGCACCCCATAGACGGCCGGGTCACTCACCCACACATCTTCGTGCACGGCCGAGGTTTCGTACACCACCGCCTGGGTGTTGGCATCGCGCATCACGATGCTGACGGCGCGGCGGTGCAGGGGCGTGGGCTCGCCAAAGCGCCACATGCCATGCACGCCCCAGCCTCGGCCATACCAGCCACCCACGCCCCAAGGGCCGGGGCCATACGCACCGTAGGGCCCGTAGGGGCTGAAAGGATCGTTGCGCGGCACCGTGTCAGCCTGCACGCCCAGTTGCACCCGCAGGCGGGGCGCGGCATCGTCGCGTTGCAGGCCGGCGCGTGCCAGGGACTGTTCTGCCAGTGCGGCGATGGCGTCAAACGATGGGGTTTGCTGCGAAGGCAGGCGTTCGATGCGGTAGGTCGCAGGTGCAGGCGCGGCCGCCAGGGTTGAGAAGCTCTGTACTTGCCCGTCGACCACGCGGGTGGTGCTGCAGCCTGCGAGCAAGGCGGTTGCCAAGCCCAGTACAAGAAGGGGAATCCATCGGCGTTGCGTTGTCATGGTCAGACGCTCCAGAAAAAGAAGTCTCCATGAGAGTGCCCCAGCTTGCCAGGGTTCACGACAGTTGCACCACCTGCACGCCGGGCAGCGATGGCGAGGGCGCCACAAACTCTTCCTTGTCAAACGCCTTGTCGCCGTCTTCGCTGGCGATGCCCGTGGCCTTGGCGTTCTTGAAGTCGTACAGGCTGCCGTCCAGCAGGTGAGAGGGCACCACGTTCTGCAGCGCGTTGAACATGTTCTCCACGCGGCCGGGGAAGCGCTTTTCCCACTCGCGCAGCATCTCGCCCACCTGCTTGCGCTGCAGGTTCTCCTGGCTGCCGCACAGGTTGCACGGGATGATGGGGAAGTTGCGGTGCGCTGCCCAGCGGGCGGTGTCTTTCTCGGCCACGTAGGCCAGCGGGCGGATCACCACATGCTTGCCGTCGTCGCTGACCAGCTTGGGGGGCATGCTCTTCATCTTGCCGCCAAAGAACATGTTGAGCAGCAGCGTTTGCAAAATGTCGTCGCGGTGGTGGCCCAGCGCAATTTTTGTGCAGCCCAGCTCATCGGCCACGCGGTACAGAATGCCCCGGCGCAGGCGGCTGCACAGGCTGCAGGTGGTTTTGCCCTCGGGGATCAGCTTCTTGACGATGCTGTAGGTGTCTTCGTTCTCGATGTGGAAGGGCACGCCGGTGCTGGCCAGGTACTCGGGCAGCACATGCTCAGGGAAGCCCGGCTGCTTCTGGTCAAGGTTCACGGCCACCAGGTCAAAGTGGATGGGCGCGCGGGCCTTGAGCTTGAGCAGGATGTCCAGCAGGGCGTAGCTGTCCTTGCCGCCGGACATGCACACCATCACCTTGTCGCCTTCTTCGATCATGTTGAAGTCCACGATGGCCTTGCCGACCTCGCGGCACAGGCGCTTTTCGAGCTTGTGGGTTTCGCGCTCGATCTTCATGCGGGCGGCGCCGCTGGTGGCCTCGGTGCTTTCCTCCGTCCAGCCAGTGGATTGGGCGGAGGTTGGGGCTTCATTCAATACTGCGCTCATAGGGTCACCACTGTCCTGTCTCGATGCGAATGGCCACTTCGCAGTCGTCAAAAATTTCGAGTTTGGCAATCTTCACCCGCACGCCCAGCACGCCGGGCAGCTGCATGAGGCGGTTGGCCAGCTTGCCGATCAGGCTCTCCAGCAGGTTCAGGTGCTCGGCCGTGCACTCGTCGATGATGATCTGGCGCACGCGGCGGTAGTCCAGCACATGGCCGATGTCGTCGTCGCGCGGGGCCAGCGGCTGCACGCCCAGGCTCAGTTCGGCATCGACCTGGATGGGCTGGGGGTCGGTCTTTTCGTGGTCGAGGATGCCCAGGTTGGCGTCAAAGCGCAAACCGGTGAGCGTGAGGATCTGGGTGCCTGCAGCGGTGGTCATGAATAGGTCCTGGAGTGAGCGTGCGCTCACATCAAAGAGAAATCGCGGTCAAACTTCATCAGATGCTGGCCACCGTCGACCAGCAGCGTGGTGCCGGTCATCGACCGGTTCTCCAGCGCAAACTTCACCGCACTCGCCACGTCCTCGGCGGTGGACGAGCGGCCCAGGGGGCTGAGGGAGTGCAACTGGGCAAACTTTTCGTCGGTGAGCATGTGGCTGGTCAGCGTGAGGCCCGGCGCCACGCCCACCACGCGCACGCGCGGCGCCAGGGCGATGGCCAGCATGGTGCCCGCAGCTTCGAGTGCAGCCTTGGAGAGCGTGTAGCTCACAAAATCGGGGTTCTGGTTCCAGAGCTTCTGGTCGAGCAGGTTGACCACGGCGCCTTGTGCATCGGCCTCGCCCTGGGCAACGCGGTCGGCCACATGCTGGTGCAGCGCCTGGGCCAGCAGCACGGGAGCGGCGGTGTTGCTGCGCAGGTGTTTTTCGAGCGCGGCAAAGCCGAAGGTGGCGGCGTTGTCGTGCTCGAACAGCGAGGCGCTGTTCACCACCGCATCCACACGGCCAAAGTGCGCCACCACGCGGGGCAGCAGGCCACGCACGGAGGCCTCGTCCTCAAAATCAGCATCAAAATGGGCGCTAGCGCTTGTCAGTTGTGCGCAAGCAGCTACTGTATCGATAGCGTCCTGCTCCGACGAGCGGTAGTGCACCGCCACCTGCCAGCCGCCTGCCGCCAGGGCCAGCGCAATGCTGCGGCCCAGGCGTTTGGCGGCGCCTGTGACCAGAACGGTGCGTGGATGGGTGGGTGGGGTCATGTGGGCTGGGAGACAATGCGGGCCGTGACCCAAAGACCCGACAGTTTAACGACCGCCCTGCACCAGCACATCACCCGGGCCATTGCCGCCGAGGGCGGATGGCTGGGTTTTGACCGCTTCATGGCCTTGGCCTTGTACACGCCCGGCCTGGGTTACTACGCCAACGATTCCACCAAATTCGGCGCCATGCCCGAGTCCGGCAGCGACTTTGTGACCGCGCCCGAGATGACCCCACTGTTCGGCCAGACGCTGGCCGTGCAGGTGGGCGAGGCGCTGGCGCAGACCGGGACCGACGAGGTCTGGGAGTTTGGCGCGGGCTCCGGCGCGCTGGCGCTGCAGTTGCTGGATGCGTTGGGCGATCAGGTGCAGCGCTACACCATCGTCGATCTGTCGGGCAGCCTGCGCGCGCGCCAGCAGGCCAAGCTGGTAGCCCACGCCCATAAGTTGCGCTGGGTGGATGCCTTGCCTAAGAAATTCAGTGGCGTGGTGGTGGGCAACGAGGTGCTCGATGCCATGCCCGTGCAACTGCTTGCCCGCCACGGCGGTCAGCAGGGCGGTGTGTGGCATGAGCGCGGCGTGGTGGTGGACGCCGACGGCCGCTTCGCCTGGGGCGACCGCCCCACGGCTCTGCGCCCGCCCATCGATATCGAAGGCCCGCAGGACTACCTGACCGAGATCCACGCCCAGGGGGAAGGCTTCATGCGCATGCTGGCCGACCGGCTCACGCGCGGTGCGGCTTTCCTGCTGGACTACGGTTTTGGCGAAGACGAGTACTACCACCCCCAGCGCCACATGGGCACCGTGATGTGCCACCAGGGCCACCTGGCCGATGGCGACCCGCTGGTGGCGGTGGGGCTCAAAGACATCACCGCGCACGTCAACTTCACCGCCATGGCGCTGGCCGCGCAAGAGGCGGGCCTGAATGTGCTGGGCTACACCACGCAGGCGCATTTCCTCATCAACTGTGGTTTACTCCCAAAAATGGAGCAACTACCGCAAGCCCAGCGGGCGACAGCGGCCAAATTGATCATGGAACACGAGATGGGCGAGCTGTTCAAGGTGCTGGCCGTGGGGGCAGGCGAGCCCTGGGAACCCGTGGGGTTTGCGCACGGGGACCGGTCGCACCGGTTGTGATCCAGGTATTCGTGTGCTTCGAGAAAGATAGCCGCAGGCGCTTGGTAGACAAGCGCTAGAGCCGAATTTTGCTTGAAGTTGCCTTGGCTTCGGCCGGTTCAGGTTCAGTCTGAACGGTCGGAGATCTGGTGGGAGCTCCCCGCCACCAGCGTCATCCCATCGCTGCGGTCCTTCAGCCCCACCCCCGTCAGCCCCAGTTGCCGCGCCTCCTGGCACAGCCACCACAGGCGTGCAGCGGCGGCGGCCGGGGGCAGGCCCTCGGGCCGCACGTTGGAGATGCAGTTGCGCTGCGCATCGTTGCGCCCCACATGCGGGTGCCAGGTGAGGTAGATGCCCAGGCTGTCGGGCGAGCTGAGGCCCGGCCGCTCGCCGATCAGCACCGCCACCAGGCGCGCGCCCAGCAGTGCGCCCACCTCGTCACCCAGCGCCACGCGAGCCTGCTGGGCAATGACCACGGGGCCCAGCTGCCAGCCGGCGGGAGCCTGTTGGCGAATCGCGTCGATGAGCGGTGGCGCCTGCCGCGCCACAGCCAGGGACGAGAGGCCGTCGGCCACGACCAGCAGCAGGTCGATGGGAGTGGTTCCGTTTGCAGAGGACTCCCGCAGCGCCTGCGCATCGGCGTCGCAGAGGCGACGGCCCAGGTCGGGGCGCAACAGGTAGGTGGCGCGGTCGGTGGCGGCGCTGTGCACGGGGAGCGTCGCGCAGCCCTGGGCCTGCAGCTGGGTGGCCAGCGCTTCGGCGTCCAGCGGGATGTGCACGGCATCGCGCGCCTGCGCATGGGCCAGGCCAAAACGCAGCAGCTCGGCCGTGGGCAGGGCTGCGCCCGCACGCCCCAGGGCCAGGCGCGCCTGGGTGTGGGCGCGCAGGTCCTCCCAGGGGTCGGGAGGGATGCCGTGTGGCGCTGGTTCGTGTGTCATGCGCCCAGCCTCCATTGCCGCATCTGTGCCAGCGCCGGGTGTTGATCGTGGGCAGGCAGCAGGCGTCCGCCTGCATCGGTGATGTGCATGCGCTGCAGCCAGGCGCCAAACTCGGGTGCGCACTGCAGGCCCAGCACCTCGCGCAGATACAGCGCGTCGTGGAACGAAGTACTCTGGTAGTTGAGCATGATGTCGTCCGCCCCCGGCACGCCCATGATGAAAGTCAGGCCCGCCGTGCCCAGCAGCGTCATCAGCGTGTCCATGTCGTCCGAGTCGGCCTCGGCGTGGTTGGTGTAGCAGACATCACAGCCCAGCGGCACGCCCAGCAGCTTGCCGCAGAAGTGGTCTTCCAGGCCCGCGCGGATGATTTGCTTGCCGTCGTACAGGTATTCCGGGCCGATGAAGCCGACCACCGTGTTGGTCAGCAGCGGCGCAAACGCGCGGGCGACGCCATACGCCCGCGCCTCGCAGGTTTGCTGGTCCACGCCATGGTGCGCGTTGGCCGACAGGGCGCTACCCTGGCCGGTCTCGAAATACATCACGTTGTCGCCCACGCCATCGCCAAAGTCTTTTCCGCGCCGTAGGGACAGTGCAGCCTCGCGCGCTTCTTGGAGCAGCGCCAGCGAAATGCCAAAGCTCGCGTTGGCCGCCTCGGTGCCCGCAATCGACTGGAAGACCAGGTCCACCGGCGCGCCTTGCTCCACCATCTGGATGGTGTTGGTCACATGCGTGAGCACACACGACTGCGTAGGGATCTGCAGCCGCTCGATCACATCGCCCAGCATGTGCACCAGCCCCGTCAGGGCGGCGATGCTGTCAGTGGCCGGGTTCACACCAATCACCGCGTCGCCCGCGCCGTACAGCAGGCCGTCGATCATCGACGCCGCGATGCCGCGCAGGTCGTCTGTGGGATGGTTGGGCTGCAGCCGAACGGCCAGGTGGCCGGGCAGGCCGATGGTGTCGCGAAACCGCGTGACCACGCGGCACTTGCGCGCCACGGCGATCAAATCCTGGTTGCGCATGAGCTTGCTCACGGCCGCTGCCATCTCGGGCGTGATGCCGGGGGCCACGGCGGCCAGGGTGGCGCTGTCGGCTTCATGCGCCAGCAGCCAGTTGCGAAAGTCTCCTACCGTGAGGTGCGCGATGGGTGCAAATGCGGCGGCGTCGTGCGTGTCGATGATGAGGCGGGTGACCTCGTCGTTTTCGTACGGGATGAGCGCCTCGTTCAAAAACCGGCGCAGTGGCACGTCGGCCAAGCACAGGCGCGCGGCCATGCGTTCCACGGCCGACGTGGCGGCCACCCCTGCCAGTGCGTCTCCCGAGCGCAGGGGAGATGCCTTGGCCAGCAGGTCGCGCAAGCCCGCAAAGTGCCAGCGTTCGCCGCCCAGGGTGATGTGGTCGCTGCCTGCCATGTGGTGTGGTGCCGCCTTGGTGAATGCCTTTGTGAAGTCAAGCAAAGGCCATGCCGGTTGTGGCCGCGAGGGGCTCGCAACCGCTCATCCGGCGGATTGTGCGCCAGCACGCCTACACTTGGCCCACCATGATCCGCTGGCTCCTCGTCATCTTTCTGGCCCTGATGTTCATCAGCTGGCTGTCGCCCGTCCTGCGGCGCATCGGGTTCGGGCGGCTGCCAGGCGATCTGCGGTTCCGGTGGCTGGGGCGGGACTGGGATGTCCCGCTGGCTTCCACATTGTTGCTGAGCTTCGTGGTCAGCCTGTTGGTCAAATGGCTTTGAACCGATCGATCGGCTGAATCTGCTATTTGTTCGCCAGCCTATTCGCCAGCCGTTTGCAGCGCGTTCAAGAACGCCTTGCGCCACCAGTGCACATCGTGCTGGCGTATACGGGCCATCAGCTTTTGATGGCGCGCCTGCCGCTCCACCAGCGGCATCTGCAATGCCTGCTGGATGCTGTCGGCCATGCCCTGGGTGTCGTAGGGGTTCACCAGCAGCGCTTCTTTCAGCTGCTCGGCCGCACCGGCAAAGCGTGACAACACCAGCACGCCCGGGTCGTCCGGGTCTTGCGCCACCACGTACTCCTTGGCCACCAGGTTCATGCCGTCGCGCAGTGGCGTGACCAGCCCCACGGCGGCGGCGCGGCACAGGCCCGGAACCCGCTTGCGGGCCACCATGCGGTGGATGTAGCGCACGGGCATCCAGTCCAGTTCGCCATAGTCGCCGTTGACAGAGCCACACAGACCTTCCAGCTCCTGGCGCAGGTCGGCATAGGCGTTGACGTCGTCGCGCGTGGGCGAGGCGATCATGATGAGCGTGGCGCTGTCGCGGTTTTCCGGATACCGGTCCAGCAGCTCGCGGAACGCGCGTACGCGGTGCGGGATGCCTTTGGAGTAGTCGAGCCGGTCGATGCCCAGCAGCAGGCGCCTGCGTGAATACTCAGCGCGCATGTTCTCGTAGGTTTCCACCGCGTCGGGTGCGTGCGTGAGGCGCGTGAATTCGTCCACATCGATGCCGATGGGAAAGGACTGCACCACCACGGTGGCTCCAAAGGCGCGCACGCGCTTTTCGTCCACTTCTTCCGCGCTGCCTTCGTTGCGCACATAGCGTGTGAAATGCGACACATCGGCCTCGCTCTGCAGGCCCACGAGGTCGTAGGCAAACAGCGAGCGCATGAGCCACTCGTGCTGCGGGATGGCCGCCATGATGAGCGGTGGCGGCATGGGAATGTGCAGAAAGAACCCGATGCGCTGCTTGCAGCCCATGGCCCGCAGCTCGGCCGCCAGCGGGATCAGGTGGTAGTCGTGCACCCAGATCACATCGTCGTCGCGCAGCAGGGGCAGCAGCTTGCGCGCAAACATCTGGTTCACGCGGCGGTAGCCCGCGATATAGCTGGCGTTGAAGTCGGCCAGGTCCAGGCGGTAATGGAACACCGGCCAGAGCACGCTGTTGCTGTAGCCGTGGTAGTAGCTGTCGTGGTCTTCGCGGCACAGGTCCACGGTGGCCAGGGTGACGGCACCTGCCTGCCGGGTGTGCAGTTCGCCCTCACCGGGTGTGCCGCCTTCGACCACAGTGCCGCTCCAGCCGAACCAGAGGCCCCCGGTCTGGTTCAGGGCTTCGCCCAGGGCGACGGCCAGGCCGCCGGCGGCGGGTTTTCGGGGGTCTGCAAGGCGGTTGGAGATGACAACAAGACGACTCATGGGTTCATCATCGTTGTGGATCGCCCCGGGCCGCTGTCGGACAGTGCCTCAAATCACGCTGTCCCAGGGGGCCGACAGGCGCACGGCGGCGTTGATGACGCCCACCATGGAGTAGGTCTGCGGGAAGTTGCCCCACATTTCCTGGGTCTCGGGGTGCGTGTCTTCGGACAGCAGGCCCAGCGGGTTGCGGGCGGCCAGCATGGTCTCGAAGATGGCGCGGGCCTCGGCCTTGCGGCCAATGCGCGCCAGCGCGTCGATGCGCCAGAAGGTGCAGATGTTGAAGGCCGTCTCGGGCTTGCCGAAGTCGTCGGCCGCCTCGTAGCGGCGCATGTAGGGGCCGTCGCACAGGCTCTTTTCCATGGCCTCCACGGTGCTCACAAAGCGTGGGTCCTTGGGGTCGATCAGGCCCACCTCGGCCATCAGCAGCACGCTCGCATCGAGTTCATGGCCGCCAAAACTCTCGGCGAACGCCTGGCGCGCTTCGCACCAGGATTTGTCGAGGATCTCGGCGCGCATGCGGTCGGCATGCTGCTGCCAGTGGCTGGTACGGTCGGCCAGCTGCAGGGTGGCGGCGATCTTGGCCAGCCGGTCGCAGGCTGCCCAGCTCATCAGCGCGGACGAGGTGTGCACCCGGGCGCGCGTGCGCAGCTCCCACATGCCAGCGTCGGGCTGGCCATACACACGCACCGCGTTCTCGCCCACCTGTTCCAGCCGCGTGAACTCGGCCAGGCCCGCACGGTGCAGCAGGCGGTGGTCGTGGAACGCCTGGGCTGCGCCCAGCACGATGTTGCCGTACACATCGTGCTGAAAATGCTCGGCCGCCTGGTTGCCTACGCGCACCGGACCCATGCCCCGGTAGCCCGCCAGCTGCGGCACAAAACGCTCGGGCAGGTCTTTTTCCAGCCCGATGCCATACAGCGGCTGGATGTGGCCATCGCCGCCTTCGACCACCACGTTGCTCAGCCAGCGCAGGTAGTCCTCCATGGTGCCCACCTCGGAGATGCTGTTGAGCGCGCGCACCACAAAAAACGCATCGCGCAGCCAGCAGTAGCGGTAGTCCCAGTTGCGGCCGCTGTGGGCGGACTCGGGGATGCTGGTGGTCATGGCGGCCACGATGGCGCCGGTGTCTTCGTACAGCGAGAGTTTGAGCGTGATGGCTGCGCGGATCACGGCCTCCTGCCACTCCAGCGGCACGGCCAGAGCGCGGGTCCAGCTGCGCCAGTAGGAGGTGGTCTCCTGCTCAAACAGGCGCGCGGTGTCGGCAATGCCCTCCACCAGCGTCTCGTCCGCCCCCAGCAGAAAGTTGTGTTCGCGTGTGAGCACAAATGCCTGGCCCGACAGCACATGCGACACCGGCGCATCGGTGGACAGGCGCAGCGTCATGCTCTCGCCCACGTAGCGGATGTGGTTGCTGCCGCGTGTGATCTCGGGGGTAGTCTGGCCCCAGTCGTAGCGCACCTTGAGCGCCACACGGATGCGCGGCGCACCCTGGATGGGGCGCACCCGGCGCACCAGCGTCATGGGGCGAAAGTAGCGCGAGCGGCTGTAAAAGCGCGGCGCAAAATCGGTGATCTCGATGCCGTGGCCCGCCTTGTCAAACAGCTGCGTGCGCAGGATGGCGGTGTTCGGCTCGTACCACTGGTGGGCCGATGCCAGGTCTTCCAGTTCGATCGCGAAGTGGCTGCCTTCGTCGCCGGGCTGCAGCAGGGCGTTGAACACCGGGTCGCCATCAAAACGGGGCAGGCAGCACCACACCATGCGGGCGTGGTTGTCGATCAGTGCGCTGATGGCGCAGTTGCCGATCATCCCGAGGTTGAGTGAGCCTGCTTGGGGATCGTTGGCTGCCGTGTTCATCGTTCGCGCTCCAAGGTCGTGCGTGCGGAAGACAGCCAGCCGCGCAAGGCGGCGGATGTCATGCAGCGGTGTTGTGCCATGGTCGGCCCTTCGCCCACCTTGATGCCCCAGCCGCCCAGGGCCTGAACGGCGGCAAAGCCAGCCTCGTCGGTGACGTCATCCCCCACGAAGACTGGGGTGCGCCCGGCAAAGGGGGCCTGTGTCATGAAATCGAGAATGGCCTGGCCTTTGTGGACGCCCCGGGGCTTCACTTCAAAGACACATTTGCCGCGCAGCAGTTCCACACCCTCCACCTGCTGCATGGCGCGCACGAGGGTGTCGTGGCACAACCCTTCCAGGTGGGGGGCCTGGCGGTAGTGCAGGGCCACGCTCGCGCGCTTGGGCTCTACCAGCAACCCCGGATAGTGCGCCGCAAGGTCGTACGCAGCCCGTAGAACGTTCTCCAGGTCTGGCGGCAGAACGGCCGGGTGGGATGTGTCGGTCAGTCGGTATTGGGCACCATGCTCGCTGGCCAGCGGCAGGTGCAGCGGGGCCAGAAATCCGTCGATGTCGGCCTCAGGCCGCCCGGTCACGATGGCCAGCGCGCCGTCCAGATGGGTGTACAGCGATGACAGCGTGGGGACCAGCCCGGAAGCGATGCGCACCGCCTCGGGGCGCGGCGCCAGCTCGGTGAGCGTGCCGTCAAAGTCCAGAAAAAGCGCATGGGCAGTTGTCAGTAGGGGGAGCAGCTGCATGGGCGAAACCTTATCAGACGCGGTGAAGCTGACCCGGGTGAAAGGGTGTTTCAGCGCTGGTAAACGCGCGCAAGGTGTGCGACGGGGTGCAACATCAAGACCCCAGGACTGCGAAGCCCGCTCTTGAAACGCCCGGCTTGTGCCGCCATGTGTAAGAACCTGTTGCGATCCCCGAAAAGATCTTGAACAGGTTCTAAGAGGCCCGTTTTTGCTCACACCGATTGCCGCACCATGACCGAAGCCCTGCACATCGTCTGCCCCCATTGCCACACCACCAACCGAGTGCAGCGCGCCGACCTGGGCAACGCGCCCGATTGCGGAAAGTGCCATCAGCGCCTTTTCGCGGGGGCGCCGCTGGAACTGGATGCCACCAGTTTTGACAAGCATGTGGTGCGCAGCCACATCCCCGTGCTGGTGGACTTCTGGGCGCCCTGGTGCGGGCCTTGCCGCCAGATGGCCCCGGCCTTTGCGCAGGCCGCCCGCGAGCTGGAGCCGCGTGTGCGTCTGGCCAAGCTCAACACCGAAGACCACCAGGCCATCGCGGCGCGCTATGCGATCCGCAGCATTCCGACCATGATTTTGTTTCAGCAGGGGCGCGAGGTCGCGCGCGTTTCGGGCGCGCTGGGGGCTGCGGACATCGTGCGCTGGGTGCGAACAGCGGCAGTTTAAAAAAGACAGGCGCCTCAACGAATTCCGAGTGCCCGGTCCAGTGACACGTTGCCTGCGCCGCGCCCCACCAGGTACAGCATCAGCCCCGCCCATGACAGGTGCGTGGGCCAGGCATCGGGGTACACGAACACCTGGATGACCAGCGTCATGCCCAGCAAGGCCAGGGCCGACAGGCGCGTGAGCAGGCCCAGCACCAGAAGAACAGGGAACAGATGCTCTGCGACGGTGGCCATCTGCGCCGCCAGCTCGGGTGGCAGCAGGGGCAGCTTGTACTCGTCGCGGAACAGCGCATAGGCGCTGTCGGAGATGGTGAACCACCCCTCGACTTTGGTGCGCGCTGAAAGCCAGAAGATGCCTGCAATTGCCACGCGGTTGACCATCGCCAGCAGGCTGTGCGGGGTGAGCGAGGTGGCTGCATCGGCCAGGCGCGCCAACAGCTTGCGCTGGCCTTTGGCGGGTGCAGTGGGGAAATGTGTGCTGGTGGTCATCAGGGGCTCCTTGGCCTCGGTGTGAATTGGTGTGAGTCGGTGGGTATCAATGCGCCAGCGTCCAGCAAGGTGCCCATCAGGGCCGCAAAGTCTGCGGTGGGCTCGGCCGCAAGGGCTGAAGTGGCGGCTGCCTCCAGCGTCTGGCCTTGGGCGCAGGCGTCCAAAAAGGCCACTCCGGCGCGCGACAGTGGGCGCCACGTCACGGGTGCGTGGGGCCGGGTGAGCAAGGCTCCATCGCCGGTCCAGTCTAGCGGCTCTGTGGGGGGCAGACCTTCGCGGTGGCTCTGCCACAACGCGTAGGCGGGATGCTCCTCGCACCAGGCCCAGCGTGCGGCGGGGTGGAGGCGCAGTTGCACCAGGGGCAATGTATCGGGCGCCTGCTGTGCCAGCCAGTTGCGGTCCACAGCGGTGGCGTCTGCCGCCAGATGGCATTCGGTCCAGCCGCGGTCCAGGCGCGCCACGGCCGGCAGGTAAGGCAGCTCGGCCGCTGGTGCAAAACCGGCCAGAAAGTCAGCAAACTCCGCGCCGTAGTCCATCAGCAGTCCGTCAGCCGGCGGCTGCGCGCGGGCATACACCGCCGCGGCGGCGCGGAACCATTCTCCGCCCACCAGCTGGCACACCGTGGGGTAGCTGGCCTGCAGGGCATCAATGCAGCCCTTGAGCACGGTGTTGCGGTACACGGCAAAGCCGGGCTGGGATTCCAGCGCAGACAGCCACGGTGCGTGCTCCGCATGGCCGAGCAACGCGGCAGAGAAGCCGTCCTGGAATGCGCTCAGCTGCATGCTGCCTCCTCGGGCTGCGCCGCTGTCAGCGCGTTGTGGGCCTTGTCGCGCTCGGCCAGCAGTTCGCTGAATGCGGGCAGATTGTCGTCGCGTTCGATGAGGGTGGGCACGGGGCCTGTGCGCGCGATCACCTGCTCGTACAGCGCCCACACCACCGGGGCGATGGACGCGTCGTGGCTGTCGATCAGCAGGGCATCGCCATGCACCGGGTCGGCATGGTGGCCCGCCAGGTGGATTTCGGCCACGGCGTGCAGGGGAAAGGCGTCGAGGTAGGTCTGCGCGTCAAAGCCCAGGTTGTTGGCACTGACGTACACGTTGTTCACGTCCAGCAGCAGGGCGCAGCCAGTCCGCTGCACCAGCTCGGTCAGAAATTCGGTCTCAAGCCAGTCGTGGCCGTCGATGTGCAGGTAGTGCGTGGGGTTCTCGATGGCGATGGGGCGCTGCAGCGCATCCTGCGTTCGGGCGATGTTGTCTGCGATGCGCTGCAGGGCCGCGTGCGTGCGCGGAAACGGCAGCAGGTCGGGCAGGTACTGCCCGCGCCAGGTGGACCACGCCAAGTGCTCCGAGATGATGACTGGCTCCACCCGCCTTGCAAGGGCTGCCAGTCGCGCCAGGTGTGCCGCGTCCGGCGGAGCATCGGCAGCAAGCGACAGCGACACGCCGTGCAGCGCCACAGGATGGCGCGCGCGGATGGCCTCCAGCCAGGCCAGGCGGGGGCCACCCTCGGCCAGATAGTTTTCGGGGTGCACCTCCCACCACAGGCCCGGGGCGGTGCAGTGCAGCGCCTCGTCATAGTGCTGGGGCTTGAGGCCCAGGCCAGCGGTGAGAGGGGATGCCATGGTCAGCCCTTCATGGGCGTCAGCATGCCCATGCCCTTGGGCGTCTTGATCGTGGTGCAGGTGCCTGCGGGCACAAACTTCCAGGCGTTGCCCTGGTAGTCCACCTTGGCGGAGCCCGCGCAGGTGGTGCCGGGGCCGGCGGCGCAGTCGTTCTTGCCAGCCATCGAGACGCCGTAGCACTTCTCCATGGCGGGTTTGGCGCCGTCCATGGAGGTGGTTTGGGCCATGGCGGCGCCAGAGGTCAGGGCTACAAGGGCAAGGGCGCCGAGGCTGAGGGTGCGAGTGGTCATGGTACGGTTCTCCGAGGGTTGGGTCAGGGTTGAATCCGATCGGGGTGCAGCGAGAGGCCGCGTTGAACTGCCCGATCTGCGTTGTAATTCGCGCAGCGCAACTTGCGGGTTACAGCGCTGTACAAAAAAAATTTCGGAGCGGCATGGCGAAACATTTTTTTGCGATGCCTGTAACCCAATGGCTCCGGCATACGAATTTCTTGCAGGGAGACACCATGGAGAGTGTGGAAGAACGCCTGCGCGGCTTGTTGATGCAGGGGCTGGATGCCGACGCAGCCGCCTACCAGCGCTTTTTGAAAGAGCTGAGCGCCCACCTGCGCGCCTTTTTGCGACGCCGCCTTACGCAGCGGCCCGATGAGGTGGAAGACCTGGTGCAGGAGACGCTGCTGGCGGTGCACAACCAGCGCCACACCTACCGGCCTGAGATGCCGGTGACGGCCTGGGCGCACGCGATTGCGCGCTACAAGCTCATCGACTGGTTGCGCTCGCATGCCGTCAAAGAGGGGCGCAACGACCCGCTGGACGATGCCGACGAGTTGTTTGCCAGCAGCGACAGCGAGGCCGACGAAGCCCGGCGGGACCTGGGGCAGTTGCTGCGCACGCTGCCCGACAAGCAGCGGCTGCCGATTGAGTATGTGAAATTGGAAGGTTTGTCGGTGGTCGAGACGGCGCGCCTCACGGGGCTGTCGGAATCGGCTGTCAAAGTCGGCGTGCACCGGGGGCTCAAGGCCCTGGCCGCCAAGATCAGGGGAATGGCATGAAAACCGATGAATTGATCCACCTGCTGGCCGCCGATGACCGGCCGGTGCAGCGCAACGCGATAGAGCAGCGCTTTGTGGTGGCCGCACTGGCGGGCATTGCCGGCGCCGGGGTGCTGATGCTGGCCCTGTTCGGTCTGCGCCCTGATCTGCTGGCCACCATGGCGCTGCCCATGTTCTGGGGCAAGCTGGTGTTTGCCGCCGCGCTCGCTGCTGCCGGGTTGGCGCTGCTGCGCCGCATGGCCCGCCCGGGCATGGCGCTGGGCCACGCAGCCCTGTGGCTGGCCGTGCCGCCGCTGGTGCTGTGGGCCATGGCGTTGTGGGCGTTGTCGCAGGTGTCCGCCGCAGAGCGCATGCCGCTCATCCTAGGCAGCACCTGGCGCACCTGCCCGTTCAATATCGCTGCGCTGTCGATGCCGGCATTTGTTGCAGGCTTTTGGGCCCTCAAGGGCGCAGCCCCCACGCGCCTGGTGTGGACGGGTGCGGGCGCTGGTTTGCTGGCGGGTGCGCTGGGCGCCTTGGTGTACGCCCTGCATTGCCCCGAAATGGCCACGCCCTTCCTGGCTGTCTGGTATGTGGCGGGCATGACCATCCCGACTGCGCTGGGGGCGGTGCTGGGGCCGCGCCTGCTGCGTTGGTGAGGGGGCGCGGCAAGTGTGCCAAGCGCCCTGGTGGTTCAGGCGCTGACGCGTTTGTTGTAGGCGCGGAAAACCGTGTCCAGCGTCCAGCCCAGCGATTCGTAGAGGGACTGCGCGGTGGTGTTGGTGTGTGCTGTGGTCAGGTCCATGCGCACCTTTCCATGGGTGCGGGCCGTGGCTTCTGCTGCCATCAGCAAGCTGCGTCCGGCGCCTGTCTTGCGGGCGGCGGGGGCCACGAACAGGTCGTACAGCGTGTAGATAGGGGCGGCCTCCACCGAGCAGAACGTGGGGTAGAGCTGGCAAAAGCCTACCGCCGTTTGCGACGCATCCAGCGCCAGCAGGATCACCGACTCTTCACGCTCTAACCGCTCCGCGATGAAGGCCTTCGCTCCGGCCAGGTCTGGCGCCTGCTCGTAGAACTGCCGGTAGGCATCAAACAGCGGCGCGACGGTGTCGGCGTCGGCCGGGGTGGCAAGGCGGATGTGAACAGTGGTCATGGAGACATTGGGACGGCTGTGGGGCGCGAAACTGCACCAGATTCTTGCAAGGCTGTACCCCGGATGGAATACAGGCGGACGCGGATTGTAGGAGGGGGCTGTCCGCGTCTTGGGCGGTCGTGTGCAGGGTCAGGCAACGTCGCTGCGGGGCTGCAGCCACCGCGCCACCGCCTCCACCCGCGCCTGGTGGATCAACGCACCCACCTGCGGCCCAGCCACGCCCTTGGCCGCCGCCTGTGCTGCAATGTCGCGCGTGACCACCGACTGCACGGCCGCCAGCACAGCCGCCAGCCGCTGGCGCTGCGGGTAGGCGGATTCTTCAAACCCCAGCCGTCCGCGTGCATCGCATTCGCAGGCCAACAGGATGTCGGCGAACCGCTCGGGCTTGCGGATGGCGTCGCAGCGCTCCAGCAGGCGCACCAGCGCGGCGGCCGACAGATCGGTGCTGCGGTGGATGTGGCCATGTTCGCGCGCCACCACATCGGCCGTCTCGCGGCAGTCCACGGGCACCCGCAGGCGCTCGGCCACATCTTTCAGCAGCTCCGCACTGCGCTCCTCATGCCCGATGTGGCGCGGCAGCATATCGGCGGCCGTGGTGCCCTTGCCCAGGTCATGCACCAGGCAGGCAAACCGCACGGGGAGTGGTGCCTGCAGCCGGGCCGCCATGTCCAGCACCATCATCAGGTGCACGCCGGTGTCCACCTCGGGGTGGTACTCGGCCCGCTGGGGCACGCCCCACAGGCGCGCCACTTCGGGCAACAGCACGGCCAGCGCGCCGCACTCGCGCAGTACCTCGAACATGCGCGAGGGTTTGTCTTCCATCAGGCCCCGCGCCAGCTCCTGCCACACGCGCTCGGCCACCAGGTGGTCCACCTCGCCATGCGCCACCATCTCGCGCATCAGTTGCATCGTCTCGGGCGCCACCGTGAAGTCGGTAAATCGTGCTGCAAACCGCGCCACACGCAGAATGCGCACCGGGTCTTCGCGGAAGGCGTCCGTCACATGGCGCAGCACCCGCGCCTCGATGTCTTTGGCTCCAGAATATGGGTCAAAAATGCCTCCAGCGCTTGTCCCATAAGCACTAGTAGCTATTGCATTGATAGTGAGGTCGCGGCGGGAAAGGTCTTCTTCCAGCGTCACGTCGGGCGAGCTTTCCACCACAAAGCCCCGGTAGCCGCGCCCGCTCTTGCGCTCGGTGCGGGCCAGCGCGTATTCCTCGCGTGTCTCGGGGTGCAAGAACACCGGGAAGTCTCGGCCCACGGGCAGGTAGCCCAGCTCCAGCATCTGCTCGGGCGTGGCACCCACCACAACCCAGTCGTGGTCATTCACCGGCCGGCCCAGCAGCTTGTCGCGGACCGCGCCGCCTACCATGTAGATTTGCATCGGTGTAGTTTAGGACGAGCCCTCGGCCGTATATTCCAGCCCACCATGTCCCTATCGTCCGAACTCACCATTGCCCAGCTCAACCCCGACGGCAGCGTGCCCGTGCCCACGGCGCCCGACGCAGCGGCCAACGCCGCCGCCGAAGCCCTGCAGCGCGAGGCGCAGCTCGAAGCCTTGAAAGCCAAGGTGGACGACCTGCAAGAGATCCTGGCCAAGCCGCTCAATGAAATCCTGGCCGACCGCGACAAGTTCAAGGAAGCGATGGCCGCGTGGGATGCCTTCGGCGCCATGTGGATGCTGTCACAGCGCGCCATGAAGCGCGTGGCGCTGGATCTGGCTGCGCAGCAGGGTGTGAGCGACGAAGAGGTGGTAGCGCGTGCACTCGCCTATGCCAACCAGGTACTGAACGCGGAGGAGGAAGACCTGGGCGGCACCATTGCCCCCGCCCAGTTAGCGCATATTGCGCGGCACAAGCCGTTTTTGCGCAAGCAGTTCCGGTAGTTGGGCGGGTGCGCCCACGCCTGTTCAGCGGAACACCGGCCTGAAAAAACTCCGCTCATAACTCACGATGCACCCCGTCTCCTCGGCGTAGCGGAACGCTGCCTGGCACTCCGCGTCTTGCATCGACTGCTCTCGGTACACCTCGTAGGCCGCGAGGCTCTCGAACGTGAACAGCGCCAGCGCAATGTTGTTGGCGCCCTCGCTGGGCATGAAGTAGCCGTGGTGCTGGCCGCCGAACTTCTCGACCAGTGGAATCCACAGCTTGCCGTAGTGTTCGAACTCCTTGAGCTTGCTGGTGTTGAGCACGTAGCGCAGGTAGATGGTGACAGCCATGGCGATGCTCAACCCTCGGTATGGCGCAGGCGGTAGGGCTCTTCAAAGTCCAGAAAGTCCTTCTCGGCCAGGGCTTCGTCGATCCAGGCTTTCACGCCGGGCAGTGCGCGCACGCGGTCTACATAGGCCTTGATGGGGGTGGGTACGGGCAGGGCATAAGAGTGCAGGCGCATGCACACGGGGGCAAAATAGGCGTCGGCCACGGTGAAGTCGCCAAACAGCAGGGGGCCGCCGTGCTCCTGCAGCAGTGCACTCCACATCTCCACCAGGCGCTGGACGTCGGTGCGCACGCCGGCTTTGTCGCGCCAGATCAGCGCGCCGGCATCGGCCAGATTCGCCTCAATGTTCATGGGGCAGTTGCCGCGCAGGGCGGTGAAGCCGCTGTGCATCTCGGCGCAGACGCTGCGTGCGCGCGCTCGGGCCTTGGCGTCTGCGGGCCAGAGCTTCTTGTCGGGGTGGGTTTCGGCCACGTATTCGGCAATCGCCAGGGTGTCCCACACGACCAGATCGCCATCGATCAGTGCAGGCACCTTGCCCGTGGGGCTCACGGGGCTCATCACACGCTTGAACTCCGAATCGGCGTCAAAGCTGTCGAAGCGCACGCGCACTTCTTCAAACGCGATGCCCGCCTGCTTGAGCAGCACCCAGGGGCGCATGGACCAGGAGGAGTAGTTCTTGTTGCCGATGTAGAGCTTGAGCATGGGGGCACCTGAAAAATGAAGGTCAGCTCGCCATGCTAGCGGCTGCGCGATGCGCCAGCGATGCCAAAAAAGGCCTGAATGATGCGTAGCGCGCATCACCGGGCCCCGAGGAGCCGGTCTGGCCGCTCAGACAGGCCAGACCACCCCGTTGTCATTCAGGATGGCATCGAGCGGCAGGTCGAACTCCTCAGGCTCGAAATCATCCAGATAGCCATGGGTGAAGCCCAGACCCACGGTGAACGGCTTGGGCTGCAGCGTGGCCAGCGTGCGGTCGTAAAACCCACCGCCATAGCCCAGCCGGTAGCCACCCGGAGCGTAGCCCACGCACGGAACAAACAGCAGCGTGGGCACGATGACCTCAGTGTCCTTGGGCTTGGGGATGCCGTAGGCGTCTTCTTCCATGGGACAGCCGGGGTACCAGGCGTGGAAGGTGAGGGTCTTGTGCTGCTTGTTGACCACGGGCAGGCCGATGCGGCGGCGCAGGGGCTCGTCCAGCAACTCGCCGTCTTCCTTCCAGCGGTGCAGGGCGGGCAGGGGGTCAAACTCGCCCTTGATGGGCCAGTAGGCACCAATCACCGTATCGGGCCGGTTCACCAGCCAGATGCGCATCACCTGCTGTAACAGGTCGGCCCGCTGTAGGCGGTCGGGCAGGTTGAGGCGTTCTTCTATCAATGCGCGCCGAAGGGCTGCTTTGTCCATCAGATAATTCCCCCATGCAATTTCTCAGAGCGATTCTGACACCCCTTGTGGCCGCCACCCTGCTGGCTGCTACCGCGCCCCTTGTCATGGCGCAAAACCGTGGTGACGATACCCTGCTGGAGATGCAGCAGGCGTTCCGCAAGGGCGACCGCAACAAGCTCGCGCAGCTGCTGCCCGCCGCACGTGGCCACGCGCTGGAACCCTGGGCTGCCTACTGGGAGCTGCGCGTGCGTCTTGGCGAGGCCTCGCCACAGGAGATCCAGTCCTTTATGCAGCGCTACGCCGGCACCTACCAGGAAGACCGCCTGCGCAACGACTGGCTGCTGCTGCTGGGTCAGCGCCGCGACTGGAGCCAGTTTGCCGAGCAGCACCCGAGCTACCGCATGTCGGACGACCGCGAAGTGCGCTGCTACGCCCTCCTGATCGACCAGATCAAGGGCACGGCACCAGCCACCGTGGCCGAGGACGTGCGCAGCAACTGGTATGCGATCCGCGACGCCGACGATGGCTGCACCCACGCCGCGCGCGAGCTGTATGGCTACAAGAAGCTCTCGGCCCTGGATGTGTGGCGCAAGGCCCGCCTGGGTGTGGAGGCCAACCGCCCCCGCGTGGTGCGCACGGCGGTCGAAATCGTCTCGCCGGAATCGCTGCCGCAGGTCAAGGATGTGCTCGATGCGCCCAGCAAGTACCTGCTCTCGCGCGCCACTGCCGCTGGCAAGGCCCGGCAGGAACTGGTGCTGCTCGCCCTGTTGAAGCTGGCCACCAGCGACCCGGACAGCGCGGCCTACCAGCTGGAGAACAAATGGGGCGTGCACCTCTCTGCCGAAGAGCGCAACTGGGCCTGGGGCGTGATTGGCAAGACCGCCGCGCAGAAGCTGGCCAGCAACGCCCATGGCTACTTTGCCAATGTGACCAAGGACAGCGACCTCAACGACGACCTGCTGGGCTGGAAGGTGCGTGCCGCCCTGCGCGCTGGCCAGTGGAAGGCCGTGGGCAAGGCTGTGGACGCCATGGGCCCTGAAGGCCGCCAGGACAGCACCTGGGTGTACTGGAAGGCGCGCTCGCTGCTGGCGGGCCGCGTGAGCGATGCCGAACGCGCCGAAGCACGGCAACTGCTCGAAGGCATTGCCGGAACGCGCGGCTTCTATGAGCAGCTGGCGCTCGAAGAGCTGGGCCAGCGCATCACCACGCCGCCCGCGCCCGCACCCCTCACCGCCGAAGAAAAGGCCGCCGCTCGCGCCAACCCGGGGCTCAACCGCGCCCTGTACGCCATCCTTCTGGGCCTGCGCAGCGAAGGCGTGCGCGAGTGGAACTACACCACCAACCTGCACCAAAGCGGCGGCATGCCCGACCGCGAATTGCTGGCCGCCGCCGACTTCGCCTGCCAGCGCGAGGTGTGGGACCGCTGCATCAACACCAGCGAGCGCACCAAGAGCGTCGTGGACGTTACGCAGCGCTTTCCCACCCCCTTCCGCAGCGCGGTGGTGGAGCGTGCCAATGGCATCGGCCTGGACCCGGCCTACGTGTACGGCCTGATCCGCCAGGAAAGCCGCTTCATCATGGATGCGCGCTCGCACGTGGGCGCCTCGGGCCTCATGCAGGTGATGCCCGCCACCGCGCGCTGGACGGCCAAGAAGATCGGTCTGAACGGTTTCACGGCCGACCAGATCAATGACCGCGACACCAACATCACCATCGGCACGGCCTACCTCAAGCTCGCGCTGGACGACTTTGCGGGTTCCATGCCCATGGCCGCGGCCGCCTACAACGCAGGCCCCGGCCGCCCGCGCAGCTGGCGCAACGGCCCGGTGCTGGACGCCGCCATCTGGGCCGAGAACGTGCCGTTTGCCGAGACGCGTGACTATGTGAAGAAAGTGCTGTCCAACACCACCAACTACGCAGCCATGCTCACCGGTCAGCCCCAGTCGCTCAAGAGCCGCCTGGGCACGATCGGCCCGCGTGATGCGGCGTTGCCAGAGGTGAACAAGGATTTGCCTTGATGGGTCGGTGGTTGCTATAAATAGAAGAGCTGCTGGCGCTTATCGGATAAGCGCTAGCGCCTATTTTTTCCAATATTTGGAGGGGTAAACCATGAGAAAACTGGGTTGGGTGGCCATGGTCGCCCTGGCGATGGCTTTGGGCGCAGCAGCGCAGGCGCAGCCGGTGTACAAGTGGGTCGATGCCGACGGCAAAACCCATTACGGATCGCAGCCGCCGAGTACCTCGCAGGATGCTGAGCCGATGAAGCTGCAGAACAACAACGGCACCAGTGGCAGCGGTGGGGCAGGCAGCAAGGGCAGTGCCTCTTCTGCTGGCAAGTCGGCGGGTGCCACCCAGTTCAACCCCGACGGCACCAAGAAGATTCCAAAAGACGTTCAGGAATTTGGCGAGGGGCTGAAGAAGGCCCTGGGCACGGTGGACGGCAAGCAAGTGCCGCTCAACTGCGCCACCGCAGTGGACAACATCCACTACCAAGCCGACCTCATGCTGGAAGTGGGCCAGAAGAACGTGCGCGACGGTTACATGGCCCAGGCGGACTTTGACAAGGCGGCACCCAAGATCCGTGAAGCCAAGGGCAAATACAGCCTATCGGACTGCCAGGGCGCATCGGGCAACAAGAAGGCGTTCTACCAGTGCATGTCCAGCAGCAACAACCATGTGACGGGGTGCGACAAGCAGCACAAGCATTGAAGCCGTGCCGAGGCGCTGTGTGCCGTCCCCCAAGAGAGACGCCTGCAGCGGCTCTGTCAAGGGCGTGCCGTGGCGGCACTGACTGAGGTGCATTGCTGGGGTCAGCAGGGATGCCAAGGTCCGGGCGGACGTCGTATCTATGCGTTGTGCAGCATGTCACCCTGGCGGGTGGCCGCACCGGACCGCACCAGTTCGTCGCTCAGGCTGCCAAGCCATTCAACCTCGGCCTGATCGGCAAAGTGGCGCTCGCGGAGCATGCCGAAGTAGGGCGTGGCCTGCGCCCAGGCAGCCAGGTCCTGGAGACTGATCTGCTGCCATTCCAACAGCTTGTACTTGAGCAGCACCTTGGCCGCATAGAGCGCATGTTTGCCCGGGTTGCGCACAAAACCGTCCAGGCGGCGGCGTGCGCCATCGATGGCACGGGGCGCATCGACAAACACCGGCCCGTGGCCGGGGATCACGACCTGGGGCGATAGCTGCTCGATCACATCCAGCGTTGCGGCCACCTGGGCGAACGCGTCTTCGCCTTCCAGCTCGGGAAACACCACGCCAAAGCCGTTTTCCCACAGCGCATCGGCCGAGATCAGCACGCGGCCCTGGGGCTCGAACAACACCACCGAATGCGGATCGTGGCCCGGCGCGGCATGCACCTGCCAGGGCTTGTCGCCGAGCAGCACGCAGGAGTCGGGCATGAGCAGCGTGTCGGCCCGAAAGGGCGGACATTCCTGGCCCGTCGGGGTGTAGCTGAGCGCATAGGCATCCCACTGGCGCACATGGTCGGCCTGGCCGGGTGGAATGGCCGTGAGCACGCCGGGCCAGGCCTTTTGCAGCGCGGCATTGCCGCCGCAGTGGTCGCTGTGCAGGTGGGTGTTGAGCAGGCGGTCGAGTTTGCGGCCCGCGAGTGCGTCGCGCACCAGGTCCACGGTCTGCCCGGCATGGCTGCAATAGCCCGTGTCCACGATGGCGGTGTCGTGCTGGCCGATGAAGAGGATGTTGTTGGCCGAAAGCCAGCCGCGTTCGAGAACGGTGATTTCAGGGGGGAGGAGATCGTGGGGCGCTGTGGTGGGCATGGGGGCAGGAATTCGGGGCTTCGGTGGCGGGCTTCAACGCCGCGCCGTGGGCTGATGCCCAGCGTACCGCAGGTCGTGCCTGCCCGAAGTCCTCCAAAACCCGCAGCCTGGCCACCCAGGCTGTGTCAGAACGTGACGCCCGCCACCAGGATCACGTTGGCATACGGGGTGCACTCGCCGGTGCGCACCATCACGCGGGCCTGCTGGGTCAGGCGCTTGAACTCTTCGTGCGATAGGGTGCGAGGCTCCACAGGCAGCTGGCACCACGTGGGCAACTGGCCTCCGTTGCGCTCCACGGCTTCGGTGGCGATCACGGCTTTTTCGACCTGCATTTCTTCCAGCACCACCCGCAGCACATCGGCCACGGCCGGGATGCCCGGCGTCAGCGCCAGGTCAATGCGGCGCGGGCCATTGGGGATGGGCAGTCCCACGTCGCCAATCACCAGCATGTCGCCGTGGCCCAGGGTGGCGATGGCGTGGGAGAGTTCGGCGTGCAGCAGGGCGGTGCGTTTCACAGGGGGCTCCAGGCGGGCGGTTGGGGGCTTTGCGCCACGGCGGCGCGGGTGGGGATGGAGGGCTGGGCGCCGGGCTGGGTGACGCACAGCGCCGAAGCGCGGATGCCCTCGCGCACGGCGGCATCGAGCGGCTCGCCGCGTGCCAGTGCCACGGCCAGCGCGCCCAGAAAGGTGTCGCCTGCGGCCGTGGTATCCACCGCCTGCACGACCAGGCCAGGGTGATAGCGGTTGCCTGCAGCATCGGCGGCCACGGCTCCGGCGGCGCCCAGGGTCACCACCACCTGGGTGGGGCCCTTGGCGCGCAGGGCCTGCGCGGCCTGCGCGGCATCGGCGGGCGTGGTCACGCTCTGGCCCGCCAGCGCGGCGGCTTCCACCTCGTTCACCACCAGCGTGTGCACCAGCGGCCACATCGCATCGGGCAGGGGCTGGATGGGCGAGGGGTTCAGCACCACCGGGCAACCCGCCGCACGGGCCATCTCGGCGGCGGCCAGTACCTGGGGCAGGGGGGTTTCGAACTGCAGCACCAGGCCGCCTGCGCCGTGCAGTGCGGTGCCCAGCGCGGCGGCATCCAGCACAAAGCGGCCGTTGGCGCCGGGCACGACCACGATGCGGTTTTGCCCGCTGGCCTCCACGGTGATGGCGGCCACGCCGGTGGTGGTGTCGGTGTCGGTCTGCACGCCGCTGTGGTCTATGCCGTCGGCATCGAGCCCGGCGCGTAGCGTGTGGCCGTAGCCGTCATCGCCCACGCGGCCGAACAAGGCCACCTGGGCGCCCTGGCGTGCGCAGGCCACGGCCTGGTTGCCGCCCTTGCCGCCGGGGACCAGGTGCAGGGCGTCGGCCAGCACGGTCTCGCCAGGGCCCGGCGCGTGTTGAACCTGCAGCACCAGGTCCATGTTCAGGCTGCCGACGACGGCGATGCGGGGCGTGTGGGTGGTGCTCATGCCGCACCTCCAGGCGCATGGGCCGTGGAGGCGCGCACGCGCAGTTCGGGCTGCAGCATCACTTTGCGTGCGTCCTGGCGCTTGCCGTCGATGCGCTCCAGCAGCATGTCCACCGCCAGTGCGCCGATGCGCTGCTTGGGCTGGGCCACGGTGGTGAGCGGCGGGCTGGTGAAGGCGGTGAGTTCGATGTCGTCAAAGCCGACGATGGACAGTGCCTCGGGCACGCGCAGGTCGCGTTCGTGCGCGGCGCACAGCGCGCCCATGGCCATGAGGTCGTTACACACGAAGACGGCAGTGGGCGGCTCGGGCGCGCGCAGCACCGCGTGCATGGCTTCGTAGCCGCCCTGGCTGGTGAAGTTGCCGTGCCACAGCAGGCCTTCGCCGGTGCCGCAGCCCGCGTCGGCCAGGGCCGTGCGCCAGCCGGCAATGCGCTGCTCGCTGGGCGCAATGCCTTCGGGGCCGCCAATGCAGGCAATGCGGCGGTGGCCCAGCGACAGCAGGTGGCGCGTGGCCAGCAGGCCGCCCTGCATGTGGGCGGTTTCCACCAGGTCGCAGGGTTGTTGCCCGGCGATGTCGATTTCGCGGTCCACCAGCACGGTGGGGATGGACAGGCCCGCCAGCTGCGTGGCCAGCGTGGCGTCATGCCCGGTGGAGACCACGATGAGCCCGTCGATGCGCCGCTCGGCCAGCACCTGCAGGTAGGTGCCCTGGCGGTGCGCCTCGTCGTTGGTGTTGCACAGGATGACGTTGTAGCCCGCGCCAAAGCAGCGGTCTTCCACGCTGTGCACGATCTCGGCAAAGTAGGGGTTGGAGCTGTTGGGGATCAGCATGCCCAGCGTGCGCGTGTTGTTGCTCTTGAGGCTGCGCGCAATGGCGCTGGGCACGTAGCCCAGGGCGCGGATGGCGGCCTCGACGCGCTCGCGCCCCTCGGGGCTCACGCGGCGCGTGCCGTTGACAACGTGCGACACCGTGGTGACCGACACCTCGGCGTGGCGCGCAACGTCCTTGATAGTAGCCATGCAAAAAGAAGAATGAGGTCGTTGTTGGTGGGGCAGACGGTCGCGGTAATCAGTCTCTCAGACCTTGGCGCGGCGCTGGCGCAGCGTGTCCACGATCACAGCCGCCACGATCACAAAACCCGTGATGATGCGCTTGCTGGGCTCGCTGGCGCCCACCTGGGCCAGACCCGCCTCCAGCACCGCGATGATGAGCACGCCAAACGCGGTGTTGACCACCGAGCCGCGCCCGCCCATGAGGCTGGTGCCGCCAATCACCACGGCCGCAATCACCTGCAGCTCCATGCCGGTGCCCGCATTGGGGTCGGCGGCTTCGAGCCGGGCCGACTGCATGAGGCCCGCCAGGCCCGCGAGCAGGCCGGTCATCGCAAACACGATGACGCGAATGGGGCGCGGGTCCACGCCTGCGAGGCGCATGGCTTCTTCATTGGTGCCAATGCCCACCACGCAGCGGCCGAACACTGTGCGCGACAGCACCAACTGCGCCACGACCACCAGCACCACGGCCAGCAAGAAGGCGAACGAGATGCCGCCAAAAAACGGCGCCGACAACCACGAGATTGCATCGCCCACGTACTGTGTGCGCGAGTCAGTGACCACATACGCGCTGCCGCGCACGGCTTCAAGCATGCCCAGCGACACGATGAACGAGGGCAGCCGCCACGCGACGGAAATGGTGCCCGTGATGGTGCCGCACACCAGGCCCGTGGCCAGCGCCAGCGCGGCGGCGGCGGGCACCGTCCAGCCCCATTGCAGGATGGCGGCGGCCGAGGTCGCAGCGGCCAGCGCCATCACCGAGCCTACCGACAGGTCGATGCCCGCAATGATGAGCACAAAGGTCATGCCCACCGCCATCACGGCCAGGGCCGGGATCTCGTTGGCGATGGTGATGAAGGTCTCGGCGCTCCAGAAGTATTCGGACAGCGACGAGAACAGCGCCACCATGCCTGCCAGCACGGCCAGCAAGCCCAGGTAGGTGCCCAGCTGGCTGCGCCAGACCGAGGCAGAGGAGGGTGCCGCAGCGGGCGCGACAGAGGAGGTGGGGGCGTTCATGCGGTGACAGGAGAAGGGGTTGAAGACGGTGTGCTGGTGCGTCCGCCGGGCTCGGAGAACGCGGCCGCCAGCAAGGATTGTTCAGACCATTCGCCGCGCTCGAACACGGCCACCAGGCGGCCCGCGCTCATCACGCCGATGCGGTCGGCCATGGCCATGAGTTCGCGCAGGTCGGACGACACCATGAGCAGCGCGCGGCCTTCGGCGGCCATGCGGTCCAGCTCGCCGTACAGCTCGGCGCGCGCGCCCACGTCCACGCCGCGCGTGGGTTCGTCCAGCAGCAACACGCGGCCTTCGCGGTGCAGCCAGCGGGCAAACACCACCTTTTGCTGGTTGCCGCCCGACAGTTGCCCCACGGGTTGTTCCGGGCCGTGGCAGCGCACGCGCAGGGTGCGGATGAATCCCTGCACCAGGCGGCTTTCGAGCCCGCGCTGCAGCCAGCCGCCGCGCGAGACGGCCGACAGGTCGGACAGCGTGGCGTTGATGCGGATGGGCTGCGACAGCAGCAGACCCTGCGATTTTCGGTCTTCGGTGACCAGGCCCACACCGGCGGCGATGGCCTGCAGCGGGGAGGCGAAACCACGCGAAAGAGTGCGCGCCGCAGGGGCTGCCGTGGTATTTGGTTTTGCTATTGAGTTTGTAGCTGCTTGCGCTTGACCATCAAGCGCTAGAGGCTGTTTTTGTTCAGATTCTGGGTGCAGCGTGACACTGCCACGGTCTGCCCGGTCAGCGCCAAACAGCAGGCGGACCAGCTCGGTGCGGCCCGATCCGACCAGCCCGGCAATGCCAAAGATCTCGCCGGCGCGCAGCTCCAGGCTCACGTCCTGCACGGCGGTGCCCCGGCCCAGGTTTTCAGCGCTCATCACCACCGGGCCCACAGGGCGGCGCGGGCGGTGGTCCAGGTCGCTCACCACGCGGCCCACCATGCGCTGCACCAGGTCGTCTTCGCTCATGCCCGCCATGGGGCGCACGTCCACCAGGCGGCCATCGCGCAGCACGGCCACGCGGTCGGCAATGCGGCGCAGTTCTTCGAGCCGGTGCGACACGTAGATGATGGCAACGCCGCGTGCGGTGAGGTGGGCGATCTGCTCGAACAGGTAGTTTGTCTCGCGCGGGGTGAGCATGGCCGTGGGCTCGTCGAGCACCAGGATGCGCGTGTCGTCCTGCAGGTTGCGCGCAATCTCGACCATCTGCTGCTGGCCGATGCCCAGCTGCGAGACGGGCGTGGCGGGGTCGATGCTGTCGAGCCCGATCTTGGCCAGCTGTGCGCGGGCGGCGGCGTGCAGCACATCGCGCTGCAGCCAGCCCAGCCGGTGCGGCAGGCGGCCCATCAACAAATTCTCGGCCACGGTGAGCGTGGGCACCAGGCCCAGCTCCTGCATCACCATGCGCACGCCCTGGCGCTCGGCGTCGCGGCGCGAGGTGGGGGTGTAGGTTTGACCACCCAGCACCATGCCGCCGCGCGTGGGTTGCTCCAGCCCGCAGAGGATCTTGGACAGTGTGCTTTTGCCCGCGCCGTTCTCGCCGGTCAGCGCCAGCACCTCGCCCGCAAACAGCTCCACATTCACGCCATCGAGCACGGTGGCGGTGTAGTCCTTGCCCACGGCCTGGATGGCGAGCAGGGGCGGGGACTGGGGGGTGGACGAGAGATGGGGCATGACGGCTTGAAGGTTGCGGCTGCGAGGCAGGCGTTATCTGTGGAGCGGTGAACAAAGTTCAGCGAAGCGGTTCTGGCTAGGCGCCGTGTTGCAGGCAGTACTGGAAGTACGACAAGACACGGCAACAATGCCAGAAGAGCTTTGTTCTCCGCTCCGAGGCTTACTTGCTGTCCTTGGTCACCAGCACCACATCCGTCTTCACCGTGGCGGGCAGCTGGTTCTGCGGCGTCTTGGCGGCCAGGGCCTTCTGTGCCAGTTCGATACCGAACACGGCCTGCTTGGCGGCGTACTGGTCGGCGGTGGCCAGCACGCGGCCGTCGGCCAGCATGGGCTTGATGGCGCCGATGTTGTCGTAGCCCACCACCTGCACCTTGCCGGTCTTGCCGGCAGCCTTCACGGCGGCCACGGCGCCCAGGGCCATGCTGTCGTTGCCGGCCAGCAGGGCAACCAGGTCAGGGTGCTCGCGCATCATGCCGGCGGCCACGGTGTTGCCCTTTTCGATCTCCCAGTTGCCGGACTGCACGCCCACCACGGTGATGTTGGCGGCCTTCATGGCGTCCTGGTAGCCCAGGGTGCGCTGCTGCGCATTGAAGGTGGTGGACACGCCTTCGATGATGCCGACCTTGTCACCGGCCTTCAGCGTCTTGGCCAGGTGGTCGCCCACCAGCTTGGCGCCTGCGCGGTTGTCGGGGCCCACGAAGGGCACGGTGATGTTCTTTTCCTTCAGCGCGTCGGCATCGAGCTGGTTGTCGATGTTGACCACGATGATGCCCTTGTCGATGGCGGACTTGACCACGGGCACCAGCGCCTTCGAATCCGCCGGGGCCAGCACGATGGCGCTGACCTTCTGCGCCATGGCTTGTTCGATCATCTTGATCTGTGCCGCCGTGTCGGTCTCGTTCTTGATGCCGTTGGCCACCAGCGTGTATTCCTTGGCATGGGCCTTCTGGTGCGCCTTGGCGCCGTCTTCCATGGTGCGGAAGAACTCGTTGGCCAGCGACTTCATGATGAGCGCGATCTTGGGCTTGTCCTGCGCAAACGCAGGGCTGGCCAGCAGGCTGCCCACAACGGCGAGGGCGGCGGCGGTCTGAACGGAACGGCGGGTGAACTGCATGGGTGTTGTCTCCAGGTTGGAATGTGGACAAAGGCAACGCTGAACAAGCCTCTCGCGCCCGGCGCATCCCTGGCTCAGGACGGTCTGCAGCGTTGCAAATCCTCGCGATAGCTACGGCTATCACTGTGGTTTGCGCCTTGCAGCCCATCCCGATCCAGGGCCCGCCGCATCGCGGAGGCTTATTCAGCGTCGCCCTAAGGCGACCGACAGCGTGGAGGGAAATCCCCGGCAGCGCCCCCAAAAAGGAGCGGCTACGGATGCCCGGTGCCTTGTCGCGATTGGGATGATAACGAAAGCAAACGTTTGCGCAAACGTTTGCTAATCAGTAAAAACCCGGAGATACAGACATTGGAACACCTGGTGCAGGCGGCCGACCTGCATGGTCGGAACCCAAGAAAAAGGGCGCCGAAGCGCCCTGGGGGAGGTGGCAGGGGGCGGCGCTTGGCGCGCTGCCCTTGTGAACAGCGTCAAGCCTTGCGCAATTCCCTGCGCAAGATCTTGCCCACGTTGCTCTTGGGCAGCTCGTCGCGGAACTCGATGTACTTGGGGCGCTTGTAGCCCGTGAGGTTCTGGTGGCAGTAGTTCGCCACTTCGTCCTCGGTCAGGGCTGGGTCGTTCTTGATGATGAACACCTTGATGGCCTCGCCCTGCTTCTCATCGGGAACGCCAATGGCCGCGCATTCGACCACGCCGGGGCACAGGCTGATGACCTGCTCCAGCTCGTTGGGGAACACGTTGAAGCCACTCACCAGGATCATGTCCTTCTTGCGGTCGATGATGCGGGTGTAGCCCTGCGGGTCCATGATGCCGATGTCGCCCGTGCGCATGAAGCCGTCGGGCGTGAAGGCCTTGGCGTTCTCTTCGGGCTGGTTGTAGTAGCCCACCATCACGTTGGGGCCGCGGATGCAGATCTCGCCCGACTCGCCCTGGGGCAGGCTGTTGCCTTCGTCGTCCTTGATGGCGATATCGATGCCCGGCAGCGGCAGGCCGATGTTGCCGCTGAAGGTGGTGCTGATCACCGGGTTGTTGGTGCCGATGGCGCAGGTCTCGCTCATGCCCCAGCCTTCGATCATGGTGCTGCCGGTGACCTTCTGCCACTGCTTGGCCGTGCCCTCGCTGGCCGCCATGCCCCCGGCCTGGGACACGCACAGGTGGGAGAAGTCCAGCGCCTTGAACTGCGGGTTTTGCAGCAGCGCGTTGAACAGCGTGTTCACCGCAGGCAGCATGTGGAAGGGGCGCTTCTTGAGTTCTGCCACGAACTTCGGAATGTCGCGCGGGTTCGGGATCAGCGTGAGGCTGGAGCCCTGGCGGATGGCCAGCAGGCACAGCGTGAGCGCGAAGATGTGGTACAGCGGCAGTGCGGCAATGCTGTTGGCCTTGGAGAGGTCGCCTACCTTGGACAGCGCGGGCGTGAACCACGCCTCGGCCTGCAGCGTGGCGGCCACGATGTTGCGGTGGGTGAGCACCGCGCCCTTCGACAGGCCCGTGGTGCCGCCGGTGTATTGCAGGAAGGCAATCGAATCCAGCGTGGCCTGGCTGGGCGCGAGCGATTTGTGTTCGCCCAGCGAAAGCGCCTTCTTGAACGTGACGACCTTGCGGCCGTTCGACAGGGGTAGGTCGTAGGCCGGCACCATCTTGGCCAGGTGGCGCACGGCAAAGGTGATCCATTTGCCAAACCAGAAGCCCAGCAGGTCACCCATGGAGGCCATCACCACATGCTTGACGGCCGTGTGGTCAATGACCTCGGCCAGCGTGTGGGCAAAGTTCTCCAGGATCACGATGGCCGTGGCGCCCGAGTCCTTGAGCTGGTGCTCCAGCTCGCGCGCGGTGTACAACGGGTTCACGTTCACGCAGGTGTAGCCTGCGCGCAGCACGGCGGCCATGGTCACGCCAAACTGCGGGATGTTGGGCAGCATGATGGCCACGCGCGCACCCGGCTCCAGCCCCAGGCTCTGCAGATAGGCCCCCAGCGCGGCCGAGCGGCGCTCCAGCTCGCCATAGGTCATCCACTGGTCCATGCAGACCGAGAACGGACTGGATGCGTGTTTGCGGAACGACTCTTCCAGCAGGTGGGCCACAGAGCGGTATTGCTCGGGCTTCACGTCGTGTGGGACGCCCGGGGGGTAGCTCTTGAGCCAGATCTTTTCCATGCGCTTGTTTCCTTGTGCTCGCCAAATGCCATTGATAGGTGGGCACAGATTGTGGAAGGCGGGCGCGTTGCGGGCTATCGGGCTTGTCCTAGTGTGTTGGCGAGCTGGGTCCCGCAGGTGACAGGATCGGCATCGAACAATTGGTCCATCAGCGCCCGCTCGCGTTGCTCGATTGTGGCCAGAAACTGCTCCACCCCGCCGCGCTGGCGAGCGAGCTGGCCGAAGGTGTCAAACCCCGCCTCCAGAAACCTCTGCAGCGCGCCCATGCCGGCCGCGTTGGCCGGGCCCCGCATCATGCGCAGCATCATCCGCAGGCCGGGCGTGCGGGTCAGGCGAGCCAAATCGGCGCCCATGGCCAGCACGCGCTGCAGCTGCTCTTGCCGGGCATGGCGCTGGCCCACGGTGCGCCATGCGGCGGTGTAGCGGGCGGCGTCGTTCGTTGCGTCGGCATGTGCCAGCCACGCGCGGCCCATGTCCTGGTCCAGCTCTTCGGTCTGCGCGTGCAGCACGGCCAGGGCCACGGCGGTGGTCACCACTGGCTGGGGGAACATGGTCTGCAGCGTGCCCGCAATGCGGCCAAACTGCAGGTCGCGGTCGGTGTAGTCGGTGTCGCTGTACAGCTCTTCCAGAAAGAACCGCGCGGCCGGCCCGAATGAAGGCGACTGCATCAGGTCTGCATAGGTGCCCCGAAAGCGCCGCGCCTGCAGGCTTTTGACGCAGCCCACCGCCGCCCCCAGCGCCGGGTCGCCCGTGCGGTGCAGGCGCAGGGCGGTCACGTCGGCGATGCAGTCGCGGATGGTCTGGGCGGCATCCATGGGGCGGGGTCCTTTCTGCGTTCTGCGGGGTGCGGTGTCAGGCTGTGGTCAGACCGCACAATGCGGCTGGTCAATTACAACATCTGCCCATCACCACCATGATCGCGCGCTGGCAACGAATCCTTCTTCTGTGCATCCTGCTGACTATGGCCGCTTGGCTCGTGTGGCAATGGCCCCATTCGCCTTTGCGCGCCGTGCTGGGGGGCTTGGCGCCGCTGTGTATGTACCTGGTGGTGATGGTGGTGGAGTTTGTGCTGATGCACATCACCAACCGTGCCGATGCTGCGCCCCGTGCTCGCCTGTCACAGGTTGTGGGTGCCTGGTGGGCCGAGGTGTGGGTGTCGCTGCAGGTTTTTTGCTGGCGCCAGCCGTTTCGCCACATGTCTGTGCCCGACTGGCTGCCCTCCAAGCCCACCGGAAAGCGCGGCGTGGTGCTGGTGCACGGCTTCATGTGCAACCGGGGCCTGTGGCTGCCGTGGTTTGCGCCATTGCAAGCACAGGGGCATGCCTATGTGGCGGTCAATCTGGAGCCGGTGATGGGATCGATTGACGCGTACGCTGACATCATCGAAGACGCTGTGCGCCAAGTGACGGCGGCCACGGGCCAGGCGCCGGTGTTGTTGTGCCACAGCATGGGTGGCTTGGCGGTGCGGGCGTGGCTGCGGGCGCACCAGGCCGATGGGCGGGTGCACCGGGTGCTGACGCTGGGCACGCCACATGGCGGCACGTGGCTGGGGCGCTTCAGCCGGGCGGTGAATGGGCGGCAGATGAGCTTGGCGGGGGACTGGGTGGTGGCGTTGCAGCGGGCGGAGCCGGCGGGGCGGGCTGCGTTGTTTACCTGCTGGTATTCGAACTGCGACAACATCGTGTTTCCGGCGACCACGGCGGCGTTGGTGGGGGCGGACAACCGGTTGGTGGAAGGGGTTGCGCATGTGGAGATGGCGTTTGACCCTGGGGTGATGGAGGCTTGTCTGGAGGAGATAGGTCGAGGGTGATTCTGTGGAGTTTTTGGCTGCTAGCGCCTGTCTATAAAGCGTTGGTAGCTATTGATTTTGTAGTGTGGTTTTGATTGTTGCGTCGGGTGTGGGCTGCACATCTGGCTGCGTGCCTGGTTCTAAGTCGGAGGCCGGGAGTCGCCCGGCGAGCGAGTAACTTTCTTTCGCGTCGCCGAAAGAAAGTCACCAAAGAAAGGGCGACCCCCAGTCTGCGACCCCTTCGCTGTGCGAAGGGGCAAACCTGCGTCGTGTCGGTTGCGGGGTGCGCCGTGGAACTCGCTTTGCTGCTACGCAGCGCCGCTCGGACAACCACGGCGAGTCAGATCACGAAGCATGGGCGCTTCGACGCCCATGCCACCCCACAATCGCCCCGCCGCAGGCGCAGCCAGCAGGGGGTGGACAGCCGAACAACCGAACAGCCGGACAGCCCTCGGGCCATCGCTGCGCTCGGCCTGGCCTGCGCAGCGCGTGGCGCTTGCGCCCGCGAGATGGGGCCGAGCGCAGCGCAGCGAAGCGATGGCCCGTGTGGATGTCCGCACCCCGGGTTCCCTTCAGGATGCGCCGAGGAGCGCAGCGGCCAGCGGATCAGGGCTCGCGATTGTTTGAGCGCAGTGAAACGAAGCGAGTTCGAGCGAGACCCCGCTGGACGCGAGCACCGCAGGTTGCCCGCAGCGAAGCGAAGGGACGCAGCCTGTAGGGTCGCCTTTTCTTTGGTGACTTTCTTTTGGCGAAGCAAAAGAAAGCCACTGCGCCGCCGGGCGCACACCCCGGCCTCCGCCTTCAACCCGAGCACGCCGCTTAATCTGCAAACAGGCGCGGGCACGCTCAGGCCGAACGGTCAGCAAAAATCAAATACTATAAAAAAAATAGCTATCAGCGCTTGATGAACAGGCGGTAGAGGCCAGTTTCATCTAAAGAATCAAGCCGCCACAGCCTCCCGCTCATCCGCCGCAAATTCCGGCAACCCCCGCAGCCGCTCATAGATCGGCGCAAAGTCCGCCGCCGTCATCTCAAACAACTGCTCAAAACTGTCGATCACAAAATACGTCTGCTGGTACGTATCGATCTTGTACTTCGTGCGCATCGTCCTCTCCAGCGCCAGCGGAATCCGCTGCGGCTCCGGGCTCTGGACCGAATACGCCAGCTCGCCCGACGAACTCAAAATCCCCGCCCCATACGCCCGCAACTCCCCCGCTTCGCGGATCAGCCCGAACTCGATCGTGTACCAGTACAAGCGGCTCAGCATCTCGCACGACCCCAGCCCCTGCGCCTTCAGCCCGCCCTGGCCGTAGCGCTGCACATAGTCGGCAAACACCGGGTTGAACAGCAGCGGCACATGGCCGAACAGGTCATGAAAAATGTCAGGCTCGACGATGTACTCGAACTCCTCGGGCTTGCGGATCCAGTCCGTCACCGGGAACTTGCGGTTGGCTAGCAATGTGAAAAACGGCACCTCAGGGATCAGCCCCGGCACGCCCACCAGCTCCCAGCCGGTCGCTTTGTAGAGGCGCTCGTTCACCTCTTCAAAACGCGGGATGCGGTCGCTCGCGCCCAGTGAGGGCAGGGCGTCGATGAACGCTTGGCTCGCCAGGCCCGGCAGCAGGGCGCGCTGGCGCTCGTACAGACGGCGGTAGGTGTCGTGGTCGGCGGCGGTGTAGGCCGCGTAGTCCTGCGGGCAGGTGTAGTCCGCGTTGGCGCGCGAATAGTCGCCACGCGGTGGGCGGGTGGATTGGCCATAGACGACAGGGGCTTGTCCCATTTTTTTCTCCTTTGCCGCCATGGTCGGCGCACCGCGACGGGGGTGCGCACCAGCCCACGCGGCTGCTAATCGATCTTGATCTTTGCGGCCCGGATCAGGAACTCGTACTTGCTGTTTTCCGAGCGCACAAACTGCGCAAACCCGTCGAGCGTCAGCTCTTCGGGCGTGATACCCATCTTCTTGAACTTCTCCTTGCCAGCGGGCGAATGCATCGCTGCCGAGAACGCATTGGCGTAGCGGCGCGCGTCGGCATCGGGCAGCGAGGCGGGCGCGAACAGGCCGAACCAGGTCGACACGTTGAAGCCCTGCACGCTGTCGTTGATGCTGGGCACGTTCGGCAGCGCCTCATTGCGGCTCAACGTGGTTACACCCAGCGCCAGCAGCTTGCCCGACTGGATCTGCGGCAACGCCGAGGCCAGGTTGTCAAACACCATCAGCACCTGGCCGGATTCCAGCGCGGCCAGCGCGGGCTTGGAGCCCTGGAAGGGCGTGTGGCCCATCTTGGTGTTGGTGAGCGACTTGAACATCTCGGCCGAGATGTGGCCGATACTGCCGTTGCCGCCCGATCCGTACTTGGCCTGGTCCGGGTTCTTCTTGAGGTACTGCACCAGCTCCGGCGTGGTCTTGATGCCTAGCTTGGCGGCCTGCGCCGCGCTTACCACCAGCACGTTGGGCGTGCGCGCCACGAGGGCGATGGGCTTGAAGTCCTTGAGCGCGTTGTAGGGGAAGTTCTTGTACAGCCAGGGATTGACGGCGTGGGTGGCCACGGCGCCCATCAGCACCTGGTTGCTGGTCTTGGGAGATTTGGCGACCTGGTCGGCACCTGTACTACCACCCGCCCCCGGTTTGTTCTCCACGGTAATGGAGCCAAGCTGGGCTGCAGCACCCTCGGCCACGATGCGGGCCGAGGTGTCCAGCGGACCACCAGCGGGGTAGGGAACCACGATGGTGAGCGGGGCAGAGGGGCTTTGGGCCATGGCAAAGGTGGCCACACAGGTCAGGCCAACACTGAACAGGGTGCTACGGAGCGACATCGGGATCCTTATGAGTTCCGGGGAGCGCGCAGTATAGGCACCTGTTCAGGGTTAACCCTGGATGTCTGATGACTTAGGCGTTCAGCACGCCACGGCGGATCTGGTCGCGCTCCAGCGACTCGAACAGCGCCTTGAAGTTGCCTTCGCCAAATCCGTCGCGGTAGTCCCCCTCGCGCTGGATGAATTCGAAGAACACCGGGCCCAGCATGGGGGTGGAGAAAATCTGCAGCAGCAGGCGGGGCGTGCCGTCGGCCGTGGTGCCGTCGAGCAGAATGCCGCGCGACTGCAACTCAGGCACCGGCTGGCCGTGGCCAGGCAGGCGGGTGTCCAGCATTTCGTAGTACACCTCGTTGGGCGCGGTGGCCAGGGGCACGCTGGCCATGCCCAGCTTGTCCACCACTTCCAGCAGGTTGTCGCAGATCAGCGCGATGTGCTGGATGCCTTCGCCGTTGAATTGCATCAAGAATTCTTCGATCTGGCCGCCGCCCTGCTTGGATTCTTCGTTCAGCGGGATGCGGATCTTGCCGTCGGGCGCCGTCATGGCCTTGCTGGTCAGGCCCGTGTATTCGCCCTGGATGTCGAAGTAGCGGATTTCGCGGAAGCCGAACAGCTTCTCGTAGAAATTGGCCCAGAAGCCCATGCGGCCGCGGTACACGTTGTGCGTGAGGTGGTCGATAAGGTTCAGGCCGTGGCCCACCGGGCGGCGGTCCACGCCTTCGATGAATTCGAAGTCGATGTCGTAGATGGACTTGCCGTCTTCAAACCGGTCGATCAAATACAGCGGCGCACCGCCAATGCCCTTGATGGCGGGCAGGCGCAGCTCCATGGGGCCGGTGGGAATCTCGATGGGCTGGGCGCCCAGCTCCAGCGCGCGGTTGTAGGCCTTGTGCGCATCCTTCACACGGAAGGCCAGGCCACAGGCGGAGGGGCCATGCTCGGCACCAAAGTAGGCGGCCTGGCTGTGGGGCTCGCGGTTCAGGATGAAGTTGATGCCGTTCTGGCGGTACAGCACCACATCCTTGGAGCGGTGCTTGGCGACCAGGGTGAAACCCAGCTTTTCGAACACGGCCTCCAGCACGCCGGGCTGGGGCGAGGTGAATTCGACGAACTCGAACCCCATCAGGCCCATGGGGTTGTCCCAGGCTTCGAGCTGGGCGGCGGTTTCTTGCGGCAAGGCGGCGTTCATGGGGTGTCTCCGGCATTCGTTGAGGAATGTCATGGACTGTAGGCGCGCCCTGCCTCATGTTTCTGGCGAAATCAAGAGGCTTTGGCCCCCGATTTGCAGGAATATTGTGAATGATCAAATTTCAGCGCATGACTAGGGCGCTGCTGAAGTGTGTGGCAGCTGTCTTTTGCGTACGGCCACCGGCCTCACGACCCTGGCGTTACGGGTGGCAGGCGCCGCAGCGCCAGGGCGGCGTCGATGCGCTGCTGCTCCTCGGCAGAGAAAAGCTGCTGGCGCAGTCGCTGTAGCGCGGGGCCTTCGCCTTGTTGGGCGCGCGCCTGGGTGTATTGGTCGAGCCGTTGCTGCCAGTGTTGTTCTTCCCGGTCGAGCTGGGCCATCGCGTGGGCGGCGGCCTCGCCGTATTGAGCACTGCGGGCCACGTGGCGGGTACGTTCGTCGGTGTTTTGCGCGTTGAACGCGGCGGTCTGGGAGGCGGCGTTCAGGTGTTCGGTGGTCGCGGCGCGCTCGGCGCGGCGTGCTGCGGGCAATTCATTCTCTGCATCGCGCAAGGCCTGGGCGCGCTGTTCAGCCGTGAGCTGGGGGTTGCGTTCGATTTCCAGGCGCGCCAGGGTGTAGCGGTCCAGCTCCGTCTCGCGGGCGAACAGGGCGTCGTGCTCGGGGCCGTCAAAAAACTGCTGGCGCACCTTGTGGCGCGCTTCCAGCGCCTCGCGCAGGGCCCCGGGGTCGTTCGGGTTCTGGGGAGGGCGCAGTTGGCCCAGGGCCACGCGGTAGTCCACATAGCGCTCGGCCAGCGCCAACGCCCGCGTGGCCAGGGCTGCCGGGAAGTGTTTGCCCACCAGCGCCGCCAGGCGTTGTTTGAGTGCGGCGGGGTCTGTCGCGCCGTCCTCCAGGGCTTCTGTGAGCAGCGCCTCCAGCGTGTCGCGCAGGCCGTGCACCAGCAGGGGGTCTTCACTGCGGTCGGGGTCGGTGGCGCGGCGGGTGGCAAAGAAGCTGCTCTCCATGGGCCGCGCCGACAGGGTCTTGCCTGCACCGCCGTTTGGCGCTGCGGCCGCGCCGGGCACCGAACGCGGGTCCACCGCGCCCGGCAGGCCTTGCTGCGAACCCGGCCACCACACCACGGCGGCCGTGGCGGCGACCAGGGCCACCCCTGCGGCGAAGGCGCGGGCGCGGTTCACGGCTTACAGGCCCTGTGCCTTGAGGCGGTTGGCGTGCTGGCGGTACAGTGTCACCGGGTCGGTGGAGAACCAGTCGCGCAGGCCCAGCAGTTGGTTCACTTCGTCGAGGTGGTTCTGCCGGTAGTCGCCCAGGTGTTTGCCCAGGCGCGAGGAGCAGGCCGACACCAGGCCGTCGTTGGCTTCGCCGAAGACCAGGCCCAGCACGCCCAGCAGGGCATCGCTGGCATCCAGCACGTTGGTCAGGGTCTTGGTGCCCGTCCAGGAGTAGTAGCGCACGCCGTTGACGAGTTCCGCGCCGCTGCCGCAGCCAGAGGTGGGCACGCCTTGCGGAAAGCGGCGGTTGAAGGCGGCGGAACCGGCGGTGGTGAGCGAGTCCAGCGCGGCGGTGGGCATCTGCGGCAGGCCCGAGCCGCCCGAAGTCAGGTTGATCAGCGCGACCAGCGCCGACGCCGCCCCGTTGGCGATGGTTTCTGAGACCGAACCTGCGGGTGCCACGCCACGCATGATGTCCGCCACCCGCGATCCCCGGTTGACCCCACCGACCGAGGTCACCGAGGCTACCTTGCCCGGCGCCACCCCAGCCACGTAGCGTGCCGTAGGCCCGCCGTGCGAATGCCCCACCAGGTTCACCTTGGCCGCGCCGGTGATGGCCAGGATGGTGTTCACCTGTGCGAGCAGCTGCTCACCCCGGACCTCGGTGCTGTTGGCGGCCGACACCTGGGCCACGTAGACCTTGGCGCCGCCCTGGCGCAGGGCGTCAGGGATGCCGTAGAAGTAGTCGACACCCAGGGCCGAATCAAACCCGAAAAGCCCGTGCACAAGCACGATGGGGTAGCGGGTCTGGGTGGTGCCCGTCTGGGCTTGCGCGCTGGCGCCGACGAGCAGCAATGCGGCGGTCGCGGCCAGAACAAATCGCCGCAAAAAGCGGCTGAGGAATCCGGTCATGCAGTTGTCTCCATAGGTATGTTTTTTGTATTCGCAAAAAAAGAACGACCGTTCGTTTTTGCGAGGTTTATTCTTCTTTTCTTCGTGTGGAGTCACTATCGGGACATACCCGAGCCTGCAATTCAGAAGGCGCGGAAAGTCAAAACTTCATAAAATCTTGCGCCATGCACGCTTTAAACGCACTCGACAAGCTGGACAGGGCCATCCTGCGCCGTCTGCAAGAAAATGGCCGGGAGACGTACGACGTCATCGGTGAGCAGGTGGGCCTGTCGCCCAGTGCGGTGTTGCGCCGCGTCAAGCGCCTGGAGGAAAGCCGCGTCATCGACCGGTACGTTGCATTGGTGCCCCCCGAGGCCGTGGGCCTGGGGCTGACGGCCTACCTCAACGTCCGGCTCGAAAAACACACCGAAAGCCACAAGCGCAACCCCATGGACCTGTTCCGCGCCAGCGTGCAGACCTGGCCCGAAGTGGTGGAGTGCGCGTCGCTCACGGGCGAGATGGACTACCTGCTGCGCGTGGTGGTGGCTGACATGGCGCACTACAGCCGGTTCATCATGGACACGCTGCTCAAACACCCCAGCGTGCAGGACTGCAAGACCAGTTTTGTGCTGGACCGTGTGAAGGCAACCACGGCCGTGCCTGTGTAGATGGGCTTGAGAACACGTTCTTAGGGTGCCGCGAGCGTGACACCCCATGTTGCCCCGTGCCCGCTGCCGCGATACCCTTGAGGGAAGCCGTTGGCGGAGGCGTCCGGCTTGCCAAGTGGGGCAGGGAGTGCGGTGTGGAACAGGTTTGAGCTACCTCACTAATTTGTTGCAATGCAGCATTTTTGCTGGAAATAATGAGGGAAAACCCTTATATTTGCAGCCATGATCGCAACCAAAGACTGGCTCAAGGCATCCTGGTATGCAGGCAGGGATATGCTGCGCCCGGTGATGGGCGAATCGCCTGCCCATGAAACTCGCATCAAGCAGGAGGTCCCCGTGATGGTTCCCATTCGTGCCCTGGGTCCCTCCTACCGGGAGCGGATCACCCAACATTTGCTCCAGCTGGAGCCCGCAGACCGCTACCTGCGTTTTGGCTACGCCGCCAACGACGAGCAGATCCGGCGCTATGCCGAGCAACTCGACTTCAACCGCGACGAGATCTTCGGCATCTACAACCGCCGCCTCGAACTGATCGCCATGGCGCATCTGGCCTTCTCGGAGCACCCAGAGTACAAGCATTGCGCCGAATTTGGCGTGTCGGTGCTCAAGCAGGCGCGTGGCCGGGGCTTCGGCGCACGCCTGTTCGAGCGGGCCGTGATGCATGCGCGCAATGAAGGTGTGAACATGGTTTTTATCCATGCGCTCTCCGAAAACACCGCCATGCTGAAAATTGCCCGCAAGGCCGGTGCCACCGTGCGGCGCGATGGTTCGGAGTCCGAGGCTTACCTCCAGATCGAACCGGCCAGCCTGGACACGCGCATGACCGAGATGGTCGAGCAGCAGTTCGCCGAGGTGGATTACCAGATCAAGAAACAGGCCAAGCAGTTCTGGGACTTTTTGGCCAGCGTGCAGGAAGTGCGCAGTGGCGTGCAACACGCGCGCCACCAATCTGCCGAATAGTTAGTCCCTCCATCCCAGGGTCGCGCTGCGCGGCCTGCAGGGCTTGCGTAGCGGGCCGTCACAACTATCCGCTATCCTAGGGGCCTGATTCACTACCGCACGTCGTGCACTCCAGTGTCTGACCCGCATCCCGCGCACCCCGGGCGACCACCCGAGAGGGAAGACAAGCGCACCTTCCTGCAGAAAGTGGCTGAGTTCATCCATCCGGGGCCAGACTCCACGGAAGAACTCATTGAGACCTTGGCCGAAGCCGAAGACAACCAGGTCATTGGGGCCGATTCGCGCGTGATGCTGGAGCGCGTCATCCGCATGGCCGACATGACGGCGGGCGACGTTATGGTGGCCGCCCCGCGCATGGACCTCGTCAACATCGACGCACCGTTTGACGAGATGCTGCACCTTGTCATCAACACCGCGCACTCGCGGTTTCCGGTGTACCAGGGCGAGCGCGAGAACATCATCGGCATCCTCATGGCCAAGGACCTGCTCAAGCTGCAGCGGGCGCCAGAGCTGAATATCCGCGCGCTGCTGCGCCCGGCCGCCTTTGTGCCCGAAAGCAAGGGCCTGAATGACCTGCTGCGCGAGTTTCGCGGCAACCGCAACCACCTGGCCATCGTGATCGACGAGTTTGGCCGCATGGCCGGGCTCATCACCATTGAAGACGTGCTCGAACAGATCGTGGGCGAGATCGAGGACGAGTTCGACATCCCCGAAGACGACGGCGACATCTTTGGCCTGGCCGACCGCACCTACCGGGTGAGTGGCGACACCTCGGTGGAGCGGGTGTGCGAGGCGTTTGATGTGCTGGTTCAGGGCAGCGACCCCCATGAAACCTTCGAAACCATCGGCGGCCTGATTGCCCACGAAATGGGCCATGTGCCCAAGCGCGGCGAGCACCTGCAGCTGGGCGGCTTGCACTTCGTCGTACTGCACACCAAGGGCGGCGCCGTGCGCTGGTTCAAGGTGTCCCGGGTCGAAGAAGCCAACGCCAGCGACTGATGGCCCGCGCTACCTCCACGCCGGGGCTGCCGCTCGCCCTGCAGGTGCTGCTGGTCGTGGCTGCCGGCGTTGCGCAGGCAGCCTCGCTGGCCTGGCCCTGGAGCGGTAAACCCCTGTGGTGGCTGCAGATCGCCTCCATGGCGGTGCTGGCCTGGCTGGTGCGACCACATGCCACGGTGTCTGTCTCCTGGCAGCGGGGCGCGGTCATCGGTGGCCTGTTTGCCACGGCCTGGCTGGCCGGGACCTTCTGGTGGCTTTTCATCTCCATGCACACCTACGGCGGGCTGGCAGCGCCGCTGGCCGTGGCCGCGGTGCTGGGGCTGGCGGCGTTCCTCGCCAGCTACTATGCGGCAATGTTGGGGCTTTTTTGCCGCCTGGCGCTCACCAGTAAAGCGCTAACAGCTATTATTTTTGGAGCATTCTGGCTGGTGGCCGAACTGGCGCGCGGAACCCTGTGGACGGGGTTCCCCTGGGGCGCTGGCGGTTATGCCCATGTGGATGGGCCGCTGGCGGCGCTGGCGCGCTACGTGGGGGTCTATGGCCTAGGGGCGGTTGCTGCAATGCTGGCGATGGGGCTGGTGCAAGTGCGGCGCGCCGACTTCCGTGGCTGGCGCCTGTGGGCGCTGCTGCTGGCGTTGGGGGCAGCGCTGGCCCTGGCCACGGTAGACCGCTTTTGTGCCATCCATCTCTGCTCCACACCCCTGCAGCGCCCCGCGCCTTCCCTGAGTCTGGAGCTTCTGCAGGGCAATATCCCGCAGGACGAGAAATTCCAGTCGGGCAGCGGCGTGCCGCTCGCACTGAAGTGGTATGCCGAAGCGCTGCGCGACGCCAAGGCCGACCTGGTGGTGGCCCCGGAAACCGCCATACCGCTGCTGCCCCAGCAGCTCATACCGGGCTATCTGGAAGGCATCCAGCAGCGCTACGCGCAGGGTCCGCAGGCCGCGCTGCTGGGCATTCCGCTGGGCGACGAGGCGCAGGGCTACACCAATTCGGTGCTTGGCATAAGCCCGGCCACCGGGGCCACACCCTATCGCTACGACAAACACCACCTGGTGCCGTTTGGCGAATTCATCCCGCCCTTTTTCAAATGGTTCACGGCCATGATGAACATTCCGCTGGGGGACTTCAACCGGGGTGTGGTGGGGCAGCCCTCCTTTGCCTGGGCGGGCCAGCGCATTGCGCCCAACATCTGTTACGAAGACCTTTTTGGCGAAGAGCTGGGTGCTCGTTTCATCGACCCGGCACAGGCGCCCACGGTGTTCGTCAACTTCAGCAACATTGGCTGGTTTGGCGATACCGTGGCCATTGACCAGCACCTGCAGATCAGCCGCATGCGTGCCCTGGAGTTCGAGCGCCCCATGGTGCGCGCCACCAACACCGGCGCCACCGCCATCATCGACCACCGGGGTGTGGTGACGCACCAGCTGGCGCGCACTACACGCGGCGTGCTCAAGGGCGAGGTGCAAGGCCGGGGGGTGGATGCGCAAAGTGGCTGGGCCATCACGCCCTACGCCTGGTGGGTGTCGCGCTGGGGCCTGTGGCCGCTCTGGATGTTCGGGGCGCTGGTGCTGGCACTTGCCGTGTGGGCGAGAAACAAGGACACGAGGGCGCGCCGCCATTGATCCAGGTCAGGCGCCGACAGGGCGCGGCGGGTGGCTTGGCAGGCCATTGTTTAGAGGCAGCTCCCTATGCCTTGATAATAGAGCCCCGCAAGACGGGGCTGTATTGCATACAACGATGATTTGAGGCGGGCCAACCGCTGTTCTGGAGCACGACTGAAAATGGCAGATTCCTTTTCCTACGAACAACTGATCGCCTCGGGCGAGGGCCGGCTGTTCGGCGCCGACAGCGGGCGCCTGCCGCTGCCGCCCATGCTGATGTTTGACCGCATCACGCACATCGACAGCGATGGTGGCGCGCACGGGCTGGGAAAGATCCGCGCCGAGCTCGATGTCAAACCCGACCTGTGGTTCTTTGCCTGCCACTTTCAGGGCGACCCGGTCATGCCCGGTTGCCTGGGGCTCGATGCCATGTGGCAGCTCATCGGTTTTTACCTGACCTGGCTGCAGCTGCCCGGCCGGGGCCGTGCGCTGGGTGCGGGCGAGGTCAAGTTCACGGGCGAAGTGGGCCCGGACGTGAAGCTCGTCACCTACGAAATCGACATCAAGCGCGTCATCAAGCGCAAGCTGGTCATGGCCATTGGCGATGCCCGCCTGCTGGCTGATGGCAAGGAAATCTATGTAGCCAATGACCTGCGCGTGGGCTTGTTCAAGCGCGAGGAAGACGGCAAGGACGCAGCATGACCACCAAGAAGCGCGTAGTCATCACCGGCGCGGGCATTGTCTCGTGCATTGGCAACGACCTGGCCACCGTGGAAGCCTCACTGCGTGAAGGCAAAAGCGGCATCAAGGCCGTCGGAAAATTCACCGAGCTGGGCCTGCGCAGCCAGGTGGGTGGTGCGCCTGAGATCGACATCGAGGCGCGCATCGACCGCAAGCAGCTGCGCTTCATGGGTGATGCGGCCGCGTATGCGCAGATCGCACTCGAAGACGCCATTGCCCAGGCGGGTCTCACCCCTGAACAGGTCAGCCACCCCCGCACTGGCCTCATCATGGGCTCGGGCGGCGGATCGCCTGCCAACCAGATTGAGGCGGCCGACACGCTGCGCGAAAAAGGCATCCGCCGCGTCGGGCCCTACCAGGTCACGCGCTGCATGAGCTCCACCGTGTCTGCCTGTCTGGCCACCAACTTCAAGGTCAAAGGCATCAACTACTCCATCACCTCGGCCTGCTCCACCTCGGCCCACTGCATCGGTGTGGCCGCGCAGCAGATTGCCTGGGGCATGCAGGACGTGATGTTTGCGGGTGGTGGCGAGGAATTAAGCTGGGGCATGTCGCTGCTGTTTGATGGCATGGGTGCCATGTCCAGCAAGTACAACGCCACGCCCGAGAAAGCCTCGCGCGCCTACGACGCGAATCGCGACGGTTTTGTGATTGCGGGCGGTGGCGGTGCCGTGGTGCTGGAAAGCCTGGAGCACGCCCAGGCGCGCGGCGCCACCATCCTGGCCGAAGTGGTGGGCTTTGGCGCCACCAGCGATGGCGAAGACATGGTGGCCCCCTCGGGCGATGGCGCCATTGCGTGCATGCAGCAGGCCATGGAAGGGCTCGACGCCCCCATCGACTACATCAACACCCACGGCACCTCCACGCCGGTGGGCGACATGCAGGAAGTGCGCGCCATGCGCGCCCTGTTTGGCGACAAGGTACCGCCGTTTTCGTCCACCAAGTCGCTCACGGGCCACTCGCTGGGTGCCACGGGTGTGCAAGAGGCCATCTACTGCGTGATCATGCTCAACAAGGGCTTCATCGCCGGTTCGGCCAACGTGGAGACGCCCGACCCGGCACTGGGTGACATGCCCCTGGTTACGCAAACGCGCGATGCGCAGCTGACCACGGTGTTGTCCAACAGCTTCGGCTTTGGAGGCACCAACGCCAGCCTGGTGCTGCGCCGCTGGAACCACTGACCGCAGCCGTCCAACAGCTTCGGCTTTGGAGGCACCAACGCCAGCCTGGTGCTGCGCCGCTGGAACCACTGACCGCAGCCTGCCCACTGCAACGGCCTGCCTGTCTTTGGACATGCAGGCCGTTTTTCATGGGCTAGGAGGCTGCGCGGCAGAAGGCATCGAAGCGAAACGCGCGAAAACCGAGGATCGCGTGGAGCTACCGACAAGCCCAGGGTGGGCCCCTGGGCGCAGGAGGTAGTACCGCGTGAGACCGGTTTATCGCGCGTTGCAGCCGATGCTCCTTCTGTCGCGCAGGCTCCTAGCGCTTGGCAGGCTTGGGGTTGGGCTGCAGGGCCTCGTGCAGCAGGGTGGGCAGCATGGCCAGCATGCGCGTGGCCTGCAGACCTGGTGGCAAAGCCCTTGCGTGGTAGCTGTACAGCGACATGGGGGGCAGTTCGTGCAGCTCCTGCGCCACTATCTGCGCGGGGTCGAGCCCCTTGGCGGTGAGAAAGTCCACCACTGTCCAGCCCATGCCCCGGCGCACCAGTTCCAGCGCCAGGCGCGATGTCTGCACCTGGATGCCGGGCCCGGCGGGAGAGCCCAGCCGTTGCGCGAGTTCGTCAATCGCCTGGCGCATGGGGTCGTCGCCCACCAGGCGGATCACCGGCACCTGCGCCAGCCGCGCGCCCGGGCTGGCGGCACGGGGCGCACGTGCCCACACACTGGTCGCCACCGCCAGGTACAGCCTGCCGCTGACCAGCAGGTCGCTCGCAATTTGCGGGTGCGGGTGTTTGTAGAAGCCCAGGCAAAAGTCCACGCTGCGCGTGAGCAGGGCCTGTGTCATCTGGTCCTGGTGGATGGTGCGCACCTCCACGCCCACCTGCGGATGCTGCTCGGCATGGTGTTGCAACAGGCGCGGCAGAAACTCGTGGGTGATTGACGGGATCGCCCCCAGGCGTACATCGCCCGAATCGCTGGTGGCCAGGTTGCGCGCAGTGCGCTTGAGTGCGTCCAGCTGCCGGTAGATGCCAGTGGATTCGGCCGCCAGCACCTGGGCCTCGGGGGTGGGGGTCAGGCCCGAAGGTGTGCGGTTGAACAGCCGGTAGCCCAGCTGCAGCTCGGTGTGCGCAATCGCCTTGCTGACCGCCGAGGGCGTGATGCACAGCAGGCGCGCCGCTGCGCTCATGTTGCCGGACTGCAGCACGGCCTGAAAAACTTCCAGTTGCCGCAGGTTCATTCCAGCGCTGCTCCGGTGTGTGTGCCCGTGCGACCTGAATAGTGGGAGCGGGTGGAGGTGTTGGGGGTGTGAGTGAAATTCATAAGGGTGGGTTAATTATTCCGCATGACTGTGTTCTGCTTTCTCATAGGATGCGGCACCGCTTCACGGGCGGGTTTTGCAAAGAGCGGCGCAACGCGCGTCGCCAACCCCCAAAAAATCAGGAGACACCCTCATGCGCATTTCTTCCTCCCCCACTGCCAGCCGCTGGCTCGCAGGCTTGCTGTTGTCGGCCGCGTCCGCCGTGGCCATGGCCCAGGCGGCCAAGCCCAATGTGGTGGTGCTGGCCACCGGCGGCACCATTGCAGGTGCTGGCGCCTCGGCCGCCAACAGCGCCACCTACGCTGCTGCCAAGGTGCCGGTCGATAAACTGCTGGCGGGCCTGCCCGAGCTGGCCAATGTGGCCAAGGTGTCCGGTGAGCAGGTGTTCCAGATCGCGTCTGAAAGCTTCACCAACGAGCACCTGCTGCGCCTCGGCCAGCGCGTGTCGGCCCTGGCCAAGCAGGCGGATGTGGACGGTATCGTCATCACCCACGGCACCGACACGCTGGAAGAAACCGCGTACTTCCTGAACCTCACCGTGCGCACCAACAAGCCCATCGTGGTGGTGGGCTCCATGCGCCCCGGCACGGCCCTGTCGGCCGACGGCGCGCTGAACCTGTATGACGCTGTGACCGTGGCCGCCAGCAAGGACGCCGCTGGCAAGGGCGTGCTGGTCACGATGAACGACGAGATCCAGAGTGGTCGCGACGTGAGCAAGACCATCAACATCAAGACCGAGGCTTTCAAGAGCCAATGGGGCCCACTGGGCATGGTGGTGGAAGGCAAGAACTACTGGTTCCGCGCCCCCGTCAAGCGCCACACCATGCAGTCGGAGTTCAACATCGACGACATCAAGGCCCTGCCTGCCGTGGACATCGTCTATGGCTACGGCAACATGAACACCACGGGCATTGAAGCCTACGGCAAGGCGGGCGTGAAGGCGCTGATCCACGCCGGTACGGGCAACGGCTCGGTGGCGGCACAGGCGGTGGATTCGCTCAAGGCACTGCGTGCTGCGGGCGTGCAGATCGTTCGCTCGGCCCGCGTGCCCGACGGTTTTGTGCTGCGCAATGCCGAGCAGCCTGACGACAAGTACGACTGGGTGGTGGCCCACGACCTGCGTCCCCAAAAGGCCCGCATCCTGGCCATGGTGGCCCTGACGAAGACCAACGACAGCAAGGAACTGCAGCGCATTTTCTGGGAGTATTGAAGCACCCCCTGAGGCGCTGCGCGCCTTCCCCCTGAAGGGGGACGCCCCCAGCGCGGCGGGGCGGCCCTTGCGCGGGGGCACTCGCCCAGGCAGCGCCCTGTGGTGGCGCTGCGGCCAGTGCGATGGATAGTTGATTTGACTTGGCGCACAACATGTGCGCCGACGGGCTACCCGCAAAGGTGGTCACCGGTACGCACCGGCTTATAGCTTGCGTGACTGGTTGGGAAGGCTGGTGCTCCAAAAGGGCTCCGGCCTTTTTTCATGGGCGCGGGCCGATGTTGCTGGCGCAGCCGCAGCACGTGCGGCTGCGCGCCGTAAAATCACCGGTTTGCGCGCGCGAGGCCCGTCCTTGCTACCTTTGGGGTGGCAGGCGCCGGGGCTGGCATCCGCACCGCCTTTTCTTCTTTTTCCCCTTACTTGCCCGGCCCTGGCTTGCCAGTGCCTCAGCCACAGACGCCATGTTGACATTCCAGCAAATCATTTTGAAGCTGCAGTCCTACTGGGACGCGCAGGGTTGCGCCCTTTTGCAACCCTATGACATGGAAGTGGGCGCCGGCACCTCGCACACCGCCACCTTCCTGCGCGCCATCGGCCCCGAGCCCTGGAAGGCCGCCTACGTGCAGCCCAGCCGCCGCCCCAAGGACGGCCGCTACGGCGAGAACCCCAACCGCCTGCAGCACTACTACCAGTACCAGGTGGTGCTCAAGCCCGCGCCAGCCAACATTCTGGAGCTGTACCTGGGCTCGCTCGAAGCCCTTGGGTTTGATCTCAAGAAGAACGACATCCGCTTCGTGGAAGACGACTGGGAAAACCCCACGCTCGGCGCCTGGGGCCTGGGCTGGGAGGTGTGGCTCAACGGCATGGAAGTCACGCAGTTCACCTACTTCCAGCAGGTCGGCGGCATCGACTGCAAGCCCGCCACGGGCGAGATCACCTACGGCCTGGAGCGCCTGGCCATGTACCTGCAGGGCGTGGACAACGTCTACAACCTGAAGTGGACCGACACCCTGAGCTACGGTGACGTGTACAAGCAAAACGAGGTGGAGCAGTCCACCTACAACTTCGAGCACAGCGACGCGGACTTTTTGTTCACCGCCTTCAACGCGCACGAAAAGCAGGCCAAGTACCTGATGGAGCAGCAGCTGGCGTTGCCCGCGTATGAGCAGGTGCTCAAGGCCGCACACAGCTTCAACCTGCTGGATGCGCGCGGCGCCATCAGCGTGACCGAGCGTGCCGCCTACATCGGCCGCATCCGCAACCTGGCCCGCGCTGTGGCGCAGAGCTACTACGAAAGCCGTGAGCGCCTGGGCTTCCCGATGGCGCCCCGCGAGTGGGTGGAACAGATGACGAAGAAGGCTGCGTGAGCGCGCGGAAAGAACAAGAACATGACGACCCAAAACCTCCTCGTTGAACTGTTTGTCGAAGAACTGCCGCCCAAGGCGCTGCAAAAGCTGGGCGATGCCTTCGCCACCGTGCTGGGCGACCAGCTCAAGGCCCAGGGCCTGGCGACGGCTGCCTCGGTAGTCACGCCCTTTGCCTCGCCCCGCCGCCTGGCCGCGCATGTGACCGCCGTGGCCGACAAGGCCGCTGACAAGGCCGTGCAGCAAAAGCTGATGCCCGTGACCGTGGGCCTGGACGCCAGCGGCGACGCCACGCCTTCGCTGCTGAAAAAGCTGCAGGCGCTGGGCGCCGATGTGTCCAACCCCGTAGCCGCTGTGGCTGCCTTGAAGCGCGCGCAGGACGGCAAGGCCGAAGCCCTGTTCTACGACAGCGTTGTGCCCGGTGCCACGTTGGCGGCTGGCCTGCAAAGGGCGCTGGATGAAGCCATCGCCAAGCTCCCCATCCCCAAGGTGATGAGCTACCAGCTCGAAACCGACTGCGAGCTGCCCGGCTGGACCAGCGTGAATTTTGTGCGCCCCGCACACGGTCTGGTGGCGCTGCACGGCAGCACCGTGGTGCCCGTGAAGGCACTGGGCCTGACGGCTGGCAACAGCACCACCGGCCACCGTTTTGAAGCCGCCGTGTCGCCCGTGGTGCTGGCCGATGCCGACAGCTACGCCGCCACCCTGAAGAAGGACGGCGCCGTGATCGCCAGCTTTGCCGAGCGCAAGGCCGAGATCGCGCGCCAGCTGGCCGCTGCTGCCGCAAAGGTCGGCAATGGCGCCCGTCCCATCGAAGACGAAGCGCTGCTGGACGAGGTGACCGCGCTGGTCGAGCGGCCCAACGTGGTCATCTGCCAGTTTGAAGAGCAGTTCCTGGGCGTGCCACAAGAGTGCCTCATCCTCACGATGAAGGCCAACCAGAAGTACTTCCCGCTGCTGGACGCCGCAGGCAAGCTGACCAACAAGTTCCTGGTGGTCAGCAACATCAGCCCCGAAGACACGAGCTTTGTGACCGGCGGCAACGAGCGCGTGGTGCGCCCGCGCTTGGCCGATGCCAAGTTTTTCTTTGATCAGGACCGCAAGAAGACCCTGGCCTCGCGCGTCGAGAGTCTGGGTAAGGTCGTGTACCACAACAAGCTAGGCACGCAGGGTGAACGCGTGGAGCGCGTGCGGGCCATTGCCAAGGCCATTGCCACGCAACTGGGCGACGCTGCTCTGGTGGCCGATGCCGACCTGGCCGCGCAACTGGCCAAGACCGACCTCGTGACCGACATGGTGGGCGAATTCCCTGAGCTGCAGGGCATCATGGGCGGCTACTACGCACTCAACGACGGCCTGGGCGAGACCGTGGCGCACGCCATCGAAGACCACTACAAGCCCCGCTTTGCGGGCGACATGCTGCCGCGCAACACCGCTGGCGTCGTGGTGGCCCTGGCCGACAAGCTGGAAACCCTGGTGGGCATGTTTGGCATTGGCAACCTGCCCACGGGTGACCGCGACCCGTTTGCGCTGCGCCGCCATGCGCTGGGCGTGATCCGCATGCTGGTCGAGAAGGATCTGCCGCTGGAGATGAATGCGCTGCTGGCTGGTGCCGTGCCCGCCTTTGGCGACAAGATCACCGATGCTTCAGCGGCCCTGGCCGACTTCATCTACGACCGCCTCGCCGGCAGCCTGCGTGAGCAGGGCTACAGCGCCCAGGAAGTCGACGCGGTGCTGGCCCTGCGTCCGCAGCGCCTGGCACTGGTCGAAAAGCAACTGGCCGCAGTGCGTGCCTTCGCCGCCTTGCCCGAAAGCCCCGCCCTCGCTGCCGCCAACAAGCGCGTTGGCAATATCCTTAAAAAGGCCGAGGTCGAAGGCCCGGTGGATGCCCACGTCAACCCCGAGTTGCTGCAGGAAAAAGCCGAGCAGGACCTCTACGCTGCCCTGCAGCGCTTCGTGCCCGAAGCCAACGCCCAGTTCGATGCTGGCGACTACACCGCATCGCTGCAGACCCTGGCCGTGCTGCGCGCGCCGGTGGATGCGTTCTTTGACGATGTGATGGTCAACGCCGAGCAGCTGGATGTGCGGATGAATCGCCTGGGCCTGCTCAAGATGCTGCACAACGCGATGAACCGCGTGGCCGACCTGTCCCGCCTGGCGGTTTGACCGGTTTGCACAAGCTGCTAGGCTGGCGGTTCTCACAAGGTAAACCCCTCCTATGAAACTCGCCATCCTCGACCGCGACGGCACCCTCAATCCGCTGGCGGACGACTACGTCACCGCTGCCGACGAGTGGACCGCTGTGCCGGGCGCGCTCGAAGCCATTGCGCGCCTCAACCATGCGGGCTGGCATGTGGTGGTGGCCACCAACCAGCCGGGCCTGGGCCGGGGCTTGTTTGATGTGGTGGCGCTCAACGCCATCCACGCCAAGATGCACCGTCAGGTGGCGGCGGTGGGCGGGCGCATTGATGCCGTTTTCTACTGCCCCCACGCGGCCGATGAGGAGTGTGCGTGCCGCAAGCCCGCCCCCGGCCTGCTGGAGCAGATCAGTGACCGCTATGGGGTGGAGCGTGAGGATGTGCAGGTGGTGGGCAGCTGCACCGCGCACCTGCAGGCAGGCGCCGCACTGGGCGCACAGCTGCACCTGGTGTGCACGGGGCAGTCGGCGCAGGTACACCCGGGTGGCCCCTTGCCAGCGGGGGTTCCGCCGGGCACGCGCGTGCATGCCAGCCTGGGTGATTTTGTGGACCAGCTTTTGCCTGCTGTGCAGCCCGCTGCGGCACCCCTGGCGGCGACACCCCTGCCAGCGCCTGGCGGCGCTGCTTTCTGATGCTATTACTTTAATAGCTGTTGGTGCTTGATAGATAAGCGCTGGCGGCCAAAATGACCATCAAAATGGCCTTTATCCGTTCCGTCATTCACCTTCTCTGGATGGGCATCACTGTGGTGCCCTATGCGCTGACCATCATGCTGGGCACGCTGCTGGGCGTGCGCGGCAAGCCGCTGTACCGCATCGCCCGCGCGTGGCTGTCACTGTGCATCAGCGGTGCCCGCGTGATCCTGGGCATACGGGCCAACGTGATCGGCATGGAGAATCTGCCGCAGGGCGAGAACGCGGGGGCGGTGCTGCTGGTCAAGCACCAGTCTACGTACGAGACCTTTCTGATGCCAGCGATCATGCCGCGCCCCCTGGCTTATGTGTTCAAGAAGGAGCTGCTGCGTGTGCCGTTCTTCGGCTGGGCCATCGGCCGCCTCGACATGATCCACATCGACCGCGACCAGCGCACCCAGGCCTTCCACAAGGTGGTGCAGCAGGGCAAGGACCTGTTGGCCCAGGGCATCTGGATCATCATGTTCCCCGAAGGCACGCGCATTGAGCGTGGGCAAAAGGGCAACTACAAGACCGGCGGCACCCGCCTGGCCATCGACACCGGCGCGCCAGTGGTGCCAATTGCCGTGACGTCCGCCAAGGTCTGGCCGCGCAAGGCGTTCATCAAGCGCCCGGGCGTGGTGGATGTGTCCATCGGCAAGCCCATTCCCAGCGCAGGCCGCAAGCCCGACGAGCTGATGCGCGAAGTGGAGGCCTGGATCGAGGCCGAGATGCGCCGCCTGGACCCTGATGCGTACCCAGCCGTGGTCATCCCCCCGCACGCCAAGGCGGGCGAGAAGTAAGTCAGTCCGTGATGCAGCGGCTTGTGCAGTTGGCGCTCGACCTTTTCGACCCGCCGGTCGCTCCGGCCGCACCGGCTGCACCGGTTGTGGCGCCGGGAGTGACGGCTGCAGATTTCAAGCAAAAAATGCCTCCAGCGATGGATGGACAAGCGCCAGTAGCTCCTAAAACAGTAGTAAATCGGCCTGCAATGCCTGCGGCACCTGCCGTACCGCTGCCATCCCTGCTGTCCCCGGCCGAATTCCGCCACCCGCAGGCCAGCCGCGAAGTGCTGCTGGGCGACGCCGTCGTGGCCTATGCGCTGCAGCGCGCGCGGCGCCGCACCATCGGCTTTACCGTGGGGGCCGATGGGCTGTCGGTGCGTGCGCCCAGCTGGGTCACCCTGTCGGGCGTGGATTCTGCGCTGCGCGAGAAGTCCGAATGGATCCTGCGCAAGCTGTCTGAGGCGCGCGAGCGCCACCAGCGCATGGAAGGCGGCCGCATTGTCTGGGCCGATGGCGCCGTGTTGCCCTATCTGGGCGAGCCTTTGACCGTGGTGCTGGACCCGAGCCACGGTTTTGCTGGCAAAGGCGGTGCGCTGGTGGCGGGCACCGATGTGGTGTCACCCAGCCTGCACATCGGCCTGCCCCACAGCGCCAGCCCCGCGCAGATCCGCGACGCCGTGCAGGCCTGGCTCATGCGTGACGCGCGCCGCCACTTCACGGCCCGGCTCGACCATTTCGCCCCGCTGCTGGGTGTGCGCTGGGCCAGCCTGCGCCTGTCGAGCGCCAACACCCGCTGGGGCAGTGCCAAGGCCGACGGCTCCATCCGCCTGAACTGGCGCCTGCTGCACTACCGCCCGGCCATCATCGACTACGTGGTGGCGCACGAGCTGGCCCACCTGCGCGTGATGGACCACAGTCCGCGCTTCTGGGACACCGTGGCCACCGTGGTGCCCGACTATGCGCAGCTGCGCAGCCGCTTGCGGGATGAGCCCGCGCCTTTGTGGTGAATCCCCCTGAGTCGCCTGCGGCGCCTTCCCCCTAGGGGGACGACGCCCTCGCTGCGGGGCGGCCCTTGGCTTGCGTCCCTCGCACTGGTCGCGCCCAGTTCAAACGTTTTGCCTAGTGCCCAGAAAGGATCCAAACCATGACAAATACGCTCTCCTCCGTTTCTCCCGCCGAAGGCTACGCAGGAGACGTCACGCCCCAGCAGGCGTGGCAGTGGGTACAGGCCGGCCAGGCGGTGCTGGTGGATGTGCGCAGCGACGCCGAACGTGAATGGGTGGGGCAGGTGCCCGGCTCCATCGCCGTGGCGTGGAAGCAGTGGCCGGGCATGGCCATGAACGCGGATTTTGATGCGCAGATGCGCACGGCCGTGCCTGAGGGCGCCCGGGCTGTGCTGCTTTGCCGCAGCGGCGTGCGCTCCATCGCCGCCGCGCGCCGCGCTACTGAGCTGGGCATCACGGCCTACAACATCCTGGAAGGTTTTGAGGGCGACGCCGATGCGCAGGGCCAGCGTGGCAAGAAGGGCGGCTGGCGCTTTCATGGCCTGCCGTGGAAGCAGGGTTGATGCTCCCAAAAAAATAGCTGCCAGCGCTTTATAGATAAGCGCTGGCAGCTGATTCTAAAGCTTGACTTGCCCCGGCGTTCCGTTTGTTTGGGGCGTCGGTACACCCCCGACTCATGCCAGTGCACCCGTGGAACCGGCTTTGCCGGGCCACCGGGTGCGTCCCCCTTGGGGGAAGGCGCCGCAGGCGACTCAGGGGTTACTTAGCCTGCGGGATTCGGAGTTTCTGGCCGGGGTAGATCTTGTCGGGGTGGCTCAGCATGGGCTTGTTGGCCTCGAAGATCACGGGGTATTTGTTGGCGTCGCCATAGAACTTCTTGGCAATGGCGCTGAGCGTGTCGCCGCGCACCACGTCGTGGTACTGGGCTTCGGGCTCGGGGTTGGTCACATCCATCAGGTTCTCGACGCTGGTCACGCTGGCCACATTGCCGCAGCACAGGGTGACTTTTTCCTTGGCCGCCTGCGTGGGGGCTGTGCCCTTCACGGTGACTTTGCCTTCGGGTCCTTCAAAGGCGACCTGCACATTGCTGGCGCCCAGGTTCTGGGACGCGATGTAGGTCTCGATGGCCTTGGATGCCTTGGCGTTGAGTTCATCTTGCGTGGGGGCTGCTGCCGTGGCGGCCTGTGCTTCTTTGCCGCCGAACAGCTTTTCGCCGGCTTCCTTGATGAAACTGAAAAGACCCATGTCGTACCTCCTAATGTTGCAGAAACAGGAAGGACCACTGTAGCGGCAATGGGCGGCTGCGTCGTGTCGGACACGGGCGCGACACGATTTTTCACAATTTGTGGGCGGGCAGGGGTGGTGCAGCCGGGGGCTGTCGCCCTCGGGCAGAGGTGCATCGCAAAACTCGGGATAATCCGCCGCATGACTTTTCTGGCCATCGACGTCGGTAACACCCGTCTCAAATGGGCGTTGTACGACGCTCCCCGCCCCGGGGCTGCGCTCATTGCGCATGGCGCCGAGTTTCTCGATCACATCGACCGCCTGGCTGAAGGTAGCTGGGAGTCGCTGCCCCACCCGGAGCGCATGCTGGGCTGCGTGGTGGCGGGCGATGCCGTCAAACGCCGCGTGCAAGAGCAGATGGAAATCTGGGACGTCACCCCCTCGTGGGTGGTGTCGTCGGCGCAGGAGACGGGGCTCACCAACGGCTACGACCATCCCTCGCGCCTGGGCTCGGACCGCTGGGTGGCCATGATCGGCGCGCGCCACCATGTGTTGGCACGTGGCCCGGCGCGGCCGCTGGTGGTGGTGATGGTGGGCACGGCGGTGACGGTGGAGTGCATCGACACCGAGGGCCGCTTCATGGGCGGCCTCATCCTGCCCGGCCACGGCATCATGCTGCGCGCGCTCGAGTCCGGCACCGCCGGCCTGCATGTGCCCACGGGTGAAGTGCGCCCCTTTCCCACCAACACCAGCGATGCACTGACCAGCGGCGGCACCTACGCCATCGCCGGTGCCGTGGAGCGCATGTACCAGCACCTGCTGCAGCACTGTGGCCAGGAGCCCGCCTGCATCATGACCGGCGGCGCAGGCTGGAAGATGGCGCCCAGCATGACACGGCCGTTCGAGCTGGTGGACAACCTGATTTTTGACGGCCTGCTGGAGATTGCCACACGGCGGTTTGGGGGCTGAGGGCTTTGTAACGCTGTCGCTGCATTAGTGCGACGCGGCTCTCTATGACCATTGATCTGCAAAACTGGCGCTGCCCAGGCCAGGGACACCAAGCAAGGGCCGCCCCGCAGCGAGGGTGTCGTCCCCCTTCCCGAATGGCGTAGCCAGTCGAGAGAAGGGGGAAGCGGCAAAGCCGCTCAGGGGGATGCCCCCTTATTCTTCTTCCAGTTCAGCCCGCGCCATCTCCACATCCAGCCGCTCCATGGCATCCATGGGTTCAGCGGCGGCGGCCTTTTCGTAGAGCGCGGTGGCTTCCTGCATTTTCTTGTCGCCCTCCAGCATGACGAGCGCATTGGCGTACTCGATCATCGCGATGGCCGATCCCGGATTGAGCTTGAGGGCTTCCTGAAACAGCTTGAGGCCCGTGTCCTTCTTGGCGCCATAGGTCATGCCGCCAATCAGCGAGCCCACCTTGTCGATCACCTCGGCATGGAAGGCGCCCAGCGCAATGCGCGCATCGGCGTGTTTGGGCGACAGGGCAATGGCCTTCTCCAGCGAGTCCTTCACCTTGCCACCCAAGCCCTGCGCCAGCGCCTTGGCCACGCTGATGCCCTGGCTGTAGCGGCCCAGTGCGTAGGCATGCCAGTACCAGGCGTTGGCGTTGTCGGGCTCCTTGGCGGCCTGGGCCTCCGCCCGTTCGGCCACCTGCATGAACAGGTCCAGGCGCGCCTTCTCCTTCGGCTCCAGGTAGTTGGCATAGATGGAGGTGGCCTTGTTGGCGGCAGTGATACCCGCGCCACCGGCTGCCATGCCCGCTGCCGCAGCTTTCTCAAAATCACCGTTGTGGAACAGCGCCCAGGCTTCCAGCGCGGCAGCGTCCTTGGGGCAGGGTTCGGCATCACCGCCATGCAGTCGTGCCCAATGCTTCTTGACGCTAGCAGCGTCAAATTGGTAGTCGCCGGCGTGGGGGAAGGGGGTCCATTTGGCCATGGTGTGTGTCTCCGGAAGTTCTTGTTGGTGGGTGTCTGTGGCGGGTGGGCCGCGTATCAGCCTGGCGCTGGTGCGTAGGCGCCGACCAGCTGCAGCAGGTGGGCGCGCTGGCCGCTTTCGAGGTAGGGCATGAGCAGGTTCAGCACATGGTGGGCTCCGCGCAGCAGCGCGGCCTGGGCGCTTTCGGGCTCCAGTGCACGGCGTGGGTCGCGCACGTATTCGAAGCTCAGCCAGTAAGTGAGCACCACGACCATGCTGGTGGCGGTGGCCTCCAGTTCGCGCGAGTCGATGTGCAGTGCATCAGCGCGGCCCATACCGTCCAGCATGGCGCGCACGGCGCGGGTCTTGTTTTTGAGGATGGCCTGGAAGTGGGTTTCCAGGCGCCGGTTCTTGGACAGCAGGTCGTTGAGATCGCGGTACAGGAAACGGTACTGCCAGATCAGCTCGAACAGCGAGTGCATGAAGAACCAGGCGTCCTCCACATTGCGCACACCATCGGCGGCGGCCAGCAGTTCGGTCAGCGAGGTTTCGTAGCGATCAAACAGCGCGTTGATCAGTTCGTCCTTGGCCGGGTAGTGGTAGTACAGGTTGCCGGGGCTGATGCGCAGCTCGGCCGAGATCAGGGTGGTGGAGACGTTGGGCTCACCGAACCGGTTGAACAGGTCCAGCGTCACTTCCAGAATGCGTTCTGCGGTGCGGCGTGGCGCTTTCTTCACCATGTGTGCGGGCCCCTTCGCGTCGTTTGGCGTCGTTGTTGCGTTGTCTCTGATGGCTACTCTAACCCACACGGTCATGCTGCAGTGCGACATGAACGTGGGGTGTGTATGCAGTACCTAGGCTGCTTGTAGCGCACTTCATGGGTTTCACCAAAAAAAGAAAAGCGGTCCAAACGCCTTGGCGCGTGGACCGCTTGGAGCGGGCTGGGTGCTTGCCGGTGGCAAGCCGTGATCAGCTGGCCGATGGCGTGCTGGTGGCTGCGTCGGCAGCGGCACGTGTCGCGGTCTTCTTTGCAGCCGCCTTCTTGGCGGGGGCTTTGGCTGCAGGCTTGGCGGCTGCCTTTGCAGGAGCAGCCTTCTTTGCCACTGCCTTCTTGGCGGGGGCCTTGGCTGCAGGCTTGGTGGCTGCCTTGGCAGCAGCTTTGGCGGGTGCGGCCTTGCTGCCCTTGGCCAGGGCGTCCACACGGGCGCTCAGGGCTTCCAGGTCGCGGGCCGAGGGCACGCCCAGCTTGGCGAGGGCCTTGGCCACGCGGTCTTCAAAGATGTTTTCGAGCTTGTCCCACTGGCCCTGGGCCTTGGAGCCGATGTCGCTGGCCATGGTGGTCACGCGGCTGGTGGCTTCGGTGATCTTTTCTTCGGCCACGGCCTGGGTCTTGCGCTGGATGGTCAGGCCTTCCTTGACCAGGGCTTCAAACACCTTGCCGCCTTCTTCCTGTGCCTTGGAGAAGGCACCCAGGCCTGCCAGCCAGATCTGCTGGGCGGAGTCCTTGACGGTGCTGGACAGTTGGGCGTTGCTCTTCTTTTTGTCGGCGCTGAGTTTCTGCAGTTTCTTGACCATGGGGCCTCCGTTGTGCGGTTGGTTGGGTTTGCCGGGGCGGGTTGCCTTCGACGCATGGCCGCACTGTACGCCGCACGGCGCGACAGGTGTAGGCGCGCGCTCCTAAAAATGTAGAGCGTGCCATCTAGCGGGGGCGTTCGCTGGCCGCCTAGCATCGGCGCGGGTTTCTGCTGAATCGGTGCGCGCAGGCCTTGGGCAAGAATGAAGCTATCTCAGAGGAGTTATCCATGCAGTATTTCGTGACGGGGGCAACGGGGTTTATTGGCAAGCGGCTGGTCAAGAAGCTGCTGGAGCGCAAGGGGGCGGTGGTGCATTTCCTGATCCGCAAGGAAAGTGCGGACAAGGTGGCCGACCTGCGCAGCTTCTGGGGTGTCGGGCCCACGCGTGCGGTCCCTGTGTTTGGCGATCTCACCGCGAAGAAGCTGGGTGTGGCGGCAGACGACGTGAAGAAGCTCAAAGGCCAGATCGACCATTTCTACCACTTGGCTGCGGTGTACGACCTCTCTGCTGACGAAGAAACCCAGGTGGCCGTGAACATCGAGGGCACGCGCAACACGGTGGACCTGGCCAAGGCGATTGATGCCGGGCATTTCCACCATGTCTCCTCCATCGCGGCTGCCGGCCTGTACGAAGGCGTGTTCCGCGAGGACATGTTCGAGGAAGCCGAGGGTCTGGACCACCCGTACTTCCAGACCAAGCACGAGAGCGAAAAGATCGTGCGCCAGGACTGCAAGGTGCCCTGGACGGTGTACCGCCCGGCCATGGTGGTGGGCGACAGCCAGACCGGCGAGATGGACAAGATCGACGGCCCCTACTACTTCTTCAAGCTCATCCAGCGCCTGCGCCAGCTGTTGCCGCCCTGGATGCCCACCGTGGGCCTGGAAGGGGGGCGCGTGAACATCGTGCCCGTGGACTTTGTGGTCAACGCCCTCAACGTCATCAGCCACCAGAAGGACATCACCAAGAAGTGCTACCACCTGGTGGACCCAGTGGGCTACCGCGTGGGCGATGTGCTCGATATCTTCAGCCGCGCAGCCCATGCGCCGCGCATGAACCTGTTCGTCAACGCCGCGTTGCTGGGCTTCATCCCCAAGAGCGTGAAGAAGAGCCTGATGGCACTGGCGCCCGTGCGCCGCGTGCGCAACGCGGTGATGAAGGACCTGGGTCTGCCCGAGGACATGCTCACCTTCGTGAACTACCCCACGCGCTTTGATTGCCGCGAAACGTTGGCCGCGCTCAAGGGCTCCGGCGTCACCTGCCCCAATCTCAAGGACTACGCCTGGCGGCTGTGGGACTACTGGGAGCGCAACCTCGACCCCGAGCTGTTCATCGACCGCACGCTCAAGGGCACGGTGGCGGGCAAGGTGGTGCTGATCACCGGTGGATCTTCTGGCATTGGGCTGGCGGCAGCGCACAAGTTTGCCGAGGCAGGCGCCACCACCATCATCTGCGGGCGTGACCAGGACAAGCTCGACGAGGCCTGTGCCGAAGCCAAGGCCAAGGGCTACCAATTCATCGCTTACTCGGCAGACATTGCCGACATGACCGACTGCGACCGTTTTGTGCAGTTGCTCATCGACAACCACGGCGGTGTGGACTTCCTCATCAACAACGCGGGCCGCTCCATCCGCCGCGCCATCGAGTCGAGCTACGACCGCTTCCACGACTACGAGCGCACCATGCAGCTCAACTATTTCGGCTGCCTGCGCGTGACCATGGGCTTTCTGCCCGGCATGGTGGCTAAGCGCAAGGGCCATGTGGTCAACATCAGCTCCATCGGCGTGCTGACCAACGCGCCCCGCTTTTCGGCCTATGTGGCCAGCAAGGCGGCCCTGGACGCCTGGACGCGGTGCGCATCGAGCGAGTTTGCCGACCAGGGCATCACCTTCACCACCATCAACATGCCCCTGGTGCGCACGCCCATGATCGCGCCTACCAAGATCTACAACAACGTGCCCACGCTGAGCCCCGAGGAGGCGGCCGACATGATCGCCCAGGCCTGCATCTTCAAGCCGGTGCGCATCGCCACGCGGCTGGGCATCACCGGTCAGCTGCTGCACGCGCTGGTTCCACGCGTGGCGCAGATCACCATGAACACGAGCTTTCGCATGTTCCCAGACTCCACCGCCGCCAAGGGCAGCAAGGACGCCAAGCCGCAGTTGTCTGCCGAGGCCGTGGCGCTGCAGCAGATGATGCGGGGCATCCACTTCTGATGACCCGCCGGCCCGGGCAGAAATACCCGCGTTGAACTCTGTTACCCGGGGGCCGGGCGGGGTGGGATAATCGTGGGTTCTGCCGAGCAGGCATTTCACACGGCCCTCCCTATGATTCTGGTTACTGGCGGCGCGGGTTTCATCGGCGCCAACTTCGTTCTTGACTGGCTTGCTGCCTCCAGCGAGCCCGTGGTCAACCTCGACAAGCTCACCTACGCGGGCAACCTGCACAACCTGGACAGCGTGCAGGGCGACGCGCGCCATATCTTTGTGCAGGGCGATATCGGCGACACCGCGCTGGTGGCCCGCCTGCTGGCTGAGCACAAGCCGCGCGCCGTGGTCAACTTCGCGGCTGAATCGCATGTGGATCGCTCCATCCATGGCCCCGAGGATTTCATCCAGACCAACATCGTGGGCTCGTTCCGCCTGCTGGAGGCCGTGCGTGCCTACTGGAGCGCGCTGCCCGAGGGCGAGCGTGCCGCCTTCCGCTTCCTGCATGTGTCCACCGACGAGGTGTACGGTTCGCTCGCCCCCACCGACCCGGCCTTCGCCGAGACGCGTGGCTTTGAGCCCAACAGCCCTTACAGCGCCAGCAAGGCCGCCAGCGACCACCTGGTGCGCGCCTGGCACCACACCTACGGCCTGCCGGTGCTCACCACCAACTGCAGCAACAACTATGGGCCCTACCACTTCCCCGAAAAGCTGATCCCGCTGATGATCGTCAACGCACTGGCCGGCAAGAACCTGCCCGTGTATGGCGATGGCATGCAGGTGCGTGACTGGCTGTACGTTAAGGATCACTGCAGCGCCATCCGCCGCGTGCTGGAGGCTGGCGCGCCCGGTGAGACCTACAACGTGGGGGGCTGGAACGAGAAGCCCAACATCGAGATCGTGAACATGGTCTGCAGCCTGCTCGACGAGCTGCGCCCCCGTGCTGACGGCCAAAGCTACCGCACCCAGATCACCTATGTGAAAGACCGCCCCGGCCACGACCGCCGCTACGCCATCGACGCGCGCAAGATCGAGCGCGAGCTGGGCTGGAAGCCCGCCGAGACCTTCGACACCGGCATCCGCAAGACCGTGCAGTGGTACCTGGACCATGCGGACTGGGTGGCCAGCGTGCAGACCGGCGCCTACCGCGACTGGGTGCAGACCCAGTATGCGCAGGAGGCCTCCGCTGCGGCTGTGACGGGCGCCACTGCATGAACATCCTGCTGTTTGGCAAGGGTGGCCAGGTCGGCTGGGAGCTGCGGCGCAGCCTGTCGGTGCTGGGCTCCGTCACGGCGTTGGACTTCGATAGCACCGAGCACTGCGGTGACTTTTCCAACCCCGCCGGCGTGGCTGATACGGTGCGCGCCCTGCGCCCCGATGTCATCGTCAATGCCGCCGCCCACACGGCCGTGGACAAAGCTGAGAGCGAAGCCGAGTTTGCCCGCACCCTCAATGCCACCACGCCCGGAGCCCTTGCGCAGGAGGCCGCGAAGTTGGGTGCTTGGCTCGTGCACTACAGCACGGACTATGTTTTCGATGGCAGCGGCAGCCGCCCCTGGGTGGAGACCGATACACCCGCCCCGCTGAGCGTTTACGGCCGCACCAAGCTCGAAGGCGAGCAGCTCATTGCAGAGGCGGGCGCCAAACACCTGATCCTGCGCACCAGCTGGGTCTACGCAGCACGCGGCGGCAACTTCGCCAAGACCATGCTGCGGCTGGCGCAAGAGCGTGAGCGGCTGACGGTGATTGATGACCAATGGGGTGCGCCCACCGGTGCCGACCTGCTGGCCGATGTGACCGCCCACGCGCTGCGCCACCTGCAGCAGCGCCCGCAGGATGCAGGCCTGTACCACTGCGTGGCTGCGGGCGAGACCAACTGGAATCAGTATGCAAAATACGTGCTGGCGCAAGCCCAGAAAGCGCAAATAGCTACAAAAATAATAGCAAAAGAAGTCGCGCCTGTGCCCACAAGCGCATTTCCCACACCGGCCGTGCGCCCCCACAACTCGCGCCTGAGCACCCACAAGCTGCAGTCCACCTTCGGTTTGCAGATGCCCCATTGGCAACAGGGCGTGGCGCGCATGCTCACGGAAATTCTCTGAACGGACCCCAGACCATGACGCAACGCAAAGGCATCATCCTCGCAGGAGGCTCCGGCACCCGGCTGCACCCGGCCACGCTGGCCATCAGCAAACAACTGCTGCCCGTTTACGACAAGCCCATGATCTATTACCCGCTCAGCACGCTGATGCTGGCGGGCATCCGGGACATTCTGGTTATCAGCACCCCGCAGGACACGCCGCGTTTTGCCCAACTGCTGGGGGATGGAAGCCAATGGGGCTTGAACCTGCAATACGCGGTGCAGCCCAGCCCGGACGGCCTGGCGCAGGCGTTTGTGATCGGGGAGTCTTTCTTGGATGGGGCTCCGAGCGCCCTGGTGCTGGGAGACAACATCTTCTACGGGCACGATTTCCATGAACTGCTGGGCAACGCTCAACAGCGCTCTGCGGGTGCCAGCGTGTTTGCCTACCATGTGCACGACCCGGAGCGCTACGGTGTGGCCGAGTTCGATGCCCAGGGCAAAGTGTTGTCGTTGGAGGAAAAGCCTGCTCAGCCCAAGAGCAGCTATGCCGTCACAGGCCTCTACTTCTACGACAACCAGGTTGCGCAGATGGCCCGGAGCTTGAAACCATCGCCACGCGGCGAACTGGAAATCACCGACCTGAACCGGCTGTACCTGGAGCAGGGGCAGCTCAATGTCGAGATCATGGGCCGCGGCTATGCCTGGCTGGATACTGGCACCCATGAAAGCCTGCTGGAGGCCAGCCAGTTCATTGCGACGCTGGAGCATCGCCAGGGCCTCAAGATTGCCTGCCCCGAGGAAATTGCCTGGCGCGCCGGCTGGATCGACAGTGCCCAGTTGCAGCGCCTGGCACAACCTCTTGCCAAGAACGGCTACGGCCAGTACCTCCAGCGTTTGCTGAACGACAAAGTCTATTGATCCCCCATGCACTCCATCCGGCAATCCATCCCAGACGTTGTCCTCCTTGAGCCCAAGGTGTTCGGCGATAGCCGTGGTTTTTTCTACGAAAGCTTCAACCAGCAGGCCTTCCGGGAGGCCACGGGGGTCCAGTGCGATTTTGTGCAGGACAACCACAGCCGCAGCAGCCAGGGTGTGTTGCGGGGCCTGCACTACCAGTTGCCCCCCAGGGCGCAGGGCAAGCTCGTGCGCGTGGTGCGTGGCGCTGTGTTTGATGTGGCAGTGGATATTCGCAAGGGGTCACCCACCTTTGGCCAGTGGGTGGGGGCCCTGTTGACCGAAGACAACCACCGGCAGCTTTGGGTGCCGCCGGGGCTTGCTCACGGTTTTCTGGTGTTGTCCGAATCGGCTGACTTCCTTTACAAGACCACCGACTACTACAGCCCGGAGCATGAGCGCTGCATTCGCTGGGACGATCCAGAGCTTGCCATCGCCTGGCCAGCGGTGGATGCCGCTATTCAGCTTTCGGCGAAGGATCAGGCGGGGCGCTGGTTCGCTGAGGCAGACCTTTGACGACGGCGCAGGGGCGTGCAACGGGCGGATCTCCGGACCGCCCTGCCAAGCTGCGGATCGCCCTGTTGGGAGCCAGGGGCATCCCCGCGAGCTATGGGGGGTTCGAAACCTTTGCCGAACAACTCTCGATACGCCTGGTGGAGCGGGGCCACGAGGTCACTGTGTATGCAGAGACCAGCGAGTCGTCCGTCGAAGACATCTTCTACCAAGGTGTTCGCGTGCGCCACAAACGTCGGCCCCGGTGGGGGGCTGCATCGGTCCTGGCCTACGACTGTGCCTGCCTGTGGGACGCCCGGCGGGGGTACGACCTGGTCTACATGCTGGGGTATGGCGCTGCGTGGGCCTGCTGGTGGCCCCGGGTTTTTGGGGTTCCGGTCTGGATCAATGTGGACGGACTGGAGTGGGCCCGCAGCAAATGGGGGAGGGCTGCACGCATCTACCTGCGCTGCATGGAGTGGGTGGCCAGCCGGGTGGCCACGCGCCTCATCGCCGATGCCGAGGCCATTGCACAGCGGTTCCGCGAGACTTATCCCAAGGGGGCTCCGTCGAGCTTCATTGCCTACGGCGCCGAACTGGTGCAGGACCGGGACGTGGACCCTTCCGTGCTTTCTGCCTGGGGGCTGAAGCCCCGCCGCTACATGCTGGTCGTGGCGCGCCCGGAGCCAGAAAACCATATCCTTGAAATCGTTCAAGGCTATGAGATGCACGAAGGTGACTGGCCGTTGGTCATCGTGGGGGATGTGTCCGGTGCTACGGCCTACCAGCAACTGCTGAGGCAACATGCCAGCGACCGCGTGCGTTTCGTGGGGGGCATCTACGACACCGGGCAGCTCGCAAGCTTGCGTGTACATGCGGCCTGTTACCTGCACGGGCACTCGGTGGGGGGGACGAACCCTTCGCTGCTCGAGGCACTGGCCTGCGGAAACTGGGTCATTGCGCACGACAACCCGTTCAACCGCGAAGTGGCACGCGATGCGGCCGACTACTTTGCAACCCCCGAGCAACTCGCTCGCAGCCTGGATCTATTGGTTGACCAGTCGGACGCCATGCTGCCGCAGCGAAGCCAGCGTGCCCGCGATATCGTGGCGGAGCACTACACCTGGGATAGCATCGCAGATGCCTACGAGGCGCTGATGCATTCAGAATGCCGGCCCCACAGCGCTGCAACAACCAGCACGGGGACCGTGTGACTGAGCCGACTCACGGATTGGCCTCACGCGGAGGGGCGGGCGGGGCTGCCCCCTCGCAGTCACCGCTGGTGGATGTGCTGCTGGCCACGTACAACGGGGCGAAGTATCTTCGTGCCCAGCTCGATTCGCTGTTGGCCCAGACCCACCAGAATTTCCGCCTCCTCGTCAGCGATGACGGGTCTTCGGATGACACGCCTGCAATCCTGGAGAGCTACCGGGTGCGCTTTGGAGAGCGTTTGGTGCATGTGCCCAACCCCCACCATGGGCAAGGGCTGGTCCGAAACTTTGAGAATCTCATGGTGGCCAGCCTGCATGATGGTGTGGCTGCTTGGGTTGCTTTCTCGGACCAGGACGATGTCTGGCTCCCTCCGAAAATCGAGCTGTGCCTCCAAGAAATGGTGCAAATGGAGCAAGAGGGTGGTGCGGAATTGCCTTGTCTGGTGCACTCCGACCTGACGGTGGTGGATGAGCACTTGGGCGTGATTTCGGAGTCCTTCGCCACATACCAACGTATGGACCCTCTGCAGTGCTCGCCACTTTCGCTGCTCAGCGTGAACCAGGTGACGGGATGCACGATGATGGTGAACCGCACTCTGTTGCGAATGGCCTTGCCCCTCCCGCAGGAGACCATCATGCACGACTGGTGGTGTGGCCTGGTGAGTGGAAGCGGCCATAGGTGTTTTGTGCCAACCCCGCTGATCCTGTATCGCCAGCATGGCGCCAACCAGGTGGGCGCCAGGGACCGCAGCCTGAAGACGCGTTTGCTCCGTCTTTTGACGAACGGCCAGGGGATCGTCCGGCGTGTCCGGGTGCTGGGTGGGGCTACCTATCTGCAGGCGCAGGCGCTGCAGCTGCGATTGCGCGCCTTGGGGCTGGATGAAGGCTACGTGTCAGAATACCTTGCGTGGAGGGGTGGGCCTCTGAGGGCGAGAATTTTTGGATATCGCGAATATTATGTGGGCCCCGAATTGGATCGATTAAGCCGCTGTTTGCTGTGGTTCAAGTGATTCACTCCGCCCGAGTGAGACAAGTCGGGCCCGGGTATTGGGTGGTTGGAAGAATGTTCAAAGGCGTTGGTAATGAAGCTCTCGGCTGAAATTGGTGAAGTGGAAAGCGTCGATATCGCTGCGCCCAGGCTCGGTGAGATGCTCCTTGCGGACCAGAAGTTGTCGCGCAATGACCTGGAGAGGGCGCTAGAGGTCCAGCGTTCCATGGGCGGTCGTCTGGGGCGCCTGCTTATCAGTCTGGGACTGGTGTCTGAGGTGGATGTCTACTCCGCACTGTCCCGGCAGGCCGGATTGCCTTTGGTGCGTCAAGACGCCTTCCCCAAGGAAAAGCCGGAAACGTCGCGGTTGAACACCAGCTTTTTGCTGGCCAACAACCTGCTTCCCTTGGGAAATGCAGAGGACGCTGAGTCCACGCCGGATTTCGCGTCGGTAGATCCGAAGAGCGCGGCATTGCGCGATGCACTGCGCCTTGTCTTTGGGGATGCTCCCAGGGTCTTTTTTGGCCTGGAGTCCGAAATATCCAGTCAGCTCAATGCCTGGTACGTCCAGGAGTCGGAGCCGGAAGGAGAAGCCGTTGCGGACCAGTTTGAGGCTTCGGAGTTCATCGAGCACCTGAGGGATATGGCTTCGGAGGCCCCCATCATCCAGCGCGTGAGCCATATCCTCTCCCAGGCTGTGGCGGCCCAGGCCTCCGACATTCACATCGAAACCTACGAAGAAAAATCGGTGGTCCGCATACGGGTGGACGGTGAGCTGTACCCCATTGACGAGATCGATAACAAGGATGCCCCCGCTGTGGTGTCCCGCATCAAGATCCTTTCGCAGCTCGACATTGCGGAACGCCGCATGCCGCAGGACGGGCGCACCAAGCTGCGCGTGCATGGCAAGGAAATGGACTCTCGCGTGTCCACCATACCCACCATGTTTGGCGAATCGGTCGTCATGCGCTTGCTGGAAAAGAACTTCGACCTGCTCTCGCTGGAGAGCCTGCACTTCACGCCACCCACTTTGAAAACCATGCGTCAGCTGCTCAGCGTGCCGCATGGGATCTTTCTGGTAACCGGGCCCACGGGTTCTGGCAAATCCACCACGCTGTATGCCTCCATGCAGGAACTGGAGGGCGAAAACCTCAAGATTCTGACTGTGGAAGATCCGGTGGAGTACCGGCTGCAATGGCTCAACCAGGTGCAGGTCCAGCCCCAGATCGGGCTGACCTTTGCGAAGGTGCTGCGATCCTTTCTCCGCCAGGATCCTGATGTGATCATGATCGGGGAAATGCGCGATGGCGAAACCGCTGAAATTGCGGTCCAGGCGGCATTGACGGGCCACTTGGTCATGTCCACCCTGCACACCAACAGCGCACTCGGGGCCATCGTGCGGCTGATCAATATGGGTGTGGAGCCCTATCTGATCACGGCGTCCGTCATTGGCGTGCTGGCGCAGCGCCTGGTGCGCAAGCTGTGTGAGGAATGCAAAGCGCCGTTGCTGCCGGACCAGGCGCAGGCTGCCGCAGCCTCCCTGGGCATGTCCATGGAGGAGGGTCAAGTCATCTATCGGTCCGTCGGTTGTTCTGCATGCCGGGGGACCGGCTACCGAGGGCGGTTGGCCGTTCATGAGTTGCTGGTAATGTCAGAAGACGTAAAAAAGGTGGTGCTCGAAAGAGGTTCTTCGTTGGGGGGCGGGGATGGCGCCTATGCCGGGGGGAACTTGTTGCAGGATGGCGCCACCAAGGTCTTCAAAGGTCTGACGACTGCGGAAGAAGTCCTGCGCGTTGCGCGTCAAAATGATTGAATTTCAATACGATGGAATCACGTCCGATGGCAAGGCCTGCCAGGGGACGATCCGCGCGCTGAACGTGGAGACCGCGCGACTGCGACTCATTGGGCAGGGCGTGACGCCGGTCCGTATTGCAGACGAGTCGGCAGCAGTTGCCCAAGATGAGCCGCAAAGCCGGGGGGGCAAGCTCAAACGTGGCGAGATCCTTTTGTTCAGCCGCGAGATGGCCCACCTCAAGCAGGCCAACATGCCGCTGGACAAGGCGCTGGTCATGCTCAAGGAGACGGCCAACACGGAGCGGCTGAAAGCGTTCATTGCCAAGGTCGAGGAAGGGGTGCGTGGCGGTAAGTCTCTGTACCAGTCGCTGCTGCCGTTTGAGCGGGATCTTGGGCGCCAATATCTGGTTCTGATTCGGGCGGGGGAAACTTCTGGTTCGCTGCATGTGGTTCTGAAAGAACTCACGGTGCAACTGGAGGCAGAGGACAAGCTTCGCAACTACGTCATTTCCTCCATGACGTATCCCGTCATCTTGCTGATTGTTGCGGTGCTGTCCGTCGTGATGCTCCTGGCATTTGTGGTTCCCCAGTTTCGGGAAATTTTTGATTCCATGGGCGACAAACTGCCTTACTCCACGCGGTTGGTGGTCGATCTCAGTGATCTGATCCGCTCGCACTGGATGGCAATCCTGTTAGGCTTGACGGTGGTCTTGTTCCTGGGCTCCCGCTGGGGCGCGACGCCTGCGGGGCGGTTGCGCATTGACAGTGTGCTGTTGGATCTCCCCCTGTTCGGCAAGGTGTTGCGGAATCTGCAGTTTGCTATTTATTTCCGCACCTTCGGCATCTTGTTGCAGCGGGGTGTACCCATGGTGGATGCGTTGCGCATTGCTGTGGACACACTGACCAATACCGCATTGCGCAAGGATATTGAACCTCTGGTGGGCATTGTAAAAACAGGCAAACGACTTTCCACAGGGTTTGTCTCTCCTTACTTCGGGAAATCCAGCACCCCGCAGCTTATTCGGGTTGCAGAGGAAACAGGGCAGCTTGATATTACTCTGCTGGGTTTGGCGGATCGTTATGAGGATGAAGGTCGGCGTACCATGGGGCGTGTTTTGGCAGCCATGGAACCCTTGATTATTATTGTTTTGGGGGCCTTGGTTGCCTTCATTATTATTGCGATTCTGGGTGGCGTTTTGTCGATCAACGACACAATTTGATTCTGGATTATTTGAGAGATTTTGAAATGAATGTAGTGAATTTTGAACACAAAGCAATGGCGCGAGCGCAGCGTTCCTCGGGCTTCACGCTGATTGAATTGCTGGTGGTTCTGGTGATTCTGACGTTGCTTGCCGGGCTGGTGGGCCCGAAGGTGCTTGATCAACTCGGCGGTGCCAAGTCCAAGACGGCCCGCATTCAGATCTCGGAAATTGAGCAGAGCCTGGACCTTTTCAAGCTGGACGTCGGTCGTTATCCCAATGATGCTGAAGGGCTGCGTGCCCTGGCAGAGCGGCCCGCAACGGCCCAGGGATGGAATGGCCCTTACCTGAAGAAGGGCCTGCCTTCTGATCCTTGGGGTGCCGCCTATTTGTACAAAAACCCGGGACGCAATGGCGGGCCCGACGTGTTCTCTCTGGGGTCCGACGCCAAGCCGGGCGGTGACGGTGAGAACGCGGACGTTTTTAACTGACGCTCTGTTGCGCTTTCCACTCCCCAGTGCCGTCTGGTGACTTGTTTCGCATGAGCCGCCCTTTGTTGGCGTCAGACCTCCGCATCCGTGGCTTCACGTTGTTGGAGATGCTGGTCGTGCTGGTGCTGGCTGCCATTACTGTCTCCGTGGTGGGGGCGGGCGGGCAGGCGTACATGGAGCGTTCACGCTACAACCAGACGGTACGGGATGTTTCCAGCCAACTGAACAAAGCGCGTGCGCTCAGCGTCCAGGAAGGCCGTTCGGTGGCCGTGACCTACCAGCCAGACATTCGCAGGCTGGTGGTGGATGGGCGCCTGGCTCTGGAGGTGCCTGCATCACTGGTGGTTCAGTGGGAAGCGATTGAACGCAATTCGCGCACTGGCAAAACTGCAACTGCCGTGGGAGAACCTATTTTGTGTTCAATTCCGACGGCGGCGCACGTGGCGGGCGGCTTGCAGTGCTAAGAGGTGGGCAGGGCGTCAGCTTTCGCGTGAACTGGCTCCTTGGGACGGTGGAGCAATCCATGGTCGTGGCCCAGTCATGACCGTGACGTGCTGTCTGTTGCCCCTGATTGATCCTATTTTCAAGTCATTCAGGCGAGCGCCTCGGAATCAACGGGGGTTCAGTTTGCTGGAGGCCTTGGTCGCCATGGCAATTGCTTCCATTGCGCTGGCAAGTCTTTACCGCAGCGTGGGGCAAGGCTCCAAGAATGTGGTGGATGTGGAGGCTCGGGTGGAGGCCTCTCTCGTGGCCAGGTCGGCAGTGGCTGCTGGAACCTTTGCAGAGGATTTGATGCGACAGGATTCCGGACGGGCAGGCGATTGGAGTTGGCGGATTCAGGTGGCGCCCGAACCGGTCCAAATGATGGACGAGAGTGGTCGCCCGGTAGCCGGGCCACCTTTGCGTGCGGCAAGGGTGACCGTAGAGGTCAGTAAAGATGGTGTGACGGCTGTCACATGGACCACATGGAAGCCCTACAGGTCCGCACCATGACCCACTCTTTTCGAAAAACTTCCCGCGGTTTTACCTTGTTGGAGTTGCTGGTCGCATTGGCCGTGACGTCCGCAGTGGTCGCTCTGATGTTTGCGGGCGTGGGAGTCATCGGGCGTTCGGAAGAGCGCAACCAGCGTGTCATTGAGCGCTCTGAGCGCATGTTGGTGGTCAGCCAATGGCTTGGGCGCAAGTTTGACACCCTGCGCTTGTTGAGTCGGCGCGACGAAAACATCTTTGTGAATTTCTTTAGCGGAAATGCTGCGGGTGCGATCTGGGTGGCGCCATTGCCAGAGCGGGGGGATGCTGGGGGACTCTACGTATTTCGCATGAGCCCCCTGCGCCATGCTGATGGGCGCGTCGATCTGTCGGTAGAAGCCGTTCCTTATGACGGAGCACTGATGGCGCTGGACTGGGGCAAGGCTTTGCGCGAAACACTTCTGCCGGATGTGCGAACGCTTCAGTGGCATTACCAGGACGGTCTGACGGGTCAGTGGACTCAGCAATGGGACTCTGCCAAAGCGCAGTACCCGGCCCGTATCCGGGTGGAAATTGCCGATGCGCGCGGAGACTGGCCTCCTCTGGTGTTCCCTCTCGCGAGGGCAAGGTGATGAAGCGGTGGAAACGCGGCAGCCGGGGCGCAGCGCTGATTCTGGTGCTGTGGCTGGTTGCGTCCTTGTCATTGGTGGTGATGGCGAGTTCACGGGGGATTCGCCAGCAAACGCAGCGCGCAGCGCTGGATTTGGAACGCTTGCGAGCAGAGTCCGTGCTGGACGCCGCGATTCAACTGACAGCGCAGCGAATGATGTCCGAAAAGACCGCAGACAGCTGGTACCGCATTCAACGTTTGCCAATGGGGTCCAATGACATCTGGGTGGAGGTCACGCCCTCTGGAGGTCTGGTAGACGTCAATGTCGCCAGCGAAGCTCTGCTGCAGGCGCTCTTTCAAAGAGCCGGAGGGCTCTCCTCGGGGGAGGCCGCCATCTTGACTTCACGTGTGCGGGACTTCATCGACCCTGACGACACGCCAGGTGGTGTGGGCGGGGCTGAGGCTGCCCAATACCGCGCTGCTGGCTGGCCTTCCCTGCCTCGAAATGGCGCGCTGGATGACCTTTCTGAACTGAGATCAGTCCTGGGAATGACGTCTGAGCTCTATGAGATAATCGCGCCCCACTTGGGTATCAATGGGCAGCAACGCATCGAAATCGATTCAGCCCCCCCGCTCTGATCGACGTCCTCACGGGACAGCCAGGTTTGGGGGCGCGCATTCACAACTCCCCACCGGAAACGCGGGCTGGCGTGCTTTTGACAGGAGCTGCAGCCGAATTTTTCTCGCCTGCCCGCGCTGGGGGCGGTCTGACAGTGCGCCTCAATGCTTTTGTGCGGGCTGAAGGTGATCGCTGGTGGCAGCGTGAGGCATGGATCGATCTCAGCGAGCGTCCCGGTGGTCTGACGCCCTGGACAACGCTCTCTTTGGAGCCGACACGCCGCTTAAACAAGCCGGAACAGGAATTCAAGCCATGACAGGTTGGGGGCAGCTATCTCTTCGTGCGCAAAAAACACTGGACCGAATGGCATGGGGTTTCGGTGATCTCAAGCGCGTTCTCATGGAGCATGGCGCCTGGCCTGCAGTCGCGAGTGCAGCCATTGCGTCCGACGGAGGGCGTTGGACCATCACTGGAACCCGTGCCCGCAAGCGCGCCAACAATCGAAAGGCTTCGAGCCTGCTGGTACCGGAGTCCGGCTGTCTTTGGGGCACCGTGCAGTTGCCGGATATGCCGCGGCGCTCGTTGGCAGGCGGCGTCGAAGAAGCCCTGTGGCGGGTCTCTCCCATGCCGCCGGAACAGATTGTGGCGGCATGGTGGGCAGAACCTCAAGCCCAAGGTGGTTGGATGGTGGAGTGGGGCATGTGCCGACGCAACACCCTGGCCGAGCAAATGGCGCAGCACGGGTTTGCCGAAAATGCGCCTGTGTATCTGATGCGCCAGGGGCGCGCGCTTCCCGTCCGTACTGCGGCGTGGCAAAAGCAGTACAACCGCCAGCGTTGGATGGATTGGTTGGGGGTGGGGCTGGTGCTTGTCCTGCTCGCAGCATTGTCATTGCCGGCACTCATGCCGCTGGTCTTGAAGCGCCAGGCCGTGGTCCGCGCTGTGGAGCACGTCAACATGCTGGAGCCCAAGGCGGCTCCCTTGCGCCAGAAGATGGATGAACTGCGTCGCCAGGCAGAACTGGCGGAAGAGCTTCGCAAGAACATCAGCACGGACCTGCCTCTCGCCAGTGTCGTGGATGCGCTTTCCGCCGCTATTCCTGCTGACACCTGGCTGGATCGCATCGAAGTCAACGGTAGCGAAATCCGGATCACGGGCTTGACGGCAAATGCTACCGAACTTATTGGGCATCTAGGGCGCCAGCCTGGCCTGGTGGATGTGCGCGCCACCGGGGCAAATGTGCGCGACGGCACGCTGAATAAAGAGCGCTTCACGTTTGAAATGCGCTGGCGGGGCGAGGGGGCAAAACCATGAAAATGAATGTATGGCGCCGTCATTCGGTGGTTTTGCTGCTGGTGCTGCTTGTTGGCGCCTTTGCTTGTGCCGCTCTGATTTACAGCACTCTCTGGGCGCGTTACAACAACGCCCTGCAACAACTGGAGCCCCGTAGCGAACGCCTGGAAGGGGTGGTGAACGCCGGCGCTGAAATCGAAACCCTGCTCAGCGCAGCAAGCAGTACGGTGGCCCCGCTGGTGCACCCTGCTGGCGAAACTTCTCAAAACGATATCCAGCAGAAGCTTCGCCAGATGATCATGGCTTCTGGTGGCACGCTGGTTTCATCCCAGGTCGCGCTGGAGCCTGGGGTGGATGGCAAGCTGGCGCGCATACGCTTGACGGCAACCGTGAATGGTGAGTGGGTCAAGTTGGTGAGCTTTATGGAAAGTCTTCAGACGCACCGCCCTCCTTTCTGGGTGCGCACCGCCAACATCACGCGTGAGGGGGCAAGTTCTGGCGCGGGTCCGCAAAATGCACGCCTGTCTTTGCAGCTGGAGGCCCCCTTGGCACCAGAAAAGGCCAAGCCATGATCAAACCCTGGTACGTCGGCCCCGTCCTGGGTGCCGTAGCTGTGGCTGCGAGCGCTTACTGGTGGCATACCGAAAAAGAGCGCTGGAACCCGCCGCAAGCGCGCCGGCCCGATCTTCCAAAGGTTGAGCCCATGCCCCCGGTGATTAAGGTCCGGGCAAAGCAGGCAGTGGAGCGCCCCTTGTTGTGGGCATCGCGGCGCCCGGTGGCGGTGGAAGAAAAAAAGACCAGTCTGGTCACGGAGTTGCTGCAGGCGCGCCTCACTGCAGTATTTGAGTCTGGCAAGGAGCGTGTGGCCATCTTGCAGCGCCCCGATGGCAGCACCCTCAAGATCACCGGGGAAACCAAACCCTGGCGAGTTGAATCCTTTGATGGCCGCAAGGCTCTCTTTGTGTCTGCGGATGACCAACGTGTAGAGCGCCCGCTGGAAGCGGGAAGTGCGGCGGCCGTGAAAGCCGGACCGATCGGTGACCGCCTGCGCAGGCCTGCAACAAATCAATAAGCCCTAGCGGCGTACCCCAATATTGGAGCTATCTCTATGAATATTCGGCCATCCATCCTCTTGCTCGCATTGCTGGCGGCAGGCTGTGCCAGCACGCAGGGAGGTCCTGCGGCGTCTGGAGTTACGGACTCCAAGGTCGCGGTTGGCGGAGCACCGGGGCCATCGCAGCCTGTTGCAGCTGCGGCTGCGCCAGTGGCGCCAAGCCCTGCACCGGCGGCGTCAGCGCCCAAGGAGCAGGCGCAAAAGAATGCCTCTTCCAGCACCAAGCTTTATCCTGGCAACGACCAGTTTTTCAAGCGCGACAAGGCGCCTGCAATCGATCCCGTGCTTGCCAAGGGCGACAAGGTGGCACTCAATTTCGAGAATGTCACTGTCAGCAACTTGGCTACAGCGTTGCTAGGAGACCTGCTCAAGCTCAACTACACCATCGACGCTGGTGGCGAAACGGTGGTGAGCCTGCATACGCGCCAGCCGCTGCTGCGCAGTCAGGTTCTGGATGTGCTGGATGCGGTGCTGTTGCCCCACGACTTGGCCATCGTCCGCGACAACGCGGGGGTCTACCACGTGACCAAGCGTACCGTTACCGTGGGCGCGCGCCCGGTGGTGGGGGCGTCCAAATTCAAGGATCTGTCGGGTGCCGGGACGGTTATCGTTCCCTTGAACCACATTGCAGCGGCCGAGATGGCCAAGATTCTGGCGCCTATCGCACCCCGTGAGGCCATCGTCTACGTGGACTCCCTGCGCAACCTGCTGGTGCTGCAGGGCAGCAAGGCCCAGTTGGGTGGCTGGCTGGAAATGGTGGAAGCGTTCGACGTGGACTTTCTCTCTGGCATGTCGCTGGGGGTGTTCGTGTTGGAAAACGCCAACGTCAACGTGGTACGGGATGCCCTGCAGGCGATGCTAGGCTCCGACAAATCCTCCGATCCCTATGGGGGGGCTGGTGCCGCACCTGCGGGGGGGCGCCTAGCACGTCGGGTTCTGCTGCAGGTGGTGCGGCCGCAAGTGGTGGTGCCAGCGGTGCCGGCGCCCAAATGGCGACCCCTTTGGGTGGCTTGATTCGCGTCTTTCCCGTTGAGCGCCTGAATGCCCTGGTGGTGGTCACGCCGCGCAGTCATTTGTTGGCCCAAGTGGAAACCTGGATCCGTCGCCTGGACCGTCCCACCGATACGCTGGAGGCCAGCCTGTTTGTGTATCCGGTGCAAAACGGCTCGGCATTGCAGCTGGCGGAAATGCTCAATGGCCTTTTTGGCGGGCAGTCCGGGCAAACCGGCTCGGGTGGTGTCGCGGCGGGCTCGGCGCCCACGCAGTTCTCTCGGGGGGCGGGGGGCTCCGGTCTGGGTACGGGCAGTACTGGCAATACGGGCAGTTCCAGCGGCCTCTATGGCAATAGCAGCAGCTCTGGCACGGGCAGTAGTCCTATGAACGCCGCGCTGGGCGCTGGCGGAAATAGAGCATCTTCGAACAACACGTCCCTCACGTCGACAAGCCAATTGGATGGCAACGTGCGTGTGGTTGCGGATGAGAAGCGCAACGCACTGTTGATTCGTGCTCCCCGCACTGAATACCGCCGGATCGAGCAGGCTCTGCGCGAACTGGACAAGGCTCCAATGCAGGTGTTGATTGAGGCCAGCATCGTGGAGGTGAGCCTTACGGGTAACCTGGAATACGGCGTTGAGTGGTACTTGCAAAACGGTCTTAGCAGGGATCGTGAAGGTGGGGCATTGCTGGACCTCGGCACCAGTGGCATAGGCCCCAAAGTGCCTGGTTTTTCGTACACCATCAGCAAGGCGAACGTGGTTCGCGCCGCGCTGAACGCCGTTGCCACAAAACAGCAGGTGCGGTTGTTGTCCAGTCCGTCTATCTTGGTTCTGAACAACCACACTGCCAACATTCAGGTCGGCCAGCAACAACCTATCCTGAGTTCAACTTCGGCCGCTACTGGCAGTAGTTTTATCAGTCAGTCCATTACATACAAAGACACTGGGGTGCTGCTCTCCGTCACGCCATCCGTCAATGCGGGGGGGTTGATCTCCATGGACATCTCTCAGCAAGTCACCGATGTGGGTGAGGAGGATGATGTGACGAAACAGCGGTCCTTTCAGACCCGGCAAATACAAACGCGTGTCGCCGTGCGTTCCGGTGAGTCCATCGTTCTGGGTGGATTGATCCGTGAAAATGACAGCAACACCCGTAGCGGTTTGCCAGGGCTTGCAGACGTCCCATTGTTGGGCGCCTTGTTCTCCAACACGTCCAACCAGCGCAACCGCACGGAGCTGCTGGTGCTAATGACGCCCCGTGCCCTGGAGGACGATGATCAGCTGCGTTCGGCCAGTGCGGAGATGCGCGAACGCATGCGCTCCTTGTCCTTGCAGGCCCAACCCATGAGTTTCCGCCCCCCAGATGCCCAGTTGCAACCTTCGCGGTGACTGCGCTTGGCTGCTATGGCCCTAGCCAGTGTGGCGTATCCCATATATAGATAGTCAATCAGGAGATTCTTTACATGACAAAACCTGTTACCCGTCGTCATCTCGTCGTGACCTTGGCAGCGCCTGCGGTTTTGGCGGTGCTGGTGGGCTGTGCCGCCACTGGAGGCGCAGTGGTGTCGGCCGAAGATGACCAAGCTGCACTTCTGGCCCGGTCGAAGGCGTACTGGGCGCTCATTCAGAAAAACGACCGCGTGAGTGCCTGGGCCTATGAGGAGATGTCCAAGGATCCGAGCGCCACCCTGGAGGGCTATCTCAAGCGTGGAGGCATTACATTCGATGCGGTGGAGGTGCGTGGGGTGCGCGCCATTGAGGGCGACCGCGCGACTGTCAATGTGTGGATGCGCTACTCTTTGCCGTTGCTGCGCTTGAAAAAGCAAGAGGCTGCGACCGAAGACGAATGGCGCCGCATTGACGGTGTGTGGCACCATGTGCAGCGGCGCAGTGTCATGTTTCCAACAGCCCAGTGATACTTCGTTGTTTGAGTGCAACAAACAAGGGTGTGTTGGGTTTCTGGTGGAAATAGGTTGAAAAAATCAAAGGTATCAGTATAAGATTGCATCAACCCAAACGGAGTACGGATGGGTTGCAGATCCCGCACAGGGTGGGAAAGCTTCCTTCAATTATCTAAGGACTGAGAAGATGAAAAAATTTGCAATGGCAGCCGTTGCAGCCGCTGCGCTGAGTGCTGGTGTGGCGCAGGCGTACACCGTGGGTACGTACAGCAATGGTTTCGTGGTTCCTAACGTGATCCACAATGGCGATACCGACACCACTGCAGTGGGTCTGGTCAACAACACCGGCAACGTTGTGCCCGTGTTCTGGACGTTCTTTGATGCGAACTCCAACCACGTCACCGACGGTTGCTTCCCCATGACCAACAAGGACTTCGAGCCCTTCGTCTGGTCGCAGCAAGCCGGTCAAGGCCTGGCTGGTACCCGTGGCTACTTGGTGTTCGCTGTGGGTGCAAACACTGCCAGCACCACCGCAGCTACCGCATGTAACGTGGCAAATGCCACCGCAGGTGTCGCCGTCAACGGTGCTATCGGCGCCAGCGCGTTCCAAGTGACCACCACCGCACAAGACGTTGCTTACGTTCCTGTGATCGACGGTCCTCTGACCCTGGCTACTGGCTCTGATCTGACGACCCTGGGCGCAACCAGCCTGCTGGCAGTCGCTGGCGCTCGTACCGTGACGGGTGGCGTTGCTTCGGCTACGCCTTCCTTTGCAATGCGCTACGCTGTGGACAACACCCTGAACGCCGGTCTGGAAACGCGTATCGTGGTGTGGTCGACTGGTGACCACCGTGGTACCCACACGGTCAACATGTTCGACGCAGCTCAAAACCGTAAGTCGGTGAACTTCGCTCTGGCGGAAGCTGAACTGTCGTTCTTCAACCCTGAAACGATCCCTGGCCGTCCAGCCAACTTCGCCGACGGTTTCATCGAGTGGTCGCCAATGGCTAAGCAGCCTGATGATTTCCCAGGTGCTGACGGTTCGTCGTTCTTCTCCCTGGGTGGTTCTGTGTTCACGTACAGCGTGATCAGCATGCCTGCCTTCGGTGCTGTGCAGTCCATCCTTGGCACGCACAACTAATTTTCTCGATGAGCGCAGCACCAGCTGCTGTGCTAAGTCAGAAAAAATGGTAGCCCTACGGGCTGCTTCAAAAAATGGCGCCTTTGGGCGCCATTTTTTTTGCATGTTTTGGGGTCTTTATGAAATTGTCTTCCTCCGCTCCTTTCCGACTGCTTGCTGTGCTAGGGATTTCGGTTTTGCTGGGTTGTCAGGCGCCCCCCGTTGCTGTGACGGGGGAGGCGCCTTCTGCCAAGGCACCGACGGATCAAAAGGCTTCGGATCGAATTGCCATTGAAGCGCACATGGTTTGGGGCGGCGAAGTACGTTGTTTTGCCAAGGGCGAATGCCGTTTCGTGTATGTTGAGCACGAAGAAGGCCGCGTCGTTCTGCAGCAGATCAATAGGCGCACGGCACGCCAACTGGATCGCCAGTCTGTGGCTTACCATCCAGACTCCGCTATCTGGCTGTCAGACACGCTGGTGGCTGCTGCCGTGGAGGCCACGGGCAGTCTCGATATCTTCAGGGTTGAGGGCGACCGCTTGGTACGGGTGCATCAGGCGCCTGTAGGTTTTGCTCCGCGGGATGTCATTCTCGTGACTGCCTCGCAAGGTCGATACAAAATGCTGGCAACACCCTACAGTGGCAAGAATGTTGCGTGGATAGATTGGCAGGAGGGTGTGGCGCAAGCGGCTGCGCCCAAGAGTGTGCGTTGGTGTGAGGCGCCTTGGCATCCTGTTCAAGTGAGCAAAGTTCCGGGCACGGCCGGTGGCGGAATTGCCGTAGCGTGTCTGGATGATCGCAAGGTGGTCGCGGTTTCCGACGTTGACCTCCTTGCTGCTCCCCGTGTGCTGGCTACTTTTGGCGCTGTGGCGCGCCACGCGCGGCCTTCTCCTTCGGGGCAATGGCTGTATGTGGCTCTGGAAACGGGTGCGCGCAATGCCCGTATCAACATGCAAACCGGGGAACTCCAATACATACAGTCACCTCTGACCGGCAGCGTCGCCGTTGCGCCCCTGTCTGACGATTTGGTGGCATGGGCTGATGACGGAAAGCTCTATCTGCAGCGCCTCGATGCCGATGCCAAAGTGCTGGAAACCCGTTGGATAAAGACTAGCGGGTTCTCTACGGGCTTGCAACTCATCGATGTCGATGGCGATGGTGAGCAGGATATTGTGGTGCTCAATTCCGTCGATGCAGTAGTGGACGTGATCTATGGCTCTCTTTGGGATCGCGCCGCTGAACGCTTGTGAGTTTGTTTTTTGCAGAAATTTCTATGACATCTACTCTGTGCAATCTGGGCTGGGTTCGCAGCTTGATCATGTGCGCCGCTGTCGCAACTGCCTCTTTGGCGAATGCGTCAGATACGTTGGTTCGTTTCTCCAATGGTGAAACGATCAGCCAGGCTGATCTTTCGGCTTATTTGGAGAAGCGCGTTGACCTTCGCCCTACCAGTCGCAGTGCTTGGGGCGTGCAAACCGTGTTGCGGGAAATGGCTGCGGTGCGGGTGTTCTCCCTGGAGGGTAAGCAGGTAGGGGTCCCACATGAAGAAGGGCGGGAGGCGCAGCGGTTCGATGATATTTATGCGCAAGCTGTGTACGCAAAGCTCGCTCCAGCCTGTACGCCTCCAGCCGACGAGAAGGCATCGCGTCAATACTTCAACGATAACCCTCAGGCTTTCCGGGTGCCGCCCATGGCCAGGCTGAGTCGCGTCATTCTGCCGGCATCTGAAACCGTCGAGGGTGAGTCGGCTGCTGCCTGGCTGATGAAGGAGGCTGGCGATGTTGCTGCAGGCAAGAAGTCGTTTGATGACCTGACCAAGCAGGCAGAGGCTGTCTACAAGCTGGATCCTCAGGGTGATTTGGGATGGATTACGCTTTTTGACGAAGAAGCCAGCGTGCTCCGTGTTTTGGCTACAGCAAAGCAAGGCGAAATGGTGGGGCCATTGCGTGAAGGTAACTTTGCCTATCTCTTCAAGGTCAATGAGAAGCGTGAAGGCCGTCAGTTGGCGTGGGAAGAGGTGGCGTTGTCTGTGCCTGCCCGTTCGGTAGCTTACTGCCGCCAGGAAGGGGCTAAGAAAGTCCGTAGCGACTTGTTTGCGAAGTATGGGGTGGAGCTGGACAACGCAGCCATCAGGGCGATGTTCTTGAAGCAGACGATGGCCAAGTAGCTTGAGCTTGGTCGAGGCAAGAGGTCAGGGTGCTGTTTTAGGGCGGCGCAGTACAATGGCAGGTTTTGCGGATTGCCATGGTGGTTAAACCAAAATGCGCAATGTGACCACAAGGCGCATGGCGCTTTCCCACCAACTGAGCTCCATGCTGACTGCCCATGACTGAAATGCGCGCCTCCGTGTTGATCCCCGTCAAGAACGGAGGGCCCTTGCTGGGTGAAGTGCTGGATGCCGTGCTCTCGCAGCAAGCGCCGTGGCCATTCGAGGTCATTGTGGTGGACTCCGGATCATCCGACGATTCTGTGGAATGCGCCCGGCAGCGTGGTGTTCGCGTAGAGACTATTCCTGCGGCAGAGTTCGGCCACGGGCGTACACGCAATCTACTGGCTTCCATGGCAAGGGGGCAGTTTCTGGTATTTATCACGCAAGATGCGCGACCTGCGAGCCCCAAATGGTTGTACAACATGGTGCAGGGCTGCGACGCTGAGCCAGGTGTGGCGGGGGCTTTTGGTCCTCATCGAGCCCATCCCCAAGCGCGGCATATTACGCACTGTGAGCTGAATCAGCATTTTGCCGGCTTTGGCGACAAGCTGTCCGTGGTTCGCCTTGAAGACCCCGCCCGGTTTGCTAGAGATCCTGGTTATCGCCAGTGGCTGCACTTTTTTTCCAGCAACAATTCATGCATCCGCCGCTCGGTGTGGGAGCAACTGCCTTTGCCAGAAGTGGCATTTGCAGAGGACCAGACATGGGCGCTGCGCGCCATTGAGGCGGGACACGCGAAGGCCTTTGTGCCAGATGCGGTGGTCTACCATTCGCACGATTTCGGTGTGTGGGAGACGTTGCAGCGCAATTTTGACGAAGCACGCTCATTCAATCTCTACTTTGGCTATCGCATTCAGGACAGCTTGGTGCAGGCTTTGAAGTCTGGTCTGTACTTGGCAAAGCGGGATCTTGGCTGGTTACGTAGCGGGGGGGTGCAGGGCTGGCGCCTTTGTAAAAATGCAATTTACATGGGCTTCATTGAAATGGCGAGGGTGTCGGGGCAATACCTGGGCACGCGCCACGACCGTTTACCCGCTTGGCTGCTGCGCTCGGTGTCGCGCGATGAGCAATTGCAGCGTGCGGGAGCTGTCTGACCATGGCGTTGAATCTCTCCAAGAAGATCTGGCGTGTGAAAGAAATGGCGCGCAAGGAAGGCGTTTTTGCCGCCCTGCGTGCGGTGGTGCGTCGCGTGCGCCAAGGCCCAGGGCGGTATGTGGATGTCTTTCGCCACTACGACTTCGCCCTGCCTTATGTCTTGCCTGCCCAGTCGGGTGAGGCCAAGCCGGGCACTCTGCTGTGGTTCATTCCTGACTTCAATGTCGGGTCCGGTGGCCATCTCAACATCTTTCGCACCATCTGGCATCTGGAGCAGATGGGCTATGCCTCCAGTATCGTGATCGGCAAGCCCGTCATGCACCACGATGCGCAGGAGGCCCGCGAGGCCATTCGGAAGCACTTCTTTCCGCTTCAAGCGCAGGTGTTGTTGGGACTTGAAGAT